>JAVEZX010000042.1:0-5583 GCA_034002785.1 Bacteroidales bacterium
TGATGTGCGCCGGGGCGCTGGCGTGGAGCCAGGTATCGGCTATCGTATGGGGTGCCGATGACCCTAAAAGGGGATATACAACCACCGGGGCCGCCATCCTCCATCCGAAGACTGTGGTGCGCAGCGGAGTCCTCGCAGAAGAGTGCTCCGCCATCATGAAGAAATTCTTCAGGAAAAAGAGAGAGTAATCCCTGGCGTCGCCCAGACACTGACCACTAATTTGCGCAGGAGATAAAGAGGGAGTAATCCCTGGCGTCGCCCGCCACTGACCACTGCTTCGCCCCGCCGGGGCAATTGAAAAAAATTTCTTAGGTTTGTTCAAAAGAAAGCCATTATGACACTTGACAACGGTAAGAGAATTGTTGTGCTGAGGCTGACCGCCTTTATCACCACAGTAGTATACGTACTATACATATTCCTTGCATACTTCCCCAGGATATTCCGTAAGACAATGTCCGAGGAGACCCTGACAGTGCTGACTGTTGCCGTTACGGTTGTCTACCTGCTTATCCTCTTCTGGCCGGCGATCAGGCAGTACAGGTACCTGTTTTTCTCGGCCGATGAGCGGAATGTCACACTCAGATGGTACACTACGGGGCTGATGCCAGGCGAGAGCAAGAGCATCGAGATACCTTCCGGCCGGTTTGCCGGGTACGAAATAACCAGCAAAGTCATGGGCCTTTACCAGTACATTACCCTATATCAGCAGGTCCAGGGAAAGCGGGCTGCCTACCCGCCTGTCTGCATTACCGCTCTTTCGAAGGCTCAGCGCAAACTCATTGAAGAGACTCTTAAAAGCTACAAATCAGCCGTTTAACTGTTGCCGCATAAAACATGAGCAAAGTCATTTTTCATGACTGGCGGTTCAATGACCTTTGAGGAGTAATAGATCATTTACAAAAATCACAAATCACAAACATACCTTAAAATGAAAGTAAAAGAGATTCTGGCTGAGCTTGAGAAGAAGCATCCTGGTGAATCAGAATATCATCAGGCAGTCAAGGAGGTCCTTGAGTCGATCGAGGAAGTTTACAATGAAAACCCCAGGTTTGCCAAGGCAGGTGTTCTTCAGAGGCTTATTGAGCCTGACCGCATCTTCACCTTTAAGGTACCCTGGATGGACGACAAGGGCAATGTGCAGGTCAACCTCGGATACAGGGTGCAGTACAACAACGCCATCGGCCCGTACAAGGGCGGTCTCCGTTTCCACCCCACGGTCAATCTTTCAATACTCAAGTTCCTGGGCTTCGAGCAGATCTTCAAGAACTCCCTGACCACCCTGCCCATGGGCGGTGGCAAGGGCGGATCGGACTTCGATCCAAAGGGCAAGACAGACAACGAAGTAATGCGTTTCTGCCAGTCGTTCATGCTTGAACTGTGGAAGCACATCGGTCCCGAGACCGACGTTCCCGCAGGTGATATAGGTGTTGGCGGCCGCGAGATCGGGTTCCTGTACGGCATGTACAAGAAACTTGCAGCAGAGCATACAGGCGTTCTGACAGGCAAAGGCCTGAACTGGGGCGGTTCACTTGTTCGTCCCGAGGCTACCGGTTTCGGATGTGTCTATTTTGCAAATGAGATGCTCAAGACCCGCAAGGAAACTTTCGAGGGCAAAAAAGTGGCAGTATCCGGCTTCGGCAACGTGGCATGGGGTGCAGTGACGAAGGCTACCCAGCTTGGCGCCACAGTTGTCACAATCTCCGGGCCCGACGGTTACATATATGACCCGGCAGGTATCAGTGGCGAGAAGATCAACTTCATGCTTGAGCTGAGGGCCACGAACCAGGATATAGTTGAGCCTTATGCGAAGAAGTTTGCAGGCTCGAAGTTTGTCAAGGGCAAGAGGCCATGGGAAGTGAAGGTCGATATAGCTCTTCCCTGCGCTACACAGAACGAGTTACACAAGGAGGATGCCGAGCACCTCGTTGCCAACGGAGCGATGTGTGTGTGCGAAGGAGCCAACATGCCCTGTACGCCTGAAGCCATCGAGATTATCCAGCACGGCAAACTGCTCTTTGCTCCCGGCAAGGCTGCAAACGCAGGAGGTGTTGCCACCTCGGGCCTTGAGATGACGCAGAACTCTATGAAGCTCAACTGGAGCCGCGAAGAGGTTGACCAGAAACTGCACTCGATCATGATTAACATCCACGATGCATGTGTTAAGCACGGCACACGCAAAGACGGTTATGTTGATTATGTGAAGGGCGCCAATATTGCAGGCTTCCTGAAGGTTGCCAATGCAATGGTTGACCAGGGAGTGATATAATCAGCACACATTAATACAATTTTGGACAGGGAGTGGTCAGGCGACTGCTCCCTGTTTTTTTTGACAGTCAGTTCCTTAAACGGTAGACATTCCCGGGGCACGGAGTGATCATCCCTGCCAGCTCCATCTGCAGCAATGTGGTTGACAGCCTGTAGACAGGGATCTCAAGCAGCCGCGACAAAATATCAATTGTAAGGCCACCCTCGTCCTTTAGTGCATCGCAGATCTTCCTCTCATTGTCGGTTATACCAGAAAAGAGGGTTGGCTGAACCGGTGCCGTCAGCGCGGCCGGTTTCCATCCGAGCATATATTCTATGTCTCCCGGCTTCTCTACGAGGGCGGCTTTGTTGCACCTGATGAGAGCATTGCACCCGGCGGACCATTCGTCGCCGGGACGGCCGGGGACGGCCATTACATCGCGATTATACGAGGCGGCGATGTCGGCTGTGATGAGAGCGCCACCTTTGATTCCGGATTCCACGATCAGAGTGGCGTCGGAGATTCCGGCGATGATGCGGTTGCGCCTGATGAAGTTGTTTCGTTCCGGGAGGGTGGACGAGGAGAAATCGGTTATCAGTCCGCCTTTTTCAAGCATCGCCTTTGCTGTGCCAGCGTGTACCGACGGGTAGACTGTTTTAAGGCCGTGTCCCAGCACGGCGACGGTGGGGAGTCCTGCATCCAGGGCCGCCCGGTGAGCAGTAATATCCACTCCGTAAGCCAGCCCGCTGATAATGACCAGGTTCGGGAAGTGTTCCGCCAGCCCTGCCACCATCTTCTGGCAGAGCTCGCGGCCACGCGGGGTGGCATGGCGTGTTCCGACAATGCTGAGGATCATCGTGGCATCGAGGTCGGCACTGCCGCGCATGTAGAATGTCACTGGCGAGTCCTCGCACTGGCGGAGGCGCAGAGGGTAATCGTCATCGAGATAAAAGAATACCCTGATTTTGTTTCTCCCGACGAACTCTGCCTCCCTTTCTGCGGCAGGCAGGTATTCATGTCCTGCGACGGCTGCGGCAAGGGCTTCCCCTATGCCCGGAATACGTGTCAGGTTGCGGAACGATTCGGTAAAGACGGCCTCCACGCTGCCTGCGTATGATACCAGCTTCCTGGCGGTAATATCGCCTACCCCCGGTATCATGCCAAGGGCAATCTTGTAAACAAGTGGCATTGTTGACATTGTGCAATATCTTAGCGAGACATGATAAAGTTATGAAATAATATGGCAGAAGGCAATTGCCTGAAAATATCTACTTTTGCCCCATGCAGCTTATTGACACCCATAACCATATATATCTTCCCGAGTTTGACGGGGACCGCGACGAGGTGATACAGAGATCCATGGCCGCCGGTATCAGCAGGATCATGATGCCGAACATTGACGCATCCTCGGTGGCATCCATGCTGGCTGCCGAAGAACACTACCCTGGTATCTGCCTCCCGATGATGGGACTCCACCCCACATCGGTGAAGGAAAATTACACGGACGAGCTTGCCGTTGTTGAAGCCGCACTCCGGGAACACAAGTACTACGGCATAGGTGAAACAGGTATCGACCTTTACTGGGATCAGACCTTCGTGACAGAACAGTCGCTCGCCTTCAGGCGCCAGATGGAACTGGCTGAGGAATATAATCTGCCCATAGTAATTCATGCACGGGAATCGCTTCACCTGATCATGGAAGTGATTCGCTCCTTCGGTCCGGGAAGGGTAAGCGGAATATTTCATGCCTTTCCGGGAACGGCTGAAGAGGCGATTGCAGTTACCCGTATGGGATTCATGATCGGCATCGGCGGGGTGGTAACATTCAAAAACGGCCGGCAGGCGGAGGCGGCCATTGCTGCAGGGATCAATAACATCGTTCTGGAGACCGATGCTCCATACCTTGCTCCCGTACCTCACCGGGGCAGGAGGAATGAGTCCGCCTACCTGCTATATGTGATTGATAAACTGTCGGAGTTGCTGGCAATCTCTCCGGTTGAGGTGGCCGACAGAACAACGGAAAATGCCATGAGGCTGTTCAGACTGTAGATTTATGGAGACAAACAGGTCTATACTTATCATTTATACCGGTGGCACAATCGGAATGGTCAACGATCCTGTAACAGGCTCGCTTGTGCCTATCGATTTCCGGCATATCTCCAGCCAGGTGCCGGAGTTGCGCCGGTTCGGATTTACGCTTGAGACGGTGACCTTTGATCCCGTGATCGACTCCTCTGAGGTAAACCCGGAGACGTGGCACAGGATTGCCTCTTCCATTGGGGAGAACTACAACCGGTTCGACGGATTCGTGGTGTTGCACGGTACTGATACGATGGCCTACTCGGCATCGGCACTCAGTTTCATGCTGCAGGGATTGGAAAAGCCTGTCATCTTCACCGGGGCACAGTTGCCTATTGGAGTGCTACGCACCGATGGCAAAGAGAATCTGATCACGGCCATTGAGATTGCCGCGGCCCGTGAGAACGGGTTGCCGGTTGTGCCGGAAGTCTGCATATACTTTGAAAACAAGCTGTTGCGCGGCAACAGGACCATCAAATACAGTGCAGAACATTTCAATGCGTTTGTTTCACCCAACCTGCCGCCGCTGGCGGAAGCCGGGATTCAGATCCGGTACAACAGGAATATAATAAGGTACCCCACTGTCCGCAGGCCCCTGACCGTTTCCGGAAGTTTTGAGACGTCGGTGGCAGTACTGCAGCTTTTCCCGGGCATCAGGCGAGAGACTGTTCATGCCATTATGGCGACTGCCGGGGTCAGGGGTCTGATCCTCGAGACCTATGGAACAGGCAATGCCCCCACGGTTTCATGGTTCCTTGACGAGCTGAAGTCGTTCATCAGTGGTGGCGGCATGGTTCTGAACGTCACCCAGTGTCAGGCCGGCAGTGTGGAGATGGGGTTGTATGAGACCTCGGCGGGGCTGATCAGTGCCGGTGTCATCAGCGGCAGGGACATCACCACTGAGGCCGCGGTAACGAAGATGATGATCCTGCTCGGCAGCGGGCTTCCTCAGGAGAGGGTGGCATCCATGCTCTCCAGGCCGCTCTGCGGCGAAATGAGCTGAACCGGTTGACATAAGAAAAAATTGTGTAAATTGCGCCGTTTTTGGAGAGATGCAGGAGTGGTTGAACTGGCTCGCCTGGAAAGCTAGTATACCTCTAAAGGGTATCGGGGGTTCGAATCCCCCTCTCTCCGCAAAGATTAAATGAATCCCGCCCCCGGCGGGATCATTTGTTTTACCGAAGACCCGAAGGGAGCTTGCTCTCTGAAGGGTCTGAGGGAAAAGAAATGAAGACCCGAAGGGTTCATTTAATCTTTGC
>JAVEZX010000042.1:5683-11123 GCA_034002785.1 Bacteroidales bacterium
AATCTAACATGATGAAAAGAGTTCTTGTATTTATGGCATTTGCAGCCCTGCTTCTTATCGGCACGGCACAGACATCACAGGCACAGACCGATCAGGCTGCAACAACACAGCAACTTACCGAACAGACACAGTCAACATCTCCCGCAACCGGTGAAACGGCACCGCACAAGGAGATCAAACGCCTCTTCATCGAAGGTGGCGCCGGCTTTATGGGCGTTGTACTTCTCTGTCTCATCCTCGGTCTGGCAATCGCAATTGAAAGAATCATCTACCTCAACCTGGCCACAACCAATACCGAGAAACTCCTCGCAAAGGTTGACAAGGCACTCAGGGAAGAAGGTATAGATGCAGCCAAGGAGGTGTGCCGCAATACCCGCGGACCGGTGGCCAGTATATTTTACCAGGGCCTCGACAGGGCACATGAAGGTGTTGAGATGGCTGAAAAATCAGTTGTTGCCTACGGCGGCGTCCAGATGGGCCTCCTTGAGAAGAACCTCTCATGGATCTCCCTCTTTATTGCCATCGCCCCGATGCTCGGGTTCCTCGGAACGGTTATCGGCATGATCGCTGCGTTCGATGCAATTGAGCAGGCAGGAACAGTATCAGCTACAATCGTTGCAGGTGGTATCAAGATCGCTCTTATCACCACAGTATTCGGACTTATTGTGGCTATCATCCTACAGGTGTTCTACAACTACCTGCTGTCAAAGATTGATGGCATATCAAACCAGATGGAAGATTCATCTATTACACTCATTGATATGCTGGCCAAATACAATCAAAAATAACCAGCCATGTCAGAAAGAATCACAAAGCTATCATCGATCCTGCTGTGGGTCCTGATGGGCCTGACAGTGATCTTCGCCATACTCTTCTATGTAGGCGGGGTAGTACCAGGCACTGAAGGCACACGGTACGAAGAACCCAAAGTGACCAACTCTTTCATCGTATTTGCATATATCTTGCTCGGGGTCACTGTTCTTACGCTTCTCTTCTTCGCACTGCGAAGCTATGTTCAGAATCCCAAGGGCCTGAAGGGCGTGCTCATCGCGCTGGGAGTCGTTGCCGTACTGATCGGCATAGCAGCCCTGCTGGCTGACAATACGGTGCTGGACCTGCCTCATTACAAGGGATCGGATAACGTCCCGACCACTCTGTTCTGGACTGATATAGGCCTTTATGTGGCATATTTCCTCCTTGCCGGTGCGTTCCTGACGATCATCTACTCAGTTGTATCAAAGTATTTCAAAAAATAATTGAACGTCCGCCCTGCGGCGGAGATAAATATTCACCAAATGGCAAGAAGGTCAACACCGGAAATAAATGCAGGCTCAATGGCTGACATTGCATTCCTCCTTCTTATTTTCTTCCTGGCCGCCACCACGATGGACTCTGACACGGGACTGATGCGTCAGTTGCCCGCTATCCCCGATCCAAACGTCCCGCAGGATGTCAATAAGATCAATGACAGAAACATCCTCGAGGTGAAGGTTAACAAGGATAACCTGCTGCTGGTTGAGGGGCAACTCACCGAGTTCAGCCAGCTCAGGGAGATTGCACACGATTTCATCCTCAATGCAAATGACGAGCCAAACAAACCCGAGAAAGAGGTTGAAAACATCCCCTTCCTGGGTAATGTGGCAGTCTCCAAGGCAGTCATCTCACTGCAAAACGACATAGGCACAAAATACGGCGTCTATATCGCAGTGCAGAACGAGCTGATAGCAGCGAGGGCGCAACTACGTGACAATCTTGCAAGACAGGAATTCGGTATGCCTTATGAAAAGCTCGACGAGGACCGCAAGGGAGCCGTGGACGACTTCTTCAAGGTGCCTATCTCAGAAGCCGAACCCAAAAGAATAGGAGGAGACCAGTAATGGCAAAGTTCATCAAAACAGGAGGAAAATCAGTCAAGGCACTGAATACCTCTTCGCTGCCTGACATTGTCTTCATGATACTCTTCTTTTTCATGGCCGTTACCACAATGCGCGAGACCGATGTGATGGTCACCGTCCGCATTCCGGAAGCCACGGAAGGAAAAGTGCTTGAAAAGAAATCTCTCGCCAGCTTCATCTATATCGGTGAACCCCTTGAGGCTCTGCAGTCGCTCTACGGCGAAGAACCAAAGATTCAGCTCAATGATACATTCAAGGAGCTTGATGATATTCAGGACTTTATCGCGCAGGAGCGCGAACAGCTCAACGAGGCTGACAAGACCAAGATGCTGGTAGTGCTCAAGATCGACCGTGACACCTGGTTGGGCGTAGTCACCGTTGTGAAGCAGGCGCTGCGACGCGCCAGCGCGCTGAAAATATTGTACGCAAATACAAACGTCGACATGATTACACCGATATACTAGATATCCTGATATCTGGTCACATATTCAGTAGCGGCAGGTCTGAGACCTGCCGCTACTGTTATAATACATCCTTATATAAAATGAGCAGCGACGTCCAATGAAGGGCGCCGCTGCCGTGTGATCCCGGGGCGACTCGAACGCCCAACCAACAGAACCGGAATCTGTCATTCTATCCATTGAACTACGGGACCGGTCAGGGTGCAAAAGTACACTGCCAAAGCCGATTTTCAAAACATCTGCCGCAATTATCAACTGTACATCCCACGGCGGGCAAGTTTTCTGCCAAAGTTTTCCTAATTTCGCACCCCATAAGCGCAAACCAATCAGGCATTATGAAGGAGTACAATTTTTCGGAGATAGAAAAAAAATGGCAGGAGTACTGGGAGAGGAATAAAACCTTCAAGACCTCTGATGATCTTACCAATCCAAACAAATGCTATATCCTCGACATGTACCCCTACCCATCAGGTGCCGGCCTTCATGTGGGCCATCCCGAGGGCTACACAGCAACTGACATCGTCTCCCGGTACAAGCGAATGAAGGGGTTCAACGTTCTTCACCCCATGGGATGGGATGCCTTCGGACTCCCCGCAGAACAGTACGCCATCCAGACCGGAACCCATCCCGCAATCACAACAAACAAAAACTGCGATACCTTCCGTCGCCAGATAAAGGAACTGGGCCTTAGCTACGACTGGGACCGCGAGATCAATACAACAGACCCCTCCTACTACAAATGGACGCAGTGGATCTTCATCAGGCTCTATAATACCTGGTATGACCACCAGACTGACCGCGGTCGCGATATAAACGAACTCCCCATACCGCCCGACGTTCTCAAGGCCGGAGACGAAGCAAGGAAGAAATATATCGACTCGAAAAGGCTTGCCTACTACGATGACGCTCAGATATGGTACTGTCCCTCCTGCCGTATCGTATGTGCCAACGAGGAGGTGCTGACTGACGGCTCCCACGAGAAATGCGGTCAGAAGGTAGTGCGCAGAAACCTCAAGCAGTGGATGCTCCGCATACCATATTATGCCGAACGGCTTCTCAGCGGCCTCGAAAACCTCGACTGGCCTGAAGGAATAAAGGAGATGCAGCGCAACTGGATAGGCCGATCAACCGGCGCCGAAGTCGATTTTCAGGTGAAAGACAACAACCTTAAGATTACCGTTTATACCACCCGTCCGGATACACTCTTCGGAGCGACTTACATGGTGCTCTCCCCTGAGAATCCGCTTGTAAATGAGCTGACTGCCCCGGAACAGAAAGATAAGGTTGAGGAGTATCTCAGGGCCGCATCACTCAAGTCAGACCTTGACCGCACTGACCTTGCAAAGGATAAGACAGGTGTCTTCACAGGCACTTATGCCATCAACCCGGTCAACAACAAGAAGATACCCGTCTGGGTGGCCGACTACGTCCTGATGGGATACGGAACAGGTGCTATCATGGCCGTACCGGCACATGATGAGCGCGACTTTGAGTTTGCGAAGAAATTCGGCCTGGAGATCACCTGCATCCTTTCTCCCGACGTCGAAGATGCCGGACAGAAGGAACGTATTATTGCCGGCGACGAGTGCTGGAGCGGCGACGGCCGTTATATCAACTCCTCGAACCAGGAGCTGAATATCACCCTTGACGGACTGAATGTCGATGAGGGGATTGCCACCATTACCAGGTGGATTGAGAGCCGGAACATCGGGATGCACCGTGTCAACTACAAGCTGCGCGACTGGCTCTTCAGCCGCCAGCGTTACTGGGGAGAACCCTTCCCCGTCATTCACTGGGAAGACGGCACAATCACCCTGCTCGACGAAAAGGACCTGCCGCTCACCCTCCCGGAGCTCGAGGTGTATGAGCCCGGCGTCAGCGGAGAGTCGCCCCTCTCCAACGCCACCGACTGGCTGTATGTGACTGACAAAAACGGACGTCGCGGCAAGCGCGAGACCAACACTATGCCGCAATGGGCAGGATCATGCTGGTACTACCTGCGATTCATTGATCCGACAAACGACAAAGCCATTTTTGACCCTGAGAAAGAGCGCTACTGGATGCCGGTTGATCTCTACATCGGAGGAGCCGAGCATGCCGTACTGCACCTGCTCTATGCACGCTTCTGGCATAAGGTTCTGTTTGACCTCGGTGTTGTCTCAACCGACGAGCCGTTCTCAAAGCTCTTCAACCAGGGAATGATACTGGCGTTTGCCTATGAGACAGCCACAGGCGCCAAGGTGGCCTCGGACCAGGTAACTGAAAAGGATGGCCGGTTCTATATCACCGATACCGGTGAAGAGGTCCGCCAGATAGTGGCAAAAATGTCAAAGAGCCTAAAGAATGTTATCAATCCCGACGACGTGGTGAAGAGCTACGGTGCTGACACCCTCAGGCTCTTCGAGATGTTCCTCGGCCCGCTCGAGGCAACGAAGCCATGGGATGAGAAAGGGATTAAAGGGCCTCATAACTTCCTGGCAAGAGCCTATCGCCTGGTGGCCAACAGTGAAAACATTACCGCCGGCGAGGAGGATACCGAGGTGATCAGGACCCTGCACAAGACAATAAGGAAGGTGACTGAGGATATCGAGGGTCTTCGTTTCAACACAGCCATCTCGGCGATGATGATCTTCCTGAATGTAGCCATGAAGAAGGAGAAGATAACCCGCGAGACTGCTTCTACCTTTGTTAAACTGCTCTCACCGTTTGCACCCCACCTGGGCGAGGAGCTCTGGCAGCTGACCGGACACGACAGCACCCTGGCATACGAACCCTGGCCCGTCGCCGACGAAAAGTATCTGAAGGAGGATCTCTTCGAGTGCCCGGTATCTGTCAACGGCAAGATGAGATTTAAGATTGAGCTCCCGGTTGACCTGTCGCGAGAAGAGGTTACCCGTATAGTCCTGGAGGACGAGAGGGCGCAGAAATGGATAGGCGATGCAACACCAAAAGTTATAGTTGTTCCAAACCGGATAGTCAATATAGTCTTATGAGGATACTGCAGTCCCTGATAACCCTCTTTGCTGCCGTGATGCTGATTACTGCATCCTGCATACGCAGCGGAGCCGCTGAGAGTAAAGGAGT
>JAVEZX010000042.1:11223-20116 GCA_034002785.1 Bacteroidales bacterium
CCGACTCTCAGGCAACACCTGCTGATTCTGCTGCCGAAACTCCCCTGACGGCTGACAATAATACCCTCTTCGGCATACCGCTCGATTCATATAATATTGTAACCGGCAAGGTGAAGAGGAACCAGTTCATCTCATCGATCCTGTCGGCTCACGGAGTAGACTGGAATGACATAGAGAAGCTTCTCACGGACAACAGGGAGACATTTGATCCCCGCAGGGTCCGGACAGGCAGCACCTACTCGGTGTTTATGACCAGGGATACCCTGAGCAGACCTGATTACTTCATATACAACCACGACCCCAGGGTCTCTTACCTCTTTTCGCTGAAAGATACTCTTGCCATCTACAGGCATGATGCGGAGATTATCCGGACACTCCGGTACTCCTCCGGAACCATAACGACCTCACTCTGGGAGGCAGCAAAGGAGAACAATCTCAATCCGAACCTCTCTGCCGAGCTGTCGGAGATCTATGCATGGACGATAGACTTTTTCGGCCTGCAGAAGGGAGACAAGTTCAAGGTTATCTATGAGGAAGAGTTCATCGGCGAGGAGTCAGTGGGGATCCGCAGGATACATGCAGCTCAGTTCGAGCATGCCGGAAGCACGATCTTCGCAATACCCTACATCCAGGACAGTGTAATGGCATTCTTTGACACCACAGGCGCCAGTCTTCGCAAGGCTTTTCTGAAGGCGCCGTTGCGCTACTCACGTATCAGCTCACGCTTCTCAGGAGGCCGCATGCATCCCATCCTTAAGATTGTGAGGCCGCATCACGGTATTGACTATGCTGCCCCGATCGGTACACCGGTACTGGCAATAGGCGACGGCAGGGTTACCAGTACCGCATATGAGGGCGGTGCCGGCAGGATGGTCCGTATTACGCACAACAGCGTCTATTCCACGGCGTACCTTCATCTGTCACGGTACGGCCCGGGTATTGCTCCGGGAGTATATGTGAAACAGGGACAGGTTATCGGCTATGTGGGGAGCTCAGGCCTCTCAACAGGGCCTCACCTCGATTTCAGATTCTACCGGAACGGTTCGCCCATTGACCCGCTGCGTGTGGAGGCTCCCCCGGTCAATCCCGTCGCACCGGAAGCCATGGAGCAGTTCAACAAGGTGGCAGAGGGGTATATCAATTTGTTGTCAACAATCAAATATTAAAGGCAATAGGCAGTAGGCAGTAGTGAGAAATACTGCTAATCATGCAGTTACCAAATATATTGTCAACACTATTGCCTATTGGCTATTGCCTATTGCCTCTTTCCCGACCAACTCCCGAATGACCCTGGGATAGTGTTCATATTCAAGTGCATGTACCCGTGATGCCAGACTGTCAGCATCATCACCCGGTAAAACCTGGCACCGTGCCTGGAAGATTATGTCACCGGAATCATATAGCTCATTCACGTAATGAATGGTTATGCCGCTCTCGGCACATCCGGCATCAAGTACTGCACGGTGGACCCTGTCTCCGTACATC
The DNA here is from genome assembly GCA_034002785.1 of Bacteroidales bacterium. Lineage (GTDB taxonomy): Bacteria > Bacteroidota > Bacteroidia > Bacteroidales > VadinHA17 > SR-FBR-E99. The sequence goes on from JAVEZX010000042.1 coordinate 12,709, forward strand.
CCCTTTCCTCCAAAACCCGGTAACAGGGCAGGATGAATATTTACAATCCGGCCCCGGAACGCCTCAATCACATCCCCGGGAACCAGCCACAGAAACCCCGCCAGAACCACCAGGTCAGTCTCCCTGCGACGAAGCATCATAAGCACCTCCCCGGTCCCGTAAAATTGAGTACGGTCGAAAAAAAATGCATCCACCCCCAGGGCCGCTGCCCTTTCCAAAACCTTAGCCTGAGGCCTGTTCGACAAAACAAGCGTCACTTTCGCATTTTTATCGTTCGAAAAGTACCGGATGATGTTTTCAGCGTTGGTTCCGTTTCCGGAGGCAAGTATGGATATGTGCTTCATCTTCTGCTACTTAGAGTCTATTTTGATGCCAGCCACCGGCAACTGAATAATGACATTAAAATGCTGTATTTCTTAACATTATGCATGCAGTCATATAAATTTCCGGTAAATTGCTTGAAAAATATGGTACAAATATATTTCTTTGCAAAGTTTTAAAAACGAGTATTAACGTAAAACTGATTAGTATGTCTGACATTTCTACAAGAGTAAAGAAGATCATCGTTGAGAAGCTTGGCGTTGATGAGGCAGAGGTTACTCCCGAAGCACATTTCACTAATGACCTTGGCGCAGACTCTCTTGACACTGTCGAGCTGATCATGGAATTCGAAAAGGAATTCAACATTGGAATTCCTGATGACCAGGCAGAAAGCATTAGCACAGTAGGCGAAGCCATTAAGTATATCGAGGAGAACGCCAAGTAGTTATCTCTGATAACCCCGAGATGAGGCGTGTAGTAGTTACCGGGATGGGGGTTCTGACCCCCATCGGCAACAATCTGCAGGAGTACTGGAGCGGTCTTGTTGACGGTGTCAGTGGTGCCGGCTTGATAACCCACTTTGATACCACCAAGTTCAAGACGAAGTTTGCCTGTGAGATCAAGAACTATGATCCTGCTCAGTATTTTGACAGGAAGGAGTCGCGCAAAATGGACCGCTACGCACAGTATGCCCATATTGCAGCCGACGAAGCAGTCAGAAATGCAGGTCTTGATCCCGAGGCAACAGACAAGGACCGTTGCGGTGTAATCTGGGCCTCAGGAATTGGCGGCATAGAAACTTTCATGGAAGAAGTAAAAGGGTTTGTAATGGGTGACGGTACACCGCGTTTCAGCCCTTTTTTCATTCCCAAGATGATAAGTGACATCGCCGCCGGTATGCTTTCGATCAAGTACGGCTTCCGGGGCCCCAACTTTGCAACGGTGTCAGCATGTGCATCCTCTACAAATGCACTTATTGACGCCTACTACTACATCATTCTCGGAAAAGCCGACGTCTTCATCGCAGGAGGATCGGAAGCGTCAATCAGTCCGGCAGGCATCGGTGGCTTCAACGCCATGCAGGCCATGTCAACAAACAACGAGGAGTACTCAACTGCCTCCCGCCCCTTTGACGTCACCCGGGACGGTTTCGTCATAGGCGAAGGTGCCGGCGCACTCATTCTTGAGGAGCTGGGTCATGCAAAGGCCAGGGGTGCAAGGATCTATGCCGAGGTGATAGGCTCCGGCCTCACTGCCGACGCATATCACATCACCGCTCCTCACCCTGACGGCATGGGAGCCGTCAACGTCATGAAGCAGGCCATCGAAGAGGCCGGCCTGAAACCCTCGGACCTTGATTATATCAACGTCCACGGTACAGCCACCCCGCTGGGTGACATCGCAGAGATAAAAGCCATTCTCAACGTTTTCGGTGAGCATGCTTATAAACTCAATATCAGCGCAACAAAATCGATGACCGGCCATCTCCTCGGCGCCGCCGGTGCCGTGGAAGCCATCGCCACAATCATGGCAGTGGTGCATGATACCGTCCCCCCGACAATCAACTTCAGGAATCCTGATCCGGCAATTGACCAGAACCTGAACCTTACGCTGAACAAGGCCCAGAAGAGACCGGTGAAGGTGGCTCTTAGCAACAACTTTGGCTTTGGCGGACACAACGCATCTATTCTGGTCAGGAAATTCGAAGAATAGTGTTCCTGCTTCACAGGAAGAAAAACAACACGCTCATTCACGACAGGAGCGAATTCCGGTCAGGACTGAAAAAACTGCTCGGCTTTCGTCCCGTTAAGCTGCGGTTATATGAAATGGCCTTCATACACCGTTCCGCCACCTACACCCTTCCCGACGGCATAAAAATAAATAACGAGCGGCTCGAATACCTGGGTGACGCAATCATTGACAGCATACTGTCTGATTATCTCTTCAGGCTATACCCCGAGGCCACGGAAGGGTTCCTCACAAAAACCAGGGCCCGTATCGTCAACCGTGAGACCCTCAACCAGCTTGGCCTCTCCATGGGCCTCGACCGGCTGATTATCTCCAACCTGGCTCCCTCCGACTCTCCCCGCAATCTATACGGCAATGCGGTTGAAGCTCTCGCAGGTGCACTTTTCATTGATACAGGCTATAACCGCACACGGAAATTCATGATTGAACGGGTGCTGAAAAAACACCTCGACCTTAACGTGGTGCTTGCAGCCGAGACGGACTATAAAAGCCTCATCCTGGAATATTGCCAGAAAAACAAACAAAAGCTTAACTTCACATCCCGGGAGAAGCCATCCGGCACCAACGGCCACCCACTCTTCACCGTCACACTCGAGATAAACAATGAGGTTATCTCGCAGGGCGAAGGCGCTACGAAGAAGGAAGCAGAGCAGGAAGCGTCGATGGCAGCCCTCAACAAGCTCGGGATAATGAAGAAATGAGCAGGGAGAGGAAAATCACAAGGCACACTATTGAGAGCGCGGCACCAAAAACCTTCTTTTTCCTCGGTGTGGTGTCAGCCGAGCCCGACTACCGGCTCTCGGTGATGATCAACAGGCACCTGGGAACAGACCTGCGCAAGTGCCCGGAAGACATAATCATTGAAACAGCTACCGGTACCCGTAATTTTTCCCGCTTCTCGCCGGAAAACAGGGCTTTTGCCCTCGTCTCAAACAGAAGCGGAGGGAGCGTATTCCTGAAAAAACTGAAAAACATTGATTACCTCCTGGTGCCGGCACAACAGGATGATGTAAAAACTGCAGAACAATTTGCAGCATCCCTCAGAATCATCCCGGAAATTACCGCTGTGTTCATCCTTGACAGCAGGGAAACCACCGACAGGAACATCGCTCTGCTGGCCCAGTAGAAAAAGAAAGAGGAGACAATTTCTCGCCTCCTCTTCAGTGTTAACCCTAAAACTAACCTAACCTATGAAAAAAACTCCTTTAATGTTATAACAATTATCGTGCCATAACTGATGCAAATATCAGAAATATTTCCGGACCTCTATCTTAAGGATATGTTAATATGTTGATTTTTAACATTTATTTAATATTTTGCGTTCATTACCTTGCTGCCGACCTGTTAAAATACGTTAAGTCTGTTTATTAAGGCTTTAAGAGATTATTTTTGTTCAGATATGAAGCGCTCCTATATAGTCCTCCTGGCTGTTTTTTTCTTACTGGCCATCTCCGCCCTGGTTATCATCCAGTTCAGGTGGATCAGCAATGTGGTGGGCGCCGAAGACCAGCAGTTCAGGTTCGGGGTGAACGAGGCCCTCAAGGAGGTGGTTTCAGATCTCGAAAAGGCTGAAACCTATAAGCGCATAATCGGTGAGATCGATCCCCAGCCCCAGGCAACAGGAGATGAAGAGCCTGAAGACATATTCGGACAGCAGTCTGCAGAGTCCAGGCTCCTTGAAAAATACGGTTTCGATCCGGACGTAAGGTCAGTCATTATAAGCAGGGCAGGATATACCTACCTGCTTGACTCTGCCACTGCCGGCCCGGAATCATTTCCAGGTGACACCGATCCTGAGGGACAGATTCTCTCGGCAGGCGCCACAACACGGATGACCAGCAAAATCGTCTCCATCGAGAACATTGTGAGCCGCATCCTTCATGAGACCCCTCCACTGCGTGACCGCTTCACAGCTGAGGAAATCAACAGCTACATCAGGGAATCACTCGATGCAGTCGGGATCCATCTCGATTATGAATGCGCCGTCCGAGGTGCCTACGGCGAAATAATCTTCCGTACACCCGAATACAGTGAAAGTTATGATGCAAACAAGTACCTGCGCCAGCTCTTTCCCAACGACCCGGTACCTGGAAACAATATCCTCACAATCTACTTCCCGAAGGAAGAAGAGTACAAGTTCAACCAGATAGCCTTCATGGCGATCTCTTCGATGCTGATAGTTCTGCTGCTTATTATCCTTGCCACCGGTACCTTCATCGTGATCTTCAGGCAGAAGAGGCTGTCGGAGATCAGGAATGACTTTATCAACAATATGACCCACGAGCTGAAGACACCAATCGCCACAATCTCGCTGGCTTCCCAGATGCTGGGTGACAAAACCATTCCGGAGGCCTCCCGCAACACGGAAGGACTGGCTGTAGTGATCAGCGAGGAGAGCAACAGGCTGAAAGTGCTGGTTGAGAGGGTTCTGCAGACAGCAATTTTTGAACAGTCCAGGATGGAACTTGACAAGCACCAGGCTGACCTGCACGCAATCATACTGAGGGCAGTGGATGCTTTCAAACTTCAGGTCAACGGCCGGGGAGGAACAATCTCAACCTTCCTTGACGCTTCAGACCCAATAGTTACAATTGATGAGGCCAACTTTTTCAACGTCCTCCTCAACCTGATAGACAACGCCCTGAAATATACAGTAGCCACACCGGAGATAACGGTGACAACGGCATCATGGCACAGGGGTATCGTCATTACAGTCTCAGACAACGGTATCGGAATACCGCGAGAGCATCTGAAACGGATCTTTGAAAAATTCTATCGCGTTCCCGCCGGCAACACCCACAACATAAAGGGATTCGGGCTCGGCCTCAGTTACGTCAAAAAGATAGTGGATGAGCATTTCGGGACCATCAAGATGGAAAGCCAGGCCGGCAAAGGAACAAGAATAATAATTCATCTCCCAAAAGAACAGCCAAAATGAAGAAGGTAAACATCCTGCTTGCAGAAGACGATCCCAATCTTGGGCAACTACTGAAGAACTATCTCAATGCCAGGGAGTTTGAGACCACCCTGATCACTGACGGCGCACAGGCGATGAAGGTATTCCGGAAGGAGAAATTTAACATTTGCCTGCTGGATGTGATGATGCCGGAGCTTGACGGCTTCGCCCTTGCGAAAGGAATCAGGGAAATCGACTCCAATATTCCCATAATTTTCCTTACGGCGAAGAACCTGAAACAGGATGTGATAGAAGGCTTCAAATCGGGAGCCGATGATTACCTGACGAAACCCTTCTCCATGGAGGAGCTGATCTACCGCATCGAGGCTATCCTGAGACGCACCTCCGCACGTCCCCAGGATGCCAGGGCAGAGGTCTACACAATAGGCAAGTTCACCTTTGACGTGACGAAACAGCTGCTGGTTTACCAGGATCAGACGCGCAAACTGACCACCAAGGAGTCGGAACTCCTTGAACTGCTGTGCCGGCACCGGAACGAGGTGCTTGAGCGCAATTTCGCGCTGAAATCGATCTGGATTGACGACAACTACTTCAATGCACGCAGCATGGATGTCTATATAACCAAGCTCCGTAAATACCTCAGTAAAGATGAGAGCGTGGAGATCCTGAATATTCACGGAAAGGGCTATAAGCTACTCTGCTGAAGATAAATACCCCGCTCAGATTTCTCTGCGCGGGGTATGAGTCTAGGTTAGTTTCAGGGTCTTTCGAACAGTGTGTTATTCTTCCCGTCAAAGCCCAACGAAGCGCTAAGTTAGTATAAATTCCTTATTTGCAATACCTGCCGTTATTTTTTTAACGTCAGTCGAGCTTGAGCACAGCCAGGAATGCCTGCTGAGGTACCTCAACGTTGCCTATCTGGCGCATTCTCTTCTTGCCTTTCTTCTGCTTCTCAAGGAGTTTTCTCTTCCTGGTTATGTCACCTCCGTAGCACTTGGCCGTAACATCCTTACGGACGGCCTTGATTGTCTCACGGGCAATGATCTTGGCGCCTATCGCTGCCTGTATGGCAATATCAAACTGCTGTCTCGGTATCAGTTCGCGAAGCTTCTCGCACATCCTGCGGCCGAAGTCATAGGCGTGTCCCCTGTGAATCAACGTTGAGAGGGCATCAACCATCTCTCCGTTGAGAAGTATGTCAAGCCTGACGAGGTCAGCCTTCTTGTATCCGGTGATGTGATAGTCGAACGAGGCATATCCCTTCGAGATGCTCTTCAGCTTGTCATAAAAGTCAAATACAATCTCTGCCAGCGGCATGTCAAAGGTCACCTCCACGCGGTCACTGGTAAGGTAAACCTGGTTCTTCATTATCCCGCGCTTGTCAATGCAGAGCTTAAGGATGGGGCCAAGGTACTCGGACTTGGAAATCACCTGGGCGTGGATATAGGGTTCCTCTATCTCCTCGATTGTCGTGGAGGGGGGCATTCCGGAAGGGTTGTGAACTTCAATCAACTCACCCTTTGTTGTAAGCACCCTGAATGATACGTTTGGAACGGTGGTGATTACATCCATGTCAAACTCCCTGTCGAGCCGCTCCTGTATGATCTCCATGTGCAGCAGCCCGAGAAAGCCGCAGCGGAAGCCGAAGCCAAGAGCGGCAGACGACTCCGGAACGAAGGTCAGTGACGCATCGTTGAGCTGCAGTTTCTCAATTGAGGCGCGGAGATCCTCGTAGTCATCGGCATCAACAGGGTAGATACCGGCAAAGACCATCGGCTTGACATCGGCGAAGCCGGAAATAGCCTTATCGCAAGGCCGGGCCACATGTGTGATTGTGTCTCCCACCTTCACCTCTGCGGAGATCTTGATCCCGGAGATAATATATCCGACGTCTCCCGCGCTGAGAACATTCCGCGGCTCACGTTTAATCTTCAGAACCCCTATCTCATCAGCATCGTATTCGCTGGCCGTATTGACAAATTTGACCATGTCATGGGTGCGGATGGTGCCGTTTGCTATCTTGAAATAGGCTATGATGCCCCTGAAGGAATTGAACACAGAGTCGAATATAAGCGCCTGTAGCGGTGCGTCCGGATCTCCCTTGGGGGCGGGAATCCGGTGGATGATCTCCTCCATGATACGGTCTATACCCATACCGGTGCGGGCGCTGGCTTCGATTATCTCCTCGCGCCTGCAACCGATGAGGTCAACTATCTGGTCCTTCACCTCCTCAGGCATGGCGCTGATTGAGTCCATCTTGTTCAGCACGGGGATGATCTCAAGGCCGTGTTCAATTGCCATGTACAGGTTCGAGATTGTCTGTGCCTGGATCCCCTGGGTGGCATCAACTACAAGCAGTGCCCCCTCGCAGGCTGCGATAGAGCGTGATACCTCGTAAGAGAAGTCGACGTGCCCCGGGGT
>JAVEZX010000043.1:0-19440 GCA_034002785.1 Bacteroidales bacterium
GATTTGCGAATTGCGAATTCAGAGGGACTTCAGAAAAGGTATCAGATGGGCATAAGATGCTCGTAGGTAGTGCGAGTTGCGATTTGCGAATATGCCGGGACTTCAGATTCCGCCGCACACATTTTTGTTCCGGCGAGAAATGCCTGCAAGGGGGAAAATCACGCAATAATTTAAGGGAATTGTCATTCACTGGATATTGCTCGTGGCGCACAAAGAATTGTATAACCCAGACATCCAATCACTAAGAAATCCCAAATCGCAAATCGCAACTCGCAACTCGCAATTCTCCCAGACCTACTTGACAGGACTTCCGTTCCTGATTTTCTGCTCCGGGGTGACAAAGACAAGCTTGCCGTTCTCATCTTCAGCCAGCAATACCATCCCCTTCGACTCTATACCCTTTATGGTGCGCGGAGCCAGGTTGACAATCACCGAGATGCTCTTCCCGGGCAGCTCCTCTGCGGTGAAGTGTTCGGCAATTCCTGAGACAATAGTACGGACATCAATACCTGTATCCACCTTCAGCTTTATCAGCTTGGTAGTCTTTGCCACCTTCTCCGCCTCGAGGATGGTTGCGGTACGGATATCCATCCTGGTAAAATCCTCAAAACTTACATCATCCTTCTGAGGGATGGCAGGTGCAACTGCTGCCTCGTTGGCCTTTTTGGTATCGAGCAGCTTTCTTACCTGTCTTTCGATCTCTGCATCCTCAACCTTGGTGAACATCAGCTCACCGGAGGAAACAGTATGGCCCGGCACCAGCAGGTCTGACCTGCCTGCCGCTTCCCACTTAAGTCCTTCAATTCCCAGCCATCCCCTCAGCTTATCCATCGAGAAGGGAAGGAAGGGCTCGAGCAGTATTGCCAGGTTGGCAGTGATCTGCAGGGAGACATACATAATCGTCTTAACCCGCCCGGAATCAGTCTTAACCACTTTCCAGGGCTCGGTGTCTGCCAGGTACTTGTTGCCCAGACGGGCCAGGTTCATGGCCTCGGCCAGCGCCTGCCTGAAGCGGAAGGCTTCCAGGTTGCTCTCCACGTTTTCACGGCAGGTCATAATCGACTTCACAGTATCGTTGTCATAATCAGTCATGACACCCGGTGTGGGGACAACACCCTTGTAGTAGTTAGCGGTCAGCACCAGGGTGCGGTTGATGAAGTTGCCGAGTATTGCAACCAGTTCGTTGTTATTGCGGGCCTGGAAATCCTTCCAGGTGAAGTCGTTGTCCTTCGTCTCCGGAGCGCTGGCGCATAACGCATAGCGAAGCGAATCCTGCTTGCCGGGGAAATCCTCGAGGTACTCGTGAAGCCAGACTGCCCAGTTTCTCGAAGTGGAGATCTTGTCGTTTTCCAGGTTGAGGAATTCGTTGGCCGGCACGTTGTCCGGAAGGATATAGCTTCCCTCGGCTTTCAGCATTGCCGGGAATATGATGCAGTGAAAAACGATATTATCCTTACCGATGAAATGTATCATCCTTGTCCCGGGATCCTTCCAGTATTTCTCCCAGTCGGGTGTCAGTTCCCTGGTGGCGGATATGTATCCTATAGGCGCGTCAAACCAGACATAGAGCACCTTGCCTTCCGCTCCTTCAACAGGTACCGGTACACCCCAGTCGAGATCACGGCTTACGGCCCTGGGCTGCAGACCCTGATCGAGCCACGATTTGCACTGTCCGTAGACGTTTGTCTTCCACTCTGTGTGATCCTCGAGTATCCATTTCCTGATCCATGGCTCATATTTGTCGAGAGGCAGGTACCAGTGCAGTGTTTCACGCATCACCGGGGCGCTGCCGCTGATTGTTGAACGCGGATTGATAAGATCGGTGGCACTGAGTGATGTGCCGCATTTTTCGCACTGGTCGCCGTATGCATTTTCGTTCGCGCAGTGAGGGCATGTGCCTGTGATATAACGGTCAGCGAGGAAACATCCTGCCTCTTCATCATAATACTGGCTTGCGGTTTTCTCGATGAATTCGCCCTGGTCATAGAGTTTGCGGAAGAACTTCGAGGCGGTCTCGTAATGTATCTTATTCGAGGTGCGCGAGTAGATGTCAAAGGAGATGCCGAAGTCGGCGAAGGCCTTCTTGTTCAGCTCATGGTAGCGGTCAACCACCTCCTGCGGGGTGATTCCCTCCTTGCGTGCCTTGAGGGTGATGGGAACGCCGTGCTCGTCGGATCCGCAGATGGAGATGACGTCCTCGCCGCGCATCCTGAGATATCGGGTATAGATGTCAGAGGGCACGTAAACCCCTGCAAGGTGTCCTATGTGAATAGGCCCGTTGGCATAAGGAAGGGCTGAAGTAATGAGATGGCGCTTGAACTTCTTCATCTGTGAATGTCGATTGCTGATTTATAACCCGGCAAAGATAATGATTTTCAAAAAGCGTTCGGAGGCTTGCTATTCAACATGCCCGAAGGCTGCAAGCACCTCGTGCATGTATGTGCGTGACACCGGGACCTCTGACGGAGGGATGCTGTCAAGCTCCAGCAGAAGCCCTTCCTTCTCCCTGCGTATCAGCTTGACTTTCTCAATATTGACCAGCCATGACCTGTGGCATCGTATGATTGCAGCTTCCTTAAGCTCCTCCTCCATGGCCCTGAGGGTGTTGCGGAGCATGAACCGGCTGAGTTTATCCGGACTCTGGTAGCAGACAGTGACGTAGTTGTCACTGCCCTGCAGTGTCAGGACATCTGAGTGCTTCAGTGACATCCTGAGCACCCCCTTCTCGTCCCTGAAGTGTATCATCGGGTGCTGACCGGCAGCTTCGGGCTGTTCCATTATCACTGAGAGCTTCGCTTTGCTGTCGCGCCATGAGAATAACAGCCACAGGAAGGTGTATGGCAGCAGAAGGGTGAGAGAGGTATTCTGTACTGACCTTGCAAGAAGTTCGGTAAAGGGACGCTTGTCATTGAGGATCACTACCTCGAAAAGGGTAAAGAAGAGTGCCATGGCCAGTATCTCAGCCGCCACCCAGACAAGGTAGTGCCAGATACGGAGGATGCCTCCCCGTTTCACGAGATGATACATTATGATACGGCTTATGGCTACCACAAGTACCCCGGCCAGGATCACACCGCTGGCGTACAGCAACAGGGTGGGTTTTGAAACCTCGAACCAGGTTCCGACGCCAAATGGGGTGTAGAGGTTGAGGAACAGCAATGCAAAACCGGCAGTGAAGAGTATCGTGGTAACGATATTCCCCTTTTCGGTCATATATGCCGGAAGCTTTTTGCTGAAGTCGATATTCATTGCATTAACACCTTATGCAAAAGTAACACTTTTACCGACCTGCTGTTTTTTGGTCTGAAAGAGCGCTGCAATTTCACCCCACTGGCGAATTTTTCACCCCTGTGGGAGGAATTCCGGCCCGCAGGGTGGCAGCGAAAACCTATTTTTTTGCAACACCGTTACAATCTCTTTTGTTTGCCGGAAAATCGGAGCGATGGGCTATACGGAGACAGAGAGAGTGCTCGCCGGGCACTTCAGGGGAGGGATGACCGCAGGGCTGATTCCAGGCACGGGTGTGACCCTTACCGGGGAACGATTCCGTTCACCGGTCGAATGCTCCTTTTCTGATGCGAATACTGTTTCGGAGATGTTCCGTTTTCTCTTCAGGTCGCGCGAGGCTGAGGAGCGCAACAGGGAGTTCAGTTACTACATTATGAGGCCGGCAGCTTTCTCAGGAAAGAGTGACGGGCAACTGACGAATCCTCACGGCGGCAATAGTAACATACCCGGTTCCGGGACACGGCAGCCGGGCATGACATCTGCTGATGTCTCACGGTTACGGCATACTCCGGTTCACGCAGGAGATTGTCGCGGCAGGGGAGCAATAATCCTTCTTCACGGACTGAATGAGAGAGGCTGGAACAAGTACATCCAGTGGGGAGCATCGCTGGCCGAAGGCACAGGCAGGCCTGTTGTTCTTTTCCCGCACGCCTGGCACATGAACCGCTCGCCGCAAACATGGATTGACAGGCACATCATGACTCCGCTGGTTGCGGCACGTACCTCGCTGTTGCCGGACACCCGTCTTACCACCTTCGTCAATGTAGCCCTGAGCACCCGTATGACTGTCTCACCCCAGAGGTTCGTTCTATCAGGCTACCAGACAGTAAGGGATCTGTCGGCCTTCATAACTTCTGTGAAATCGGGATCCGTGCCGGGGATTGCCGCAGGGGGACCGGTTGATATTTTTGCCTATTCTATCGGGGCCCTGGCCACGCAGGTGATGATGCTGTCAGACCCGTCACCGCTGCCTTCTGACAGCCGGGTGATGCTCTTCTGCGGAGGGAGCACCTTCAGCATGATGAACGGAACCTCCAAACTGATCATGGACAGCAGGGCCTTCGAGATGCTTCTCTCCTTCTACCTCGGGTGGCCCTCCGGCTCAGGCAGAGGGAAAAGCGACACCTTCTCTTCCCTTATGAACGACACACCCGAAGGAAGAGCTTTCTACGCAATGACCTCCCTTCAGCGGCTTAATTCGATTCACGGAGAACCCTTTGGAAAGTGGGACGGAAGGCTTCGTGCCGTGTCCCTCGAAGGAGACAAAGTCATCCCTGCCGGAGCAATCAGGGAGGCACTGTCGGGTGCTGACTTTGAGGCCTGGGATGCCGGATACATGTGCACCCATGAATCGCCCTTCCCGGTCCTTGCCGGGGATAAGGCCGGCGCCGTGGACCGCACCTTTGGCAGACTCTTTGAAAGCGCAGCACGATTTCTCTCATGAAATGACTATTTTTGGTACTGACACCATTACGTACCAGCATGAAATCACCTGTCATACCACCGTTCCTGAAGGAGGGCGACCGCATAGAGATCATCACCCCTGCCAGCCATATCGATGCTGACACTGTACACATGGCGGCACAAAAACTGAGGGAGTCAGGGTTCCGCGTCACCCTGGGAGCGCATGCCTTCTCCCGCAGCGGACCGTTTGCCGGAACCGAAAGTGAGAGGCTGTCTGACATACAGAGAGCTACAGATGACCCTGACGTGAAGGCGGTGCTATGCTCGCGCGGCGGTTATGGCATGACCAGGATAGTTGAGCGTATTGATTTCTCTGCTCTTGAGAAGAACCCAAAGTGGTACGTGGGGTACAGCGACATCACCTCGCTCCATATGTGGCTCAGCAACATATGCGGCATAGCCTCACTGCATGCCGAGATGCCACTTAACTACTCCAACCCGAAGTGCTCCCCGCGCTGCTATGAAACCGTAATCGAAGCCCTGACAGGAAAGGCTGAGCCGGTCAGCTGGATAGCGCAGAGCGAAGCATCATTCGAAGTCTCAGGCAAGGTAACGGGTGGCAATATCTCCCTCATTTACAGCCTTAACGGGACCCCGGCACAGCCTGATACCGAAGGCGCAATTCTCTTCATAGAGGAGATAGGAGAGAAGTTCTACCACCTCGACCGGATGCTTGTCGGAATGCGCATGGCCGGTCTGCTGAAGAATCTGTCTGCACTGGTAGTGGGAGGGATGGAGGAGATCACCGAGGGTGAACATGTATTCAACCAGACTGTTGAAGAGGTGGTGATGAATGTTGTAAGCGGTTATGATTACCCTGTATTGTTCAATTTTCCGGCAGGACATATTCCGGACAACAGGGCAATATACCTGGGACGGACTGCGCGCATCAGCCAGTCGGGCAGACAGGCCGTGCTGTCATGGCTTTAGGTGCCGCATGTTACTATCCCTGAAGGTCTGCGACCTGGTGACATAGCATCAGAATGCGGCAAGGAGCAGGTTGATATCCTTTGAGAGTATGCCGAATTTCTGGCCCAGCACTTCATTGGTAAGAATGCCGTTATATATGTAGACTCCGCTGCGAAGTCCGTTGTTGAACTTGAGCATGGGCGTCACACCTCCCGCATCCGCGATGTCCTGCATGAGCGGTCTGAAGACGTTGCTGAGGGCGATGGATGCAGTCTTGGGTACACGCGACGGCAGGTTCCAGGCCGAAAAGTGAATTACTCCGTGCTTCTCGTAGATGGGATCCTTCAGCGCCCTTGGCTCGGCTGTTTCGACACATCCCCCGGTGTCAACACTGAGATCGATAATCACTGATCCGCGCTTCATCCCCTGCACCATATCCTCCGTTACATAAAACCATGGCATCAATATGTCCGTAGAAAGGGCGCCTATCAGCACGTCAGCCGATTTCAGGGCTTTCTGCAGCACCTGCGGATGGAAGGTTGATGTATAGAGCCGTTGCCCCAGCAGGTTCTGGAAGTTGCGCAGGCGGTGTACCGATGTGTCAAACACCTTCACGATGGCTCCCAGTCCCAGGGCTGCACGTGCGGCATATTCCCCTGCTGTGTTGGCACCGATTATTATCACCTCTGTCGGGGTCACCCCTGTCACTCCTCCCAGCATCACCCCTTTTCCGCCCGATGTGGTACTGAGGTATTCCGATGCGAGAAGCACCGAGGTGATGCCGCTGATCTCGCTCATTGACTCCATCACCGGCAGCATGCCATCGCTGTCCTTGATGATCTCACTTGCCATGGCAGTCACCCGTTTGCGCATCATCACCGAGAGCGTATCCTCACCCAGGGTCGCTGCGTTCATGAAGGAGATCACTGTCTGACCGCCCCTGAGCCGTGATGCCTCCTGCTGGGTGAAGGGTGCTATCTTTATGACGATGTCACATCCAAAGACCGTCTCCGGCACGTCACTCACAACTGCGCCATTGTTGCTGTAGTCAACATCAGCAAACCCGGCTTCCGTGCCGGCACCCCTCTCCATGAATACCTCGTGGCCCGCATCGGTGAGTATCTTAACTGCCTCCGGAGTAAGTGCAATACGCTTCTCCCCGTCGCGGTAGTCATGAGGCATGCCAATCGACATCTGCTTCCTGCCCACGGCTCTCTCTATCTGCTCTTCGCGGGGCATGAAGGCGCTTCTGGCCGGTTCATTCATCTGGCTTCGTTTTAAAGGTTTACCGGAAAAGATCCCGGCAGACCAAATTTAAGATTTTAATTGCAGAGATTGCAGGATGAAAGGCATAAATCAGAAAGTGCCTTCCGGCGGTCCGGAAACAGTCTCGATGACCCTGCTGCCGTCCGGCTCAACTGTAATTGATATGCGCAGGGTGCCCTCAGGCAAAAGCGACTCGATCAGCTCAGGCCACTCCATGAAGCATGGCGCTCCTGAATAAAAATACTCCTCTATGCCGAAGTCAAGTACCTCTGTGATCTTTTTTATCCTGTAGAAGTCGAAGTGGTATACCGGACTGCTGCCGGGACGCAGGTACTCGTTGACGAGGGTAAAGGTAGGGCTGGTGACAGTGTCTGAGACGCCCATTTCACGGCATATTGCCCTTATTAAAGTGGTCTTGCCCGAACCCATACGGCCATAGATGGCAAATATGGTGTTGCCTGCCGTCTCTTTCAGGAAGTGTCTGGCTGCATCACGCAGCCGGCTCTTGTCGGGGACCACAATCTTCATGCTGCAAAAATAGCAAATCAGACCGGTTCCAGCGATACAAGCGGAAGAAGCATCTCATGCATCGAGATGCCGCCATGCTGGAACGAGTCACGGTAATATGAAACGATGTGATTGTAGTTGTTCGGATAGACGAGGAAATCATTCGCACAGGCGAAGATATACCTTGAGGAGATATTGCTCATCGGCAAACCCGCTTTTGCCGGGGCGGTTATCTCAAATATCTCGCGCGGATTATAGTCGAGGTTCCTTCCTGTCTTGTACCGCAGGTTCATCGATGTCTGTCTGTCGCCCACCACCTTTACCGGTTTCTGGACCTTCACCGACCCGTGGTCGGTGGTTATCACCACCCGTGCACCCCTGGCCGAGACAAGCCGGAGAAGCTCTATCAGCGGCGAGTGAATAAACCATGAGTGGGTGAACGAGAGCCATGATGCCTCGTCTCCCGTCATCTCCCGGATGACGTTGACCTCCGTACGGGCATGACTCAGCATATCTACAAAATTGTATACAAGCAGGTTCAGGTCGTTGCCCATCAGTTGCATGACCTTTTCATTCAGGCTTCTCCCTTCCGCGTCGGTGCTGATCTTGTTATAGCTCCAGCGGCAGTTTATCCCTGCCCTCTGGAGATTTTTGGCAAGCAGCTTTTCCTCGTTCAGGTTTTTCCCCTCATCCTCATTCTCGTCAATCCAGAACTCAGGCATTATCTCGCCTATGGCTGCAGGCATAAGTCCGGCGAAGAGGGCATTGCGCGAGTACTGTGTGGTGGTTGGAAGGATGCTCAGGTAGAGTTCCTCATCAACGATTCGCATTATCTGCCGAAGGTCTCCCGCAATTGTCTGCCACTGGTCGAGGCGCAGGTTGTCAACAATGATGAAGAAGAGAGGTGATCCCTTGCTTATCATCGGGAAGATTCTCTTAGTCATCACCGCGGGGGAGATGAGTGGCCTGTCAGCGGCATCGGTGGAGATCCAGCGCATGTAATTGTTCGAGATATACTTTGCAAAAGCCCTGTTGGCATCAGACTCCTGCATCCGAAGCACATCACGCATCCCGGTGTCGGATGACCTGATCAGTTCGCCCTGCCAGAAGGTGAGGCGACGGTAGAGCTCGCACCACTCCTCATAGTTTGAAGCCGTGGAGATCATACCCGAGAGGGTGCTGAACTCCTCACGGAAGACTGTGGTGGTCTGCCTGGAAACAATCTCCTCAATATTAAGGATACGCTTGAGGGTCATCAGTATCTGCTGCGGCTTAACGGGCTTGATAAGGTAATCAGCTATTTGTGAGCCTATTGCAGCATCCATAATATCCTCTTCTTCACTTTTGGTTATCATCACTACCGGGATGGCAGGTCTGACAGCCTTAATACGGCGCAGGGTCTCGATACCGCTCAGTCCGGGCATGTGCTCATCGAGGAAGATGATGTCATAGGGTTTTTCCCTGACCATGTTTATGGCATCGTTGCCCGACTGGCAGGTATCAGTCTCAAATCCCTTTTCGCCCAGAAAGAGGATATGAGACCTGAGAACTCCGATCTCGTCATCAACCCATAGAATTCGTATTTGTCTCATTATTAGCCCTTAACGTTACCGCAGGTTCGAATATTCCTTCGAGTGAAAGATAGCATATCTGTCGATATTCTTGTCTTCCCTGAATTTCTGCAGGTTGTCGCGGCTGATAAGGTATAGTGTGAGGCCTGCTGCGGATGCTTCCCTGATGGTCTGTTCAGGGTTGAATGTCTTCAGCCATGCGGCTGCTCCGGCAGCGTCCCCGAAGGGTCCTGTTGTAATGAGCATGTAACCGGCATCAACAGCCGCTCCCTCAGTGCGGTAATTTTTGTCGGGGAAGTTATCGAGGTTGTAATTAATGACATCGAACACTATCTGGTTCATGTTTGCCTTCGTATTGGATACGATTATAATCACGAAATGGGGCTGGAGAGTGTCAGGGTGGTATATCTCCTCCGCTATTCGGGTGTCTTCCGCGATCCTTATTTCCGGTTTTGCCTGTCTGAGGAAGGCGATTATCTCTGCTGCGCGCTTGCCCTCGTCCGTGGCGGGGTATTTTGCCACCAGCAAATCAAGTTTCTCCTTATATGCAATTTCTCCCCTGAGGGCTCCGGCAGACATGGCATCGAGCAGCATGAATTTCGGTATCAGCAGGTCTTCGGGATAAAGCCTGATGGCTTCTGTGCATTTAGCTTCGGCCTCCGCGTATCTTCCTTCGTCAAAGGCTGCGTAAGCCGCTTCATAGCTCCTGGAAGCCCTGGCTTCCATCTCATGATGTTTGGTGACATAGTCGGGGTCTGAGAGTATCAGTGCGTACTCTGACTGCGGGAATGATGCGAGCAGCTCAGCCCTTCGCCGTTCAGCCCCCGGCGGGTCACTGAGGCGGAGAAGGCGGTAGAGTTCATAGAGTGCTTCAGCCCTGATGTTATCATCATGACCGGGTTTTGCTGCCTCAATGAGAGACGAGGCGGCCGCCAGCGTGTCATTGAGCCGTGAGGCGAGTATCTTGCCTTCGCCCAGCAGTGCCTCGGCGCTTCGTCTGACTGACACGGACATGAGTGAGTCTGTCAGGGGCAGGTTCCGCAGGTAGTATTCTTTGGTGCGTTCAGGGGCTATCCCGGCGCTATCGCGCTTTTCAGCCTCTTCATTCTCAATCTGAGGGCCGCCGAAGGCTGCACGGGCCTTGTTCGCCCTGCGCCAGTTATCCTCAAGCCGCCTGTCGCCCCACCGGCGCCGGAACTCTGTCCGGCCGAAGGTGAGTGCTGACTGGTTGTAGAAGTACCATCCGCCTTCTGCCGAGATGGCTCCGCGATAGCGCTGTTCGTTCTCGTAATACTGGCCCATGTTGTATCGGTCCCCGCCATCGCCGGTGCGGGCTTTTGTCAGCTCTTCCTCAACAGACCGTATCACGCCGGCTATCAGTGCGTCACGCTCGGCTGCACTCATCTGCGCCACCCTGCGGAGACTGTCCTCGGTGACTACGACGGTATGAAATCCGGCATATTCTCCAAGATCCGTGACCCTGCGGCTGATGAGATCATAACCCGGGAAACGGTTGTCTATAAGGAAGGAGGCGCTGTCATAATAGAGCCAGGCCTTCATGTAATCCGGCTGACTGTAGTAATGTCCTGCCAGGGCGAGGTATGACCGTGCCTTCTGCCGCGTATTGACTGTGCTGTTGGCAGCTGCCTGCGACCAGAGTTTAAGGGCCTCGCCGGTGTTGCCCATGCGCTGCTCCAGCTCGCCAAGGGCGAAGTAGATCTGATCAAGATAATCCTTGTTCTTGGAGTCGCGAAGCATCTTGCGAAGCGATCTCATCAGATCTTCGGCATCGCCGTGAGAGATATCCGTCACGCCAGCCAGGTTGATGCCTGCATTGAACTCGAGTTCATAGGGCGGGTTCATCCTGAGTACCTTAGTGAAGTACTTGGTTGAGAGCGCATTGTCTCCAGCGGCCTTGCTTGCCTGTGCCAGAAGGTATGTCCAGCGTACACTGGTCTCGTTGTTTCTGCTGTTTTCTATTGCACGGGTCAGGGGTACCACCGCATCACCGTATCTTTTCTGGCGCAGCGCGATGTCAGCCTGTGTGGAGTAGTACATCGTCTTAAGAGAGCGGGAAAGGCTCTCCGGGTCGGGCATCTCCTGCAGCTGTCGCGATGCCTCGGTAAGGTTACCCTCTTCGGTCTGTATTCGTGTCATCCAGATCCTGGCCTCGGTCGTGAGTTCGGGATCGGTGGCTATGCCGGTGGCGAAGGAGAAGGAGGAGCGGGCAGCCATGAAATTCTTCTGATAGAACTGCGCTTTGGCCATCAGCATGTAGGAGTCGTCAACCCATTCGTTGTACTCCCTTCTGTTGTAGAACTCAGCGCTTCTGTCAGTACTGCTGCGGCGATCCTTTTCCTCGGGCCGTGCGGTAATGGAGTGGAGGGAAATAACCTTGGAAGCCTTCTGAATGGCACGTTCCATATCGGAAGAGGCAGCGCGGGCCGACTCCTCGGAGGAGTATTCGAATACCGGGATAAGGTCGGTATAGTCATCGCGATGCGAATCCCTGACCTTTTTCACCCCGGCCTTGTATGCCTCGTTTCCGTTGAACCAGATGTTATACTTGGATATCAGTGAGTTGTAAAAACGGCTCGCGCCGGTGTTCTTTTCAACGGAACAACCGGCCAGAATCAGGGCAACCGCGAGGGTCACCGCTGCAGCGTATTCCCTATGCCGTAATCTCAACAAATATGCTTTATACTCTTATAACTGAAGAGCCTTGCCAATAGTATCCAAATGTAGTAAAAAGAGGCAAGAAAGATGGGGGTCTGCCGGGTGTCGGTCCCGGCCCAATGAATCAGGGCCGGGGATCTTCATCCTGCCCCTGCTGAATGGGGCGGGCGGCAGCAGGCTCACTTGACCTCAACCCTCTTCGTCGGGGCGGCCACTGTATTGCGTTTTTCCACCTGTTTCACAACCGTCTCCGCCAGGTCTGCGAATGCCGCCCCGGTAAGGGTGTCTCCCAGCGCCACCGGTGACCCTGAGTCGCCTCCGTCACAGATGCTTTCAACGATGGGTATCTGTCCCAGCAGCTCAGTGCCGCTCTCGGCGGCAAGCCTGCGGCCGCCATCCTTGCCGAAGAGGTAGTATTTTCTGCCCGGCAGTTCGGGAGCCTCGAACCATGACATGTTCTCAACCAGTCCCAGCACGGGTACGTTGATGGCTTCACTGCGAAACATTGCTATCCCCTTACGGGCATCGGCGAGTGCCACCTCCTGTGGCGTGGTCACTACGATTGCACCGGTGACGGGTACCTCCTGCACCAGGGTGAGGTGTATGTCGCTCGTCCCGGGAGGAAGGTCAAAGATGAGATAATCGAGTTCGCCCCATTCGCCCTGCGTGATCAGTTGTTTCAGGAAGCTGCTGGCCATCGGGCCACGCCATATGACTGCCTCTGATCCCTTGACGAAAAAACCAATGGAGAGGATTTTTACGCCATACTTCGTCATGGGGATGATCATGTCAGTGCCTTTCTCGCTGCGTACATCCGGCTGATAGTTCAGGGCGTTGAACATTCTGGGCACCGACGGTCCGAAGATGTCAGCATCAAGCAGACCGGTGGCGTATCCCTTGCGGGCCAGTGCCACGGCCAGGTTGACTGCGATTGTGGATTTGCCCACTCCTCCTTTTCCGGAGGAGACGGCGACAATGTTTTTCACGCCTGGCAGCACATCTCTCTTCGGGGCCGCCATCTTTTCAACCACAATTCTGGGTTTGACCTCTATGGATGCGATGACCGCATCGGGACCGAGATGCTCCTTGACTGCCCTGACGCAGCTGCTCTTGATTGACGAGAGGAAGGGGTCATTGGATTTTTCCGGCAGGAGCACGAGGGTTATTCCGTCAGCGTTGACGTTGATCTCCCCTACCATGCCCAGTGTGACGATATCACTACCTTTTTCCGGGTGGGAGACCATCCGGAGGGCCTTTAGAATGTCTTCTTTTTTATACATGATATGTTTTATTTGCGATTTGCGATTTGCGATTTGCGAGTCCGATGAGCCGGAATCAGGCTGACTGATTCATAACACTGCCTGACATCTATAGTTCAGTTGACGGATCCCAGAAGCGCTCCTGGAATTCCAGGACCCGGTCATCTTCAACGGTGAAACCCTCGTTCTCAAGCAGTTGCTGCATTGTTGACGAAGTTCCGAAATGATGCTTGCCGGTGAGCAGGCCGTTGCGGTTCACCACCCGGTGGGCAGGGATAAATCCCTGGCCGTGGTGCGAGGAGTTGAGCGCCCAGCCAACCATCCTGGCTGAGCCTCCGGAGCCAAGATACCTTGCAATGGCTCCGTAGGAGGTTATCCTGCCGTAGGGTATGAGCTTCGTGACCTCGTAAACGCGGCTGAAGAAACCTTCACTGTCAGGCTCCCGGGCTGATGATCTCCTTGTCATTTGGCAGTCTGAATGATAGGTATGTAATAGGAACGCCCTGTTTGAGAAAGAGTTCCTCATAATGAGTTCTGATTGACAGCAGCGGGTTGCCGGGCATGTCTGCATAGAGATCAGTGACCCTGGTGATCACCTCCAGGCCGTTTACCCGGGTCAGTTCCACAGTATAATCATGCAACTCACGGCAGTCGGTCTTGAGATGAACAATCCCCCCGTCCCTCAGATACTGCCTGTAGAGATTGAGAAACTGCGGGCCGGAGAGCCGCTTCTTTTCCCTTATCCTCTTCATCTGAGGGTCCGGGAATGTAAGCCATATCTCATCCACCTCGCCGGGGGCGAAGAAGGAACCGGTTACCTCGATACGTGTGCGAAGGAAGGCGGCATTTGAAAGTCCCATGTTGTGTGAGTCCTTTGCTCCCCGCCACATGCGGGCACCCTTGATGTCGATGCCGATAATGTTTCTCCCGGGATAGTGGCTGGCCAGCCCTACCGTGTATTCACCCTTGCCGCAGCCCAGTTCCAGGATTATGGGATTGTTGTTGTCAAACCAGTCGCTGTTCCATTTGCCCTTAAGTTCATGGTCACGCCTGAATACATCATCAAATGGCGGTTCGATCACATGATCGAAGGCTCTCAGTTCAGCCCACCGTGCAAGTTTGTTTTTACCCAAATCCCGGCTATTTTGCTCTCCCCTCCCTGCGGGAGATCTTCATCCCTATGTCACGGACACCCTGCAAAACGGTGTCTCTCATGCCATGCATCACCCTGAAGTGATAGTCGCCTGCTTCCGGAAACCAGACATTCGACTTAAAGGGAACCGTGAGTTCCCGGATATTCCCTGTTCCCTTACCCAGCCAGCGCCCCTTTTCATCGGTCACCATTGCGTGAAGTGTGTCAGTCACGCTGGTCCCGGAGGGGAAGGTTGTAACCATGAAGAGGTATATGTTGCGATAGGGGTAGTCCGTGGTTGTGCGCAGCGACAGCCCGATATCATAGGTCATAACCGTGTCATCAATCGTGCAGGCGTATTTTGCGGGATCAAACATGTTCCATTGGCCCTCTTCAATCTTTTGAATTTCAGAGTATTGTATGCCGCGGTTGCATCCTGTTGCAGCTGTTGCCATCAGCATGACGGCAACAATGACCCTACTTCTGCTTCCTGTCATTTCTCCTGTGATATGGTTTGTTTCTGCTTTTTCCTTCGCGTGGCCGGCTTTTGGATTCGAACCTGTCGAGTCCGCTGTTCTGCAGCAGCAGGTCATTGCCTTTCTCCATCCTGTTGTTTGCCGGGCCTGCCAGCAGCCCTTCAGGTTTGACGCCCCTGCGGTTGAGCTGGATTATTTCGCGTACACGTGCCACCGGCACAGCCGTCATGTTTGCCGCTATCCGCTGATCGGTGGAGTACCAGTAGACACCTGTGTGCACCTCCATCTTCATGAAGTAGGCGGTGCCTGCGGCCAGCTCCAGATTGACCTCCCTGGAGGGAAATTCTTTCTGGGCGTCTATATAGCAGTCGAGTTCATAGTTAAGGCAGCATTTCAGTTTGCCGCATTGCCCGGCGAGCTTCTGGGGGTTGAGTGAGAGGTCCTGGTAACGGGCGTGTGATGTGGTCACCGAGACGAAGTTGGTGACATGAGTCGAACAGCACAGCTCCCTGCCGCAGGTGCCTATGCCGCCGATGCGGCCGGCTTCCTGGCGTGCGCCTATCTGCCTCATCTCTATCCTGATGCGGAACTCTTCGGCCAGAACCTTGATCAGCTGCCGGAAATCTACCCTTTCTTCTGCCAGGTAGTAAAAGATGGCCTTCGTCTTGTCACCCTGGTACTCAACATCGCCGATCTTCATTGCCAGTCCCAGGTTCTCGGCAATCTTGCGTGACCGCAGCATTGTAGGCACCTCAAGCTTCTTAGCCTCCTCCCATTTCTGCAGGTCAACAGGCCTCGCCTTGCGATAGACCTTCTTCATCTCGTCCAGGACGGGCTTGACCTTCATCTTCTTCAGCTGCTCGCGGACAAGATAACCGGTCATGGATACATACCCTATATCATGTCCGGGCGAAGCCTCCACGGCCACCATGTCATCAACCTCGAGCCTCAGCCCGTTTACATTGCGATAGAATCCCTTGCGGGTGTTCTTGAAGCGAACCTCGATGACCTCGTTGCAGCGTGCGTCAAAGGGGAGATCGGCAAGCCAGTTGTACTCGTTCAGCTTGTGCTCCCCGGTGTTGTATTTAATTTCAGGCCTTACCGGCTCTTCACCGGGCTGGACCTGTATATCCTCATTCGTCATGATGTCTCTTTAACGGTTCAGGCAGTAGGGATATATTTCCGTGCTGCCGGAAGGTGAATGCAAAATTAGGAATAAATGAGCTATTTTCAAGTGATTCACATCACTTACCTGATAAGTCTCATTGTCTTCAGCGCAAGGTCGAGGAAAATCATCTTCGTGTTTCCGTTGCTCTCCACGTGCGCATATGCCAGGTTGAACTCGCGGTTGAGGGCGCTGATGTTCTTCTCATTGATGAAGGGGTGGAACTTCCCCGAAAATTCGTCTTCAGCCCGGGTCAGGTAGACAAGCTTGTTCTCCCTTCCGTTGAAGTTGAGTATGAAATTTTCCCGTATCATCCTGAGTGAGTAGGAGAGGAAGCTCTTCTGTCTCTCCCGTCCGAGGGCTGCAGTTTCTTCTGACCATGTCACCAGTGCATGTATGTCACGCGTCCATGCTGTCCGCATCAGCTTCGTGAAACGGTCAAGGTGTATTGCGGTGTTGTCATCTTCCCGGACCAGTTCCATTGCCCTTACCATGTTACCGTTGGCGATGGCAGCAATTTCCGGGGCTTTGACGGGGTCAACACCCATGGCCGATACCAGGTGGGCACTCAGATCCTCCGACGGAATGGATGGGATCCTGATGTGCTGACAGCGCGAAGTGATGGTTGGAAGAAGCTTCTCATCCTCTTCGGAGACGAGGATAAAAAGAGTCCGGGCGGGAGGCTCCTCAATGATTTTCAGGATCTTGTTTGCGGTCTCGGCATTCATCTTTTCCGGCAGCCAGATGATCATGATCTTGAAGTCGGATTCAAACGACTTCAGGCTTAGCTTGCGGATGATCTCCGCCGACTCGGCAACGGGTATCAGGGCCTGCTCGTTGGCCACCTCCATGGCTTCGGTCCATGTCGTGAGCGAAAACCACGGTGACCGGAGCACCATCTCCCTCCACTGTGAAATGAAGAGGTCACTAACCGGTTCGGTGTTTGACTTCTTTTTAATCACCGGAAAGACGAAGTGGAGGTCCGGGTGGATCAGTTTGTTATACTTGGAACACGACGGACATATGCCGCAGGCATCTTCCGCTGTGCGGTTCTCGCAACTGATGTACCGTGCAAATGCCAGGGCGATGGCAAATTTCCCGCTCCCTTCCGGGCCGTAGAAAAGGAGCGCATGACTGACACGGTTCTCCGCCACGGAGTTCCGCAATCTGTCAATCACTGCCTTCTGTCCCGGTATTTGTGAAAAATTCATGTTACCCTTCGCCTGAAGAAGAGCAAATGTAGTAAAAAATAGATGATCTCAGCCACCGGCGGATATGCCGTTCAGGGGTCTCAGTCAGACAACCGGCCGGCCCTGTCCTGCATACCAGCGGTAATGACCGGACAATTTTCAGAGCACCGCCAGGGCACTGTCATAGTCAGGTTCCTGTGCTATCTCGGGGACCAGCTCGGCGTAGACCACCTTGACCTATTCAGGAAGTGAACCTGAAGTGTTGACCGGGTTACCCCTGAGTGTGATTTTCGCCATTTTTTTATTTTAAAATTAAGCTATTCATTTTGATTAATGAACAAACGGAGGCGGATAAGGTTTTTCAAATTGGTTAACTTTGTACTCCTGAAAAAGCAAAAATTAAACAATACGGACTATGAAAATCATTGACAGTTTTAACTTTAAGGGTCTCAAAGCCATTGTAAGGGTCGATTTCAACGTGCCTCTCGACAAGAAGACGCGCGAGGTGACCGATGATACGCGTATTCGCGGGGCTCTTAAGACGATAAGGAAAATAACGGCCGACGGCGGCTCAGCGATACTCATGTCACATCTCGGCCGGCCTGAAGGAGTGATGGAGAAGTATTCACTCAGGCCTGTTCTGCCGGTACTGGAGAAGCATCTCGGAATGAAGGTTGCTTTCGCCCCCGATGCACTCGGTGATGAAGCGGTGGCAATGGCCGCAGCGCTGAAGCCGGGAGAGGTTATGATGCTTGAGAATGTCAGGTTCTATCCCGAGGAGGAGGGCAAGCCCATCCTTCCTGAGACGGCAACGGACGAGGAGAAAAAGGCGGCCAAGGCAGCCCTGAAGGTGAAGCAAAAGGAGATGGCTAAGAAGCTTTCGACATACGCTGACATTTATGTCAATGATGCCTTTGGCACGGCTCACAGGGCTCATGCGACCACTGCAGTGATTACGGATTTCTTCCCGGAGGATAAAAGGATGTTCGGATTCCTTATCAACAGTGAGCTGGCTGCAATGGACAAGGTCCTCAGGAGTTCCGAGAAACCCTTTACGGCCATCATGGGCGGTGCAAAGGTCTCGGATAAGATAGGAATCATTGAAAACCTGCTTGACAGGGTTGACAACCTGATCATTGGCGGAGGCATGACATATACATTCATCAAGGTCATGGGCGGAAGGATAGGCAACTCACTCTGTGAGGATGACAAGCTTGAAATGGCAAAGGCCATCATCGAAAAAGCCAGGGAAAAGGGAGTGAACCTGATCTTCCCGGTAGACAGCGTCAATGCTGACAAGTTTGATGCTGAGGCCAACGTCTATATCTCGGCAATTGATGATGTGAATGACGGATGGATGGGCCTTGATATCGGTGAGGAGAGTGTAAGGCTCTTTTCAAAGGTGATCAGCAATTCGAAGACAATCCTCTGGAACGGCCCGATGGGTGTCTTTGAGATGACCAAGTTCGATGAAGGAACGAAGGGCATAGCCATGGCTGTGGCTGAAGCAACCGACGAGGGGGCCTTCTCGCTTGTCGGCGGGGGCGACTCCGTGGCTGCGGTGAATAACCTGGGCCTTGCTGACAGGATCAGTTACGTCTCTACCGGCGGCGGTGCCATGATGGAATACATGGAGGGCAAGAAACTGCCGGGCATAACCGCAATCAGGGGAGAATAATGAGACTGAGCTTCATACCGGCTCTGGCTGTCATGCTCGTTTTTTCCGGGTGCGGCGGCGAGGAACAGCAGACATCCGGAACGATCACGCTGACGAACGAGCTGTATGACGGCGGTTCATATTATTACGCGATGGGGCTCTCCTTCGATGAGGCGAAGGAGGTCCCGACGCTTCCCGATGCATACAGGGCTGACATCACACTGATGGCAGGAGCGGTGACCAGTGGAGGACCTGTGTTGCCGTTCCTCTCTTCCAACACTCTCGATCCTCCTTTTGCCCTTGTGAGCAACCACATCACAGCGGCCGAGTCGGTAAGCGCCTTCAGGGCGCTGAAGACCGTGGGTTCATATACATGGATTGACCTGGCGGCACCGATTTCAACCAACCAGGTATGGGTGGTGAAGACAAGAGACGGGACGTACGCCAAGCTGAGGATCGTCAGCCTGACGCTTGACACCTCCGTCACTCCTGCAGTTGCCACCTGCAAACTTGAGTGGGTTTGGCAGCCTGACGGATCAGCAACCTTCCCGTAACAGATATGAAGTCACCCTTACGCGAAGAGATCTTCAGGGTCACCGATGACAAGTCGTTTGAGAAGATGGCGCTGGAGATTTTCCGCTTCCAGGCTGCAGGGTGTCCCGTCTACAGGGAGTATCTTGGTCTCCTTGGTGTTTCTCCGGAGAAGGTTGACTCCCTTTATTCCATCCCTTTCATGCCCATATCGTTCTTCAGGGATCATACGGTGCTGACGGGTGAAGGCCCTGCTGCAAAGGTGTTCCTGAGCAGCGGCACCACCGGTGTAAGACAGAGCCGCCATCATCTTAAGGATCCTGCAATATATGACCGCAGCCTGGAGGAG
>JAVEZX010000044.1:0-19175 GCA_034002785.1 Bacteroidales bacterium
CCTGCCTCAAGCATATCCTCATCGTCCTCCTCGTAGAACCAGTTTATCTCAACATCGTGTTTCGATTTGTGAATTGATTCCAGCCTCTTGAATACATCAAGGATGCATTTCGAAGAGCTGGTGTTAAAATACTCCAGCCTGATGTTGACCACCGTCTTGTCAAGCGGTACCTGCATGTACTGATCAAGCCACTCATTCAGGGGTTTGTAAAACTCTACCGAGTTTTCAGGAATTGACCTGCCTTTAATCTCAAACACTCCCTCCCTTGTATCAAATTTAATGGATGGTGTCTTCGGCGTTCCTTCAATAATGATCGGTTCCATAGCTGTCTGTTATCTGTTTATGTTAGTCTCCTATAATGGTGCCACTACGGCTGTAAGCCTGAAAGCAGTATTCAGGTTATCGTATTTCTTGAACCTGAAATCGATCCGGTGGCCCGTTTTCCTGGCGATGTCAAGCAACCCCAGTCCTCCTAGCCCCTTCTCCGTTATCTCCTGGTGATTAAGGATGTCCTTGTAGAGCTCCTTGATCTCCTCGGGAGTGGAACGGTTGATCCTTGTCAGCTTCTCCTCAAGCTCTTTAACTCTCATAACGTTCACAAAATTGCAAGTCGTCAAACGGTAACCCCTGCCTATCTTCTCCATCACCACCAGTCCGAACCTGTCAGGCCTTGCTGCATGGTATCCTCTGGGCACCCTGTCAGAATGATGATAGAGGTTCTGAAGGCTCTCCACAAGCACATTGTAAACCTTTTTCCTCAGCCTCGGGGCTTCACGCGTTGCAAGCAACTTTCTTTCAACCAGGTCCAGCGCTCTTGTAATCGTATCCGATTCAACGTTTCCCTTGTAATAAAGGATTGCACCCCTGATATCCAGGTCGCTTACAAGGTTTTCAAGGTCAAAGCTCATAGGGCCTCTGTGAAAGTATATAAGCTAGAACGAGTAACAAAAATAGATTATTGTAGCGAATACCCAACTAACCGCTCTCAAATTTACGGCATCACACACTTTTCCTGCTCCCGCTGTATAATTCATACCCATGATACCGGCATTCAATGTCACCGTTAAGCAACGTATACTTGCGCGACGGCTTCAGGGCAACCTGCTTCAGGGCAGCCATGTCACCGGATAGAATCCATGCCCTGTATCCCTCATACCTGTGCTTGAGGGTGGTGCCTGTCTTTCCGTAAAACTCAGTCATGTCAGATGATCCGAGACGATGGCCGTACGGCGGGTTGATGATCAGCGTACCTCCTTCAGCAGGCGGTGGCGAGGTGAAAAAATCCTTCTCCTCAATCTCCACCGAACCTTCCAGCCCTGCAGCCCTGATATTACGCAGAGCGACGGCACAGGCTTCCGCTGAGATGTCACTCCCGTACAGCTTCACGGGCGACTTTCTCTCGCGCTTTTCGGCATCGAACTTAACAGACCTGAAGAGGGCCGCATCATAATCCTTCCATTTCATGAAGCCAAAACTCTTCCTGAACTTTCCCGGAGCAATGTTTCCGGCCATCAGACCAGCCTCAGCGACTATGGTACCGGATCCGCACATGCCGTCAACCAGGGGTGTATCTGCCTTCCATCCTGCCAGGGCGATCATCCCGGCAGCAAGCACTTCGCTCAGCGGTGCCTCTCCTCCGCCCTGCCGGTAACCACGCTTGTAAAGCGGAACAACGGAAGAATCGAGAGAGAGAGTGACCCTGTCATTGCTTATATGCACGTTCACCAGGAGGTCCGGCTCACGTACATCCACGGAGGGCCTCTCCAGGTTAAGCCTGCGGAAGAAATCCGCAATGGCGTCCTTTACAACCAGACCTGCGTACCCGCTGTGGGTGAAATGTTTCGAATTTACCACCGCCGTCACTGCAAAGCTCATCCGTGGATCAAGATAATTATCCCAGTCGACAGCCACGGCGCCGTTATAGAGATCCTTCTGGCTGGCGACGCCGAACGATGCCACCGGCAACAGCACGGAGAGAGCAAGACGGCTCCTGTAATTGACCGTGTATAGCATCAGCTTCGAGCCTTCAAAAGCCACCGCCCTGTTCAGGGCAGTGACGCCGGTGGCGCCCATCCCCCTTAGCTCTTCCGCCAGTACCTCCTCCAGGCCGTAATGCGTCTTCGCAAGAAGCTTCATCGCTCCTCCTTCCGAAATCCCAGCAACTGATAGTAAAGCCCCTGGGTATTCAGCACTTCAAGTGCCTTGATAATTGCAGAGTCATCATCATTGATAACCATGAAATACTCATTCATATCCCACAGGTCACGGGCTACCAGCGCCTTCATGATCCGCTTTATCTCGGGAGCAGAGACATCATACTGCGCCTGGTCAAACCTGACGCCATTCTTCTCGCCTGCTGCCTTCAGCTCTTCAATTGCGGCACCGTCAATCTCAAATCCCCTGTTGAAATCAGCAAAACCTTTAAACCTGCGGGTCAGTTGCTTGCGGTTGAGATCCGTGTATGCAAGCATGTAGTTCGTCAGAGTTGAGCTCCTTATCAGGTCACGGTAATAATCAGAATAATAGGCTGTGTCTATGGGAATAAATATGTCAGGTGTGATACCGCCGCCGCCGTACACAAGCCTTTTGTTCTTTACCGTGAAAGCCTTGAGTGAGTCCGGCAGGTTGAGGCTGTCAGGGTGGATAAGCTCACCGTTGAAATACCTTTTGTAATATGTCTGAAAATACTTGTCAAATCCCTCACTGTATGGTGTCTGAATGGATCTGCCTGAGGGGGTGTAGTATCGTGCTATCGTAAGTCTTATCTCCGAGCCGTCAGGAAGACCGAAGCCGTTCTGCACCAACCCTTTGCCGAAGCTCCTGCGGCCTATGACAACTCCCCTGTCCCAATCCTGTACAGCTCCTGCCAGGATCTCACTTGCAGAAGCGGATCCTTCATCTATCAGCACCGCCACCCGTGACCGGGTCAATGCACCCGACGGAGCCGACCTGTACTCCTGCCTTGAGGTATGCAGCCCTTCGAGATAGACAATCAGCTCATCCCCTGAGAGCAGTTCGTCAGCTATCTGTACTGCCGGAACCATGTATCCCCCGGCATTGCCGCGAAGATCAATCACAAGGTGCTCCAGACCGGTGCTGCGTAGTTTCTCCACAGCCCCGGCAAACTCCACGGCCGTCTGTTCTGAGAACCTGCTCAGCTTGATGTAGCCAACGTTTCCTGATACCATATATGCTGCATCAAGACTGTTCACAGGTATCTTGTCACGGGTGATCGTGAAATCGAGCAACTCCTTCTGGCCCTTCCGGAATATCACCACGTCCACCTTCGTGCCCTTCGACCCCCTGAGACGCTTCTGCACCCCGGTGGTCGAGATGCCTACGCCGGTAACCATTTCGCCGGCAATGGAAATAATCCTGTCGCCAGCCTGTATCCCCACCTTCTCCGACGGGCCTCCGGGGATGGGTGATATGATCAGAATAGTGTCATTCAGAAGATTGAACTGGATCCCGATGCCTTCAAAATTACCCTGCAGCGGCTCATTCTCCTCCTGCACGTCCTTTGCAGGTATGTAGACCGAATGCGGGTCAAGGTTGCGCAACGTGCTTATTATCATCTGCTCGGCAAGGGCCGAGATGTCGACACTGTCAACATATATCGCCTCAAGCAGGGCAAGTGTCTTCCCGATTTTGAACGTCTCCTGGGTAAGGCCCTGCGCCCTGAGTGCCGTACCCTGCATCAGCAGCAGCACCGTACATATAATTGTAAGTCTTTTAAACATCTCCTGTAGTTTCTTCTTCTCTATGCAAATATCATTCCCATTCTATTGTGGAAGGCGGTTTGGAACTTATATCATAGACTACCCTGTTGACACCCCTCACCCTGTTGATGATCTGGTTCGACACCTCCCCCAGGAACTCATGCGGCAGATGGCTCCAGTCAGCCGTCATGCCGTCAGTGGAAGTCACGGCCCTCAGCACCACGGCATTCTCATAGGTACGCTCATCACCCATGACACCCACCGACTGTACGGGAAGAAGTATCACGGCTGCCTGCCATACTTTATTATAATAACCGCTCCTCCTGAGTCCGGAAATAAAGATCTCATCAGCATCGCGAAGGATCGCCAGCTTGGCGGGAGTCACCTCCCCCACTATCCTGATAGCCAGCCCTGGCCCCGGGAAAGGGTGCCGGTCAAGTATCTCAGCAGGCATATTCAGCGCCCTCCCCACACGTCTGACCTCATCCTTGAAGAGCAGTCGAAGCGGCTCAACAACCTTCAGATGCATCTTCTCCGGTAACCCTCCGACATTATGATGCGATTTGATTGTCGCAGAAGGACCGTTTACCGAAACTGATTCTATCACATCCGGATAAATTGTTCCCTGTGCCAGCCACTTTACATTCTGCACCTTATGTGCCTCACGGTCAAACACCTCGATGAATATTCTGCCGATTATCTTTCTTTTCGTCTCGGGGTCAGACACACCCTTCAATCCCTCAACGAACTCCGCCGAGGCATTTACCCCAAGCACATTGAGGCCCATTCTGCGATATGCATCGAGGACTGCCTCATACTCATTCTTCCGCAACAGTCCGTTGTCAACAAAGATTGATGTAAGCCTGTCGCCAATGGCCCGGTCCAGCAGTATGGCTGCTACCGAGGAATCAACTCCACCGGAAAGACCGAGGACAACCCTGTCATCCCCGATCTGCTCTCTGAGTGACCGGACAGTCATCTCAACGAATGATTCGGGGGTCCAGTCGCCCGGGCAACCGCATATGTCCCGGACAAAATTTCCGAGTATCGTGCTCCCTTCAATCGTATGATATACCTCCGGGTGAAACTGTATGCCCCAGGTCTGCTCCCCCTTGATCCTGAACGCTGCCACGCTTACATCCTCCGTAGAACCGGTGACGGTATAATTCTCCGGTATTCTCACGATTGTATCGCCGTGCGACATCCACACCTGTGAGCCGGGAGTGACGCCCGCGAAGAGCGGGTCAGAGGGATCTGCCGAGACCAGTTTCGCCCTGCCGTATTCACGGGTGTTTGAGGGAAGAACCTCACCTCCGTAGGCATGGGTCAGGTACTGGGCACCGTAACAGACACCAAGCAGCGGTATGCGGCCCTTTATTTCCTCTAGATCCGGAAACGGGGCCTTTGCATCGCGGACTGACCACGGACTGCCTGAGAGTATGACCCCCATGACACCCTCGCCGGGCTTCGGGAAATGGTTGAACGGGTGAATTTCACAGTATACATTCAGCTCCCTTACTCGCCTGGCAATCAGTTGCGTATATTGGGATCCGAAATCGAGGATCAGTATCTTTTCCTGCACGGGTGTGGATTAAAATTGTTATGTAGGTGGCAAAGATAATCAATATGAGGATTTCCCGTCATCAGCCTATCTCATATGTAGCACCTTCGCGAGCCGCTTCGGTGTCCGGGAAAACCTGCCTTGCCTCCGCCTCGAGAGGTGCCGGTGAACGGTACCGTGCCGAGAAATGGCCCAGCAGCAGTTTTTTTACGCCGGCTTCGAGCGCCACGGTTGCAGCCTGACGTGCCGTGGAATGCCCGGTCTTCAGCGCCAGCGGGTCATGATCGTCGCCAAAGGTGGCTTCGTGATAAAGCAGGTCAACGCCCCTGACCCAGGAAGCAAGATTTTTGACCCGGCCTGTATCACTGCAGAAGGCATAGGTGGACGGCTGACGGGGTTCAAGGGTGACTTCCCGGCACGGGATGACCTGGCCGTTGTCACGGACAATATCGCCTCCCCTCCTGGCTGTAGCTATCTCCTCAATGGAGAGACCGTACTCGGAAATCTTCTCCCTGATCATGTTCCTGTCAGAAACTCTCTCCCTGAAGAGATAACCGTATGTTGTGATGCGGTGCTTCAGCGGAAAGGAGAAGACCTCTACCCTCCTGTCTTCCAGGATGCTCTTTGGGGAACGACCAGATACGGTATGCACTGCAAGCTCGTACCCGAGGTTGATGTCAAAATCTGCCAGATGCTTCGCGATCAGATCTTCCGCAGGGGAAGGAGCATACAGATGGAGCGTGGTCTTCCTGCCCATCAGGTTAAAGGTGGAGAGCAACGGGTAGACCCCGAAAAAGTGATCGCCGTGCAGATGACTGATGAATATGTGGTTGATCTTGCCGAACTTTATCTTGTACCGGCGCATCTGCATCTGGGTTCCCTCCCCGCAGTCTATCAAAAACAACCGCTCATGCACATTAAGTACATGAGCGGTTGGATATCGGTCTGAAGTGGGCAGAGCAGAGCTGGTGCCGAGTATGGTCAGCCTGAAAGCCATGCCGCCTATCCTCAGGCTATTATTTTCTCAGCTTCCTCAGTATCAGCAGTAATGGATAGAACAGTGTCAAGCTGAGAGATTGTAATAAGTCTCTCGACAGCCTCATTCAGTCCGCAGAGTACGAAAGTTCCTCCCGCGTTCTTGCAGAGCCTGTTTGCAACAAGAATGGCACTGAGGCCCGACGAGTCACAATACTGGCACTTCTTCAGATCCAGGATGATGTTCCGTTCTCCCTTACCGGAGATGAGAACCAGTTCCGACTTGAGTGAAGGAGCAATATGTGTGTCAAGCTTCTCAGTCTCAATGCTGATCACCGTGCACTTGTTCTTGTTTTGAATGTTGAAGTCCATAGCTGATAATTTTGGCAACTAAAAATAAGGTTATTTTTTCTTTTTACCTAGACTTTTAGCCTCTTTTTCTTCCATCTCATCCTTTAGAGCCTGAAGCCCGGTAATGTCACCGAGTGTCGTTTTCTCAAGGCTGGCCTTAAGCTTGCGGGCTGCTTTTTTG
This sequence comes from Bacteroidales bacterium, assembly GCA_034002785.1. Taxonomy (GTDB): domain Bacteria; phylum Bacteroidota; class Bacteroidia; order Bacteroidales; family VadinHA17; genus SR-FBR-E99. Next base: position 6,788 of record JAVEZX010000044.1, read on the forward strand.
GTATTGTCAGCCTCGGAGCGTCTTGCCGATGTGTCAGATCCCTTTCTCTCATCCTCGAAAATGCGGCTGTGTGATACGATGATCTTCTTGGCACCCTTGTTGAACTCAATCACCTTGAAGTTGAGCTTGTCCTCAACCACTGCCTGGCTTCCGTCTTCCTTGACGAGATGCTTAGGTGTGGCAAAGCCCTCAACGCCGTAAGGCAGGGCAATGATGGCTCCCTTGTCAAAAACCTCGATGACGGTACCCTCATGGATTGAATCAACAGTGAAGAGATCCTCAAACACATCCCACGGGTTTTCTTCGAGCTGCTTGTGACCAAGGCTCAGTCTCCTGTTCTCCTTGTCTATCTCGAGGACAACCACGTCAATCTCGGCGTCAATCGATGTGAACTCGGCCGGATGCTTGATCTTCTTCGTCCATGACAGGTCGGAAATATGTATCAGGCCGTCAACACCCTCTTCGATCTCCACGAAGACGCCGAAGTTGGTGAAGTTGCGAACGCGTGCCTTGTGGCGTGAGTTGATGCTGTATTTCTTGTCTATGTTCTCCCACGGATCCGGCTTGAGCTGCTTGATGCCAAGCGACATCTTGCGCTCCTCGCGGTCAAGCGTCAGGATGACTGCGTCAACCTCGTCACCTACCTTCATGAACTCCTGTGCACTGCGAAGGTGCTGTGACCATGACATCTCAGAGACATGGATGAGACCTTCAACACCTTGTGCAATCTCCACAAAAGCACCGTAGTCTGCCATGACAACAACCTTGCCCTTGACCTGGTCACCAACTTTCAGTCCCTCGCTGAGCGAATCCCACGGATGCGGGGTAAGCTGCTTGAGACCGAGAGCGATCCTCTTCTTGTCATCATCAAAGTCGAGGATGACAACATTGAGCTTCTGGTCAAGCTGAACGATCTCCTCGGGATGATTAACCCTGCCCCATGAGAGATCGGTAATATGTATAAGTCCGTCAACACCGCCGAGGTCAATAAATACACCGTAGGAGGTGATATTCTTGACAGTACCCTCGAGCACCTGGCCCTTTTCAAGCTTCGAGATGATCTCCTTCTTCTGCTGCTCAAGCTCGGCTTCGATAAGCGCCTTGTGCGACACAACCACGTTCTTGAACTCCTGGTTGATCTTCACCACGCGGAACTCCATCGTCTTGCCGACATATACGTCATAGTCGCGTATCGGCTTAACATCAATCTGTGATCCCGGAAGGAATGACTCTATTCCGAAGACGTCAACGATCATGCCACCCTTCGTGCGGCACTTGATGTAACCGGTGATGATCTCATTGTTCTCAAGGGCCTTATTAACCCGGTCCCATGAATTGTAAGCCCTTGCCTTCTTGTGAGAAAGCACCAGCTGGCCCTTCTTGTCCTCCTGGCTCTCAACATAAACTTCAACAGTGTCGCCTACCTTGAGATCGGGATTGTAGCGGAACTCGTTGAGACTCACTACACCCTCGGACTTCTGTCCTATGTTGATGACTACCTCACGGGTATTCATCGAGATGACCTTGCCTTCTACAACCTCGTCAACAGCGACGGTTGAAAGGGTCTCTTCATACTGCTTCTCCTGGTCAGCACGGCTTCTTTTTGACAGGAATCCGTCTGTCTCATATGAGTCCCAGTCAAACTCTTCAGGTGTGGCTGCTGCTGCCATTGCTGCTGCAGTTTCTTCTGCCTTCACCTTTTTTTCTTTCTTTTCCTTCAAAATAGGCTGTTCCTCAGCAACCATCTCACCTGCTGATTCAACCACCACCTCTTTTGCTTCTGCTTTTACTTCCGCTCCGGTCTCATTTACGTTTACATCCTCGTTTTGAATGTTGCCGGTCTCTTCGTTAATTTCACTCATTTTGAATAATTTACCTGAAAATTAATAAGTTAGACATTATGTTGTTTGAAAATTGCTGGCAAAGATAATTATTTTTTCTTTCAGGAGACGAACAATGGACAGATTTTCAGGGTATAAGAATTTAAAACCATACCGGAGAGTCAGGTCACTGTTTAGATTGTTGCTTTTTTCTATTTTTGTCTTCAGTTTAACTAAATTAGTGTTGATGAAAGGTATTATCCTTGCCGGCGGATCCGGCACAAGGCTTCACCCGATAACGGAAGCCATCTCCAAACAGCTGTTGCCGGTCTATGACAAACCAATGATCTACTATCCGCTCTCTGCCCTGATGCTGGCCGGGATACGTGACATACTTATAATATCAACTCCCCGTGACCTGCCAAGTTTCAGGGCGTTGCTGGGTGACGGCACCAGACTGGGCATGCGTTTCACCTACCGCGAGCAGCCCTCTCCTGACGGCCTGGCACAGGCGTTTATAATTGGTGAGGATTTCATCGGCGATGATAACGTCTGCATGATCCTTGGAGACAATATCTTTTACGGCCACGGATTCGGTAACATACTCAAGCAGGCCGCGGCACTGACTGACGGAGCAGTCGTATTCGGCTATGCCGTCACTGATCCCGAACGATACGGAGTGGTTGAGTTCGATGAAAACTACAAGGCTGTCAGCATAGAGGAGAAACCTCTTAAACCCAAATCAAACTACGCCGTCACCGGACTCTACTTCTACGACAATACAGTGGCCTCCAGGGCGCGAAAACTGAAACCCTCACCTCGCGGAGAGCTTGAGATAACCGATCTCAACAGACTTTACCTGTATGAGGGAAAACTGGAGGTGAAACTACTGGGACGCGGAATGGCATGGCTTGACACAGGAACCTTCGACAGCCTCCTTCAGGCATCGAACTTCATAGCAACCCTCGAACAGAGGCAGGGGCTGAGTGCCTCCTGCATTGAGGAGATTGCATATAAGAACGGCTTCATCACAAGAGAACAGCTCCTGGAACTTGCCGGGCCGCTGGCTAAAAGCCAGTACGGTCAGTACCTTCTCAAAGTGGCAAACGAACAGGCCTGAAGATGAAAGTACACAGGACTGAATTCCCCGGACTGCTCATAATCGAACCCGATGTCTTCAATGACACCAGGGGCTATTTCTTCGAGAGTTACAACAAGCTGAAATACAGCAATAACGACATTGTATACGAACCCGTGCAGGACAACGAGTCCAGCTCATGCAGGGGTGTGATCAGGGGCCTCCACTTCCAGGAGGAACCTTTTGCTCAGGCCAAGCTTATAAGAGTTATTGAAGGCAGGATCTATGACATAGCCCTTGACATCCGGCGCGGCTCACCAACCTTCGGAAAATGGTTCGGACTTATTATCGACTCCGAAAAGAAACTGCAGTTTCTGATACCAAGGGGATTTGCACACGGTTTCTCAGTACTGAGCGAGAAGGCCATCGTTCTTTATAAGTGTGACAACAGCTACTCACCGGCACATGATCGCGGCATAAACGCCCTGGACCCAGACCTCGGGATAGACTGGATGATAAGGGACGAGGACCCGATAATCAGCCCGAAAGATCTTAAACAGCCTCTTTTCAAAGACATTACTACAAACTTCACCTTCAGCGAATGACAACCATACTGGTTACCGGGGCATCCGGACAGCTGGGCAGCGAGATCAGGGAACGGTCTGCACGTTACAGCGGTTATGAATTCATCTTTACCGATGCAGATGAGCTGGATATTACCGATGCTGCCGCAACGGCATCCTTCATTACGGCATGCCAGCCCACATGGGTGATCAACTGTGCGGCCTATACCGCCGTTGACCGTGCTGAGGATGAGGTGGCTCTTGCCACTGCAATAAATGCCGGTGGAGTTGAGAATCTTGTCAGTGCCCTCAGGGGGACCAGTTGCAGGCTTATTCATATTTCAACTGATTACGTCTTTGACGGCACCAGCCCGGTACCCTACACCGAGGATGATACCCCGTCACCCGACTCAGCATACGGCCGCAGCAAGCTGGCAGGAGAAAAAGCCGCAATGAAATGGCCTGACACAATGATCATCAGGACCTCCTGGCTCTATTCATCCTATGGCAACAACTTCGTAAAGACAATACTAGGCAAGGCAGGCTCGGCCCAGAGCCTGAGCGTGGTCTTCGACCAGGCCGGATCACCTACATACGCTGCTGATCTGGCTGCAGCAATAATTGACATAATCAGCGGAGTGATCCGCAACAGCAGCAACTTCGTTCCCGGCATATTCAACTATTCGAATGAGGGTGTCTGCAGCTGGTTCGACCTGGCCAGCGAGATCGTGAAAGAGGCGGGTTCGCCCTGCGCCGTGCTGCCCGTCAGGAGCTCCGCCTGGCCTTCAAGGGTGAAGAGGCCGGCATACAGCGTTCTGGACAAGACGCGAATCAGGGAAAATTACAACCTTAGGATTCCACACTGGCGTACAAGCCTAATTAATTGTATATCAAAAATGAACCGGATATGATCAACATCGAAGAAATCAGGACGAAAGCCGCCGCATGGCTTGGTGAAGAGTTTGACGAAGCAACCCGCTCGGAGGTAAAACACATGCTGGAGCATGACGAGAAAGCCCTGGTTGATGCCTTCTACCAGGACCTTGAGTTCGGTACCGGGGGACTCCGCGGAATCATGGGCGCGGGAACCAACAGGATGAACAGATACACCCTCGGGATGGCAACACAGGGGCTCTCCAACTACCTGAAAAAACATGCCTCCGACCCTTCCTCAATAAAGGTCGCAATTGCTCATGACAGCCGCAATAACAGCAGCTATTTCGCGAAGGCGGCAGCTGATATCTTCGTGGCGAACGGTTTCACGGCACTCCTGTTTGATGCACTGCGGCCGACTCCGGTCCTATCCTATGCCATCAGGATGCACGGATGCGATGCCGGTGTCATCATTACCGCCTCTCATAACCCGAAGGAGTACAACGGTTACAAAGTTTCATGGAACGACGGCGGACAGGTGGTCTCACCGCATGACAAGGGTATCATTGACGAGGTCCGCAGGATTAAGTCAGTCTCTGAAATTGCCACCGGAGGCGATCCGGCCAGGATAGTAATCATCGGCGAAGAGACAGACAAGAAATACATGGAGGAGGTGCTCAGCCTGAGCCTTAATCCTGAGATAATCAGAAGAAACTCAGAAATGGGTATCGTCTATACTCCTCTGCACGGAACCGGATTCAAAATGGTTCCGGATGCCCTTAGAATGTACGGTTTTAAAAATGTTTATCCGGTTCCTGAACAGAGCATCACCGACGGTAATTTTCCGACACTGCGCTCACCGAACCCCGAGGAACCTGATGCGCTGGCTATGGCCCTTGATCTGGCTCGTGCCAGGAATGCCGACCTGGTGATGGCAACCGACCCTGACGCCGACAGGCTGGGCATTGCAGTAAGGAAACCCTCAGGGGAATTCGTGCTGCTGAACGGAAACCAGACCGGAGCCCTGCTTACATGGTATATCATCTCACAGAAGAAGCAAAACGGTGCCCTGAAGGGCAATGAGTATATAATCAATACTATAGTCACCTCGGATTTGCTTGACAGGATAGCGGAAGCAAACGGAGTGAAGAGCTATAACGTGCTCACCGGCTTCAAGTACTTTGCCGAGCTCATGCGCGATCTTGAAGGTAAGGAGAAGTATATCGGCGGCGGTGAGGAGAGCTTCGGATACCTCCCCGGCGATTACGTGAGAGACAAGGATGGCGTGGCCTCCTGCGCACTGATTGCAGAGACGGCAGCATGGGCTGCGGACCACGGCAAATCACTATGGCAACTCCTCCTTGACATCTATGCCGAATACGGCCTCTTCCGCGAAAAACTGGTCAACGTGGTCAGGAAGGGTGCCGAGGGCGCTGCCGAGATAAAGAGCATGATGGAAGGATATCGCAACAACCCGCCAAAGGAGATTGCCGGAAGCAGGGTTGTAACGATGAATGACTACCTCGCACAGGTATCAACTGATCTGGTCACCGGCAAGAAGACTCCTCTGCTCATAGAAAAATCGAACGTGCTTCAGTTCTTCCTGGCTGACGGAACCAAGATCTCCGTCCGCCCCTCCGGCACCGAGCCGAAAATCAAGTTCTATTTCAGCGCCAGCACCAAAATGGACGACGTCTCCTCATTCGAGAGACTCTGGAATGAGCTGGATCAGAGGATTGATGCTGTGGTTAAGGATATGAAGCTTTAGGCTTTAGTCTTCAGTCTCCATTCTTCAGTTAATTTAATAATTACCGACTGCGGACTGCTTCGCCCACCCTGCAATCTGGCTGCTTCGCTATAATGACCCACCGGGTCATTACTTAACGCTCGCCCCTCTATTGCCTTATTCCCCAATTATCTTGACCAGTACCCTCTTCCTTCTCATTCCGTCATACTCGCCGTAAAAGATCTGCTCCCACGGGCCGAAGTCGAGCCGTCCGTTTGTGACAGCCACAACTGCCTCGCGCCCCATCAGCTGCCGCTTCATATGTGCGTCGGCATTGTCCTCGAAGCCATTATGACGATACTGCGAATGCGGCTTTTCAGGCGCCAGTTTCTCAAGCCACAGCTCAAAATCCTGGTGCAGACCGCCTTCATCGTCATTGATGAAGACTGAACTGGTTATATGCATCGAATTTATGAGTATGAGCCCCTCTTTGATGCCGCTCTCGGCCAGGCACTGTTCAACCTGGCGGGTGATGTTGATATAATCCCTCCTGTGAGGTGTCTCGATCGTGAGTTCCTTGCGGTATGATTTCATTTTTTTTGAAAATAACCTGTTTCCACACAAATATAATCATAAAAGGGACCTTCTCACCTCTCTGACTTGTCACCTCCGCCAGCCTCTTACTGCGGCTGATTGCCGGGGCACCAGGTAAAGAGTTGAGATCCCCTTGCCAACCGTGAAGGCGATGGCGGCCGCAACCACCCCGGTCATGTTAAGGAAAACCACGCAGACCAGCAGGATTACAATAATCGATACAAGTTCCACCGCAGTGGCTGCTGAGATCGGACCCGTTGTGCGGTTGATGAGAAGCAGCGATCTCTGGTAATTCAGCAGGACCGTAAATGCAGGCAAAAGAATCATAATCTTCAGGGGCAGATATGACATATCCGCCAGTTCCTGGCTCAGGCCGGAGATATTTATGAACCACAGGTCGGCCAATGGGCTGAACGCAAGAATGGAGATCAGCAGCGTAACGGCCACACCCATGTAAACCGCAAAGTTCCTTAACACCCGGTAGTTCTGCCTATGATTGCCTATCAGTGCAATGTTTACCTCCTGGTATGACAATCCCAGGCTCCTGAAGATAAAGACGAGCGAGCCTACAACAGGGAGCACCGCCAGAGACTCAACAGCCATGTAGCTCCTTCCGAGGAAGAAGGTGACAAACGGGTGTACCCCCAGCGAGAGCAGTGATGTAAGCGCCAGCGGGTAGTAGAATTTCGAGATCTTACGCAGTCCCAGATTCACATTCTCCGTATCCTCCTTTTCCAGCAGCCTCTTCAACGCCCCTGATGCCATTATCCTTGTTGCAATAGCCTCGGTGAAAACAGCCAGGGACATTGCACCCGCGCCCACATAGGCACCTTTCACTCCCGCAGAGTAGAGTATCAACCCCACTGTCACTATTACAGACAACCTGACCAGAGTTCCGTAGGTGACCCTCCGGGTAAGGTTGTTCCTTATCAGGATCCCCTGGTAGAATCTCCTGTAGCCTATTGACGCTGCCCAGGGCAGAAAAATCAGGAGTGCAATGTGAGCCAGCCTTGCAACCTCTTCAGGCACACCCATGAGAGAGATCACTATGAACCTGAAGACCGGAGGTATCAGCACGATAAGCTGAATGCCTGTTACCCCGATGTTGAGAATATCGGTGAACCTTCTCAGTTTTTTATATGAATACCGACCTGTTACCAGTGCTGTCGAGGCACTCATAAGCATTATTACCGGGGCTTCGATTATCATCGCAAACGATCCGGCAATGCCGAAGGCTGCAAGATTCAGCTTTGCCTCACTGAGACGTGCGATAAAGGCGATAAGGATTGGCTGTTCCAGGGCCATCATCAGCCATGTCAGCGCCAGCGGCCCCCAGAAGAGAAATATTCTGCGGTATGTGAGGTTGTCGGTTAGTTCCACCAGTCAGGGAAAGCGCAAATATACAAATTCCACTACTGCCTATTGCCTACTGCCTATTGCCTATTGCCTGAAATAGCTATCCGGAAAATTCACCAGGTAAACCCTGTCCGTTGCCCTGGTAAGCGCAGTATAGAACCACCGCAGGTAATCGATTGTCGGTTCCTGCCGGTTGAACATGCCCTGATCGATGAAAACCCGCTCCCACTGACCACCCTGCGACTTGTGACATGTGACCGCATATGCGAACTTGATCTGCAGTGCATTGAAGTAAGGATCATCCCTTACGGCCTCATACTGCTTCCTTTTGGACTTAATGCCAGGATGGTCAGCCAGAACTGCAAAATAGAGTTCGCGTGACTTCTCCGATGAGAGCGACGGGGTGCTCATCATAAGCGTATCAAGCATCACCTTCGCTTCTATCTCCAGCTCGGAGTCTCGAAAAAAGAGAGTCATGTCTGCGAAACGCATCCCGTACATCTCCTCATACCTTCTTATTCTTCGCACCTCGGCTATGTCGCCGTTGGCGATGAAAGAGGCGTTCTCATCATCCTTCAGCCAGTAATAGTTGTTCTTTACAACCATTATTATGTCACCTGTGCTGATCTCTTCCTCCCTGAAGAAGACGCGGTTGCGGATACCCTGATTATAGCGGTTCGCGAGGTTGTTCGAGTTGACCACCACGATGGCACCGTCAGTGCCGCACCTGTCATATGACTCAGACAGGCGTTCAAGCAGTTCGGATCCCCCCAGACGCTCTATATCCCCGTACCCCTCGAGTACCAGCTCAGGCACTGACAGGTCGCCGTCGCTCACCTGCTGCCTTACAGCAGTGGCGTTCATCAGAATGCCAGACCCTTCGCTTTGCCTTATAACCTGCCTCAGCTCGAATGTCTGAAGGGCAAACCCGGTGGCACGAAGAACCTCTTCATCCAGGGCCGGACTTACTATCGCCCCGACAGGTGGCAACTGTGCCACATCGCCAACAAGTATAAGCTTGCAGTCAGTTCCCGTGTAAACATATTCCAGGAGATCCTCCAGCAGTCTGCCGCTGCCGAAAATTGAACCTTCAGAAGACTCATCAGGGATCATCGAGGCTTCGTCAACTATAAAATATGTATCCTTGTGCAGATTGCGGTCCAGGACAAACTTGCCGACACCATCAGTGGCCGACTTCTGCCTGTAGATCTTACGGTGTATGGTCCATGCCTCCTTGCCGGTGTAGGAGTGCAGTACCTTGGCCGCCCTGCCGGTGGGCGCCAGCAGAACCGACTTCTGCCTCAGAGTGTCAAGCGTTATCACAAGGGATGCGATCAGGCTGGTTTTGCCAGTCCCGGCGTAACCCTTCAGCAGGAAAATGACATCGTTGGTGTTGTCAGTAACAAATCCTGCAAGCAGCCTCATGCAGTCAGACTGATCCTGTGTCGGGATATTTCCAAGGTTTTTTGACAGTAAGGAATGGATGTTTTCCTGTCTCATTTTATTTTGACAAACCGGATAACAGTCTGCTTTTTTTATAAATTTGCACAAAGTTACTCAACAATCGTTCAAAAGATATGAAAACGGCTCTCAACATCGTATTTAGTATTATCATTGTCGTACTCGCATATTTTCTTGTGGAAAGCATCATGAAACCCATCCGCTTCAACAAGGAAAAGGATGCAAGGGAAGCTGCAATAAAAGAGAGGCTCATTGACATCAGAACTGCACAGGAAGCCTTCAAGTCAGTTAAAGGATACTATACCGGCAGTTTTGACACTCTGATTACCTTCCTCCAGACGGACTCCCTGCCTCTTGTATTCAAGCGCGGCTCACTCACTGACGAGATGATCGCTGCAGGTATCACAACCGAAAGAGAAGCCGTTAAGAAAGGCCTGATCAGCAGGGATACAAGCTATATCCCCGTCCGTGATTCAATCTTTGACAAAGGCTATCCCATTGATCAACTGAGGTTTATCCCCGGAATAGAAAAGACTGAATTCAAGATGTCAGCCGGACGGGTTATGACAACCTCCATGGTGCTTGTAAACGTCTTTGAAGCCTATGCTCTCAATGATGTGTTCCTGAGTGATCTCGACAGACAGCTTGTGGTCAACTACAACGAACAGAGGACCAAGTTCACGGGATTCCCGGGCATGAAGGTGGGTGACGTCAAGGTACCCAACAACAACGCCGGGAACTGGGAGGATTGATGGCCAGGTCGCAGCCATATCCCCTGGAACTCATCGACGAGACCCTCGACATAAACGCGACTGACAATTACGATCTTACACTGGAGCTTTCTGAAGAGGGTGTCTCTCTGGCAGTGCTTGATCTCCTTCGGGGCAAGTATGTCATGCTCAGGCACTATCCCCGTGAAGATGAATCCGGAACGGCCGGAAGGAGCTTTGAGGAGACAGTCGGCTCAGATGACTTTCTGAAGAGACGGTACAGAAAAGTATTCATTGTTGCACCTTCGCTGAACGCCACACTGATACCCGCAGCCGTTTATGAGAATGGCCTCCGTGAAGACTACTTCAGATTCAACTTCAGCACAGCAGACTCTGGCGTTGTCATAGCCAACACTCTCCCGTTTCCGGATGCAGTAGTACTCTTTTCCCCGTCCAGGGAGGTTAATGACAGCATCTCCTCGCGCTGGCGCGATGTTTCACCCTGGCACCATACCAAACCGCTGCTTAACCATGTAGCTGCCGTTTGCCGGACAAATGACGGATGCTATGTGCATATTCACTTCGAGAAAGATTTTGTCACCGTAGTCACGGCTGAAAAACGAAACCTTACCTACTGCAACAGCTTTGCCATCTCCTCACCGCAGGACGGAGCCTACTATCTGTTCAGCGTTCTTGACCGCAACGGGATCCGCCATGAAGAAACAATACATGTCAGCGGCGCCGTGGAACCTTATGGCGAAGCACATATCGCACTCCTCTCCTTTGCCCAGAATGTGCGCTTCGCATCACCAGTGATAAGACAGGGCTTCAGCTATGTCATGAACGAGGTGCAACTGCATCGCTGGCTTAACCTTTTCACCGCTGCTTCGTGCGAATAACGGGAGGCAACTTCAGGGGACGGCTCATAGAGCCGCCGTCAGGCTTCAGGGCAAGGCCAACAACTGACTTCGCCCGCGAAGGGCTGATGAATATACTGAATAACCGATATGACTTCTCTGAACTCTCCCTGCTTGACCTCTTCGGCGGAACCGGCGCCATCAGCTATGAGTTCGCCTCAAGGGGAACCAGGGATATAGACATAGTTGAAACCGAAAGAAGGAACTGTGAATTCATCAGCAAAACCATACGCAGTTTCGGCTTTGAATCTGCAAAGGTTCACCGCCTGGATGTACGCGACTGGCTGAAAATATGCCACAAACAGTATGATATCATCTTTGCCGATCCTCCCTATGCACTGAAATGGTTGCCGGAGATCCCTGCAAGGATCATGGCCTCAGGGGCGGTGGGCAAATCAACCCTCTTAATCCTGGAACACCCGGCTGCATACAATTTCAGCCAGGAAAAATGCTTCAGGGAAAACCGAAAATACGGAAATGTCAATTTTTCTTTCTTTGATTTAGAAAGCTCTAATAACCCCATAAATTCAGCGATTAATGAATAATTTTAGCATATTGTCATATTTATTCAAGATTCTAACTGACATAATAAGATAATTTAGCGGTCTATTATATTATTATAGTTTCATTTATCTAACTCTAATCATTACAGAACATGAGAAAATTACTTTTAACGAGTCTGATCATCTGTACTCTGGTCTTTTCTGCTTTCGGACAGCAGAAAACTGTTACAGGAACGATCACAGACCAAAGTGACGGCCTTCCAGTTATCGGGGCAACGGTCCTGGTTAAGGGAACATCTGTCGGTACAGCGACTGGCCTTGACGGGAAGTTCACGATCTCTGCAGATCCGGGAAGCACACTTGTATTCAGGTTTGTGGGGATGAAGTCACAGGAGATTCTTGTCGGTGACAGAACTGTTATTGATGTGACACTGGAGCTTGATGACGTGGGCCTCGATGAGGTTATTGTCGTAGGTTACGGTTCAGCCATCAAGAGAGAACTTACCGGTGCTATCACCAAGGTAGAGACCAAGGGTATTGCCGAAGTACCGGTGGCAAGCTTTGAGTCAGCAATACAGGGTAAGACCTCTGGCGTCTTCATCGAACAGGCCAGCGGCAAGCTGGGCGAAACCGTTAAGATGAGAATCCGCGGATCATCCTCAGTATCAGCCAACAACCAGCCACTGTATGTGGTTGACGGTGTACCCATCACAGCCGAAAACCTATCAAACTCCGGCAACCAGCCAACCAGCCCGCTTGCTGACCTGGCAATGACAGACGTGGAGTC
>JAVEZX010000045.1:0-15394 GCA_034002785.1 Bacteroidales bacterium
GCCTCCTTAAACCTGCCTGTACCTCCGGTAAATTCATAGCTGCCGCAGATGACCTGATGATCGGCAAGGAATCCGTCTGCCATCTCACTTAAGGACAGGTTCTCCTTGCATCTGATATAAAGTGTATTGCCCGTCCCGTCTGTAAGATAGCCTCCTGATCTTCCGGGTACGCAGTTGGATGCGCTCCAGCAGCAGGACAGACTGATAGTGAAAAAACCTATCTCTTCATCTGATCCTGATCCGTTCTGGACAAGCTGGCATACAGGGCCAGGAATGTCCATGTACCCGTCAGCTATTAAATTTTCGTGAAACTCCGTGTTGAAAAAAGCGTTCAGTGGAATTTCAGCAATGACAGATTCTGTGACCGTTTCAACACTAACATCTTCCTGGCAACCAATAAGCATGAATGCAGATACCAGCACCGCCATAAGACCTCTAAGTGATTTCATTGTCTTAAAAATTAATTGTTGATTAATTCATTTACGTTCAACGGATTTCAGCTAACCGTTAAATTGTTCTTCCGTTCCAGCCGTTACAGGGGTTGTCCGACAGTCACAATCACACCGGTTTTGTCAATGCAAGCTGTCAACGAATTCGAAAAGTTTTCGTAATAGCAGTTTGTACAGCTTTGCCCTGAATTACTGCAGTAATCCCTGAGGTTGCCCCAGATCTGAAAAGATATCGCCGCTTCCTCGCAGATAGTCTTGCCGTTGGCCAGGCATCCATTGACATATACTTTCAGGGTTGCAGGCTCTCTGAAAGTGACCGATGGTTCAATGACAAAAGTTTTGAGTACCTCGCAACCGGTCGGACTCGACTTATACAACAGTTCATTCATTCTGAACCGTAAATCTTCAATCAGTGCTCCCGGAGGTATTGTAAGTACAACATCACCGTCAAAACCTACTACTGTACCGCCTTCTGCCCCGATCGAGGGAGGGAGCTCCGGCCAAGAAGGATAATCAGGTTCCTCTCTCTGACAACCCGTCAACACCAATGCAGCCACAGGCAACATTGCAATCCATTTCAACACACCTCTCTTTTTCATGATCCTTGCTTATTAATTTGTAAAACAGGCTGAAAATCAGATCAAAGTTCGGTCAGACAGGAAACGATCTCATAGAAATTTTAAAGGATTAATGACAATCCTGTGTCTTTTATTATCAAAATATACTCTTTCCCATATTTCTTTAAAATATGATGCCCGTACTGACTGATATGTCAGAGAAAGAGAGATCCGGGCTCCCGGGACGAGTATGAAAGAATGTTATTTTTTCTCCGGTTTCAGGAGACTGAAGAGCACTGCTGCAGCGAATGCCAGCAGATAACTTGCCAGACGCTCCGAGATGCCTGTCGGGTCAGCAAGCCAGGTTTTCCAGATAATAGCAGAGAGTGTGCCAGTGATGAGTGAGGCATATACCCCGGCACGTGAAAATTTCTTCCAGAAGAGAAGCAGCACCACGGCAGGCCCGAAAGAGGCTCCTATGCCGCTCCAGGCATATGATACCAGGCCGTACACGGTATCTTCCATCGTCAGCACAAGCACGAACGCCACCACTCCTACCATCAGGGTCAGGAACTTGTTCAGGAAAAGCATCCTCTTTTCAGGTATAACCCTTTTGCTTATGTTGGACCAGAGGTCCTCCGTGATGGAAGATGAAACGACTATCAGCTGGGATGAAGCCGTAGACATCATAGCCGATACTGCCCCTGAAAGAAGTATGCCTGCAAGGAGCGGATTCAGCAGGGTCATTACCATTATCGGCATCACTTTCTCCGAATCGGCAGCAATGACAGCAGCACCGTCACCCATCAAACCTGCCTGCATCATCCTGAAGCCGATAATCCCGATGAGAAAGGCTCCGGTGTAGGCAAGAAGGGTCCACCCTATGGCAACAACCCTGGCTCGTTTCGTTTCATCAGGATTCCTCATGGCCATCATCCTGTTCAGCAACTGCGGCTGTCCCGTGTAGCCAAATGCCCAGCTGAGACCGTTCAACACCAGCAGGAAGCCTGCTCCTTCAGCCAGAGTGACGGATGTGCCGGAAATGGCAGCATCGGAATGCATAAGGGCTTCGGCAAACCCTATCCCGTTTGCAGCCGCAATGAACAGCGCTACGACCGGGAGTGCAACACAGGTAATTATCATCAGTATCGCCTGGAAGGCGTCAACCGCCACTACGGTTATGAAACCGCCAAGCATTGAATACATCGTTACAATTCCGGCGCCTATCACCATACCCCAGAATGGCTCAATCTGGAAGGTGTCATTGAAAATCTTGCCGGCACCGCTGAACTGGGCAGCGAGATAAAGGACAAAAAAGATGATAATGATAACCGATGAGAGTATGCCAATCTTTTTTTCCGATCCCGGGAACGACCTGAAAAAGAGCCCGGAAGCTGTAAGGGCTCCTGTCTTTTCCGTTACCTTTCTTAAGGGCTCAGCCATGAAGATCCAGAGAAAAAGAATGCCCGTGACACAGCCAATAGCTATCCATACCGAGCTCCACCCTTCGGCATAGGCATGACCTGTCAACCCTAGAAGCAGCCATGCAGACTCACCTGTGGCTCTCTCTGACAAGGCAAGAAACAGCCCGGGAATCTTTCTGCCGCCCAGGACAAAATCTGCATTGGTTTTCGACTGCCTTGAGGCATACAGTACTATTCCGACTAGTACTACCAGGTAAACGATAAAGACAGTGATGAGCATGGTACGGTCAGGTCTGGATATGTTTTCAAGTGTCAGGTTGAATGAGCAACCTGAATTAAATTCAAATATAGAAATATGCAGAAAATAATGAACCACAGAACTCCGGTTGCTGCTGCAGAGCATCAACCTTTACCGGATGATCATCCCGGCGTACTCCAGCCAATCAGCAAACCGAAAGAAAAAAGGAGTGAAGCCTGCACTTCACTCCATTCAATCATCCAAACCTAAATCTAACTCTGTTTTGAGGTTGACCGGTGATACATGCCTGTGGATGCATGTGTATCATCTTTCTCCCAGGCCGGTCAGAAATAACCTGTCAATACCATGGGCAAGTTATGCAATACCAGTGGAGAGCATTTGACTCTGCGTACCAAAGTCTTTGCTGTGCGTTCCATACTATGCATTATCCTGCTGCCTGGTCAATGAGTTCCTGAATCTCTTCTTACTCCGCAATGCTGTATGCCATGGTGGTTACGATCCCGGTGGTGTTTATGCATGACTTCAGGCATTGTGAGGATTTATCCGAACAACAGCTTGAGATACATGACCCCGACTGGCAGTGATAGTCAGACTGGCTTTTCCATACATACAAAGAGAGCTCCATCCCCTCGCTCATTTTATTGCCGTTGTTCAGACATCCCGAACATTTTACGGTTAGTTGTACCGGCTTCATGAATTCCACATACGGTTCAATTGTAAATGGCCGGGTGAAACTGGATTCATTTGTTCCCGGCTGCACCCCACCTCTGGGCATATGCGCTATCTCAATCATAACAGGCTCACTCAATGCGCCTTCGGGGATTGTCAGGGTAACGTCACCGTTCAATCCGGTTACGGTGCCGCCTGCAGCACCTATCAGCAAAGGATAGTCCGGACTCCATACAGCATCTGTCTCCTCCTTACTGCATCCGGTTACTGTAATCAGGAGTGCCAGAAACGCACAACTCCATTCCAGAATGTTCTTTTTTGCCATGACCTGATGTTTTGGTTTAACTTGAATCTTTCAGTCAAAGTTCAGCTAAACCGTACCGGACTACCTATAAATATTTAACCATTATCTTTAAATATTGTGCGAATAATTACAATATTCAGACATCAGGGAATTTCATTTAGAATGATCATACAGACTCTGATCTGAACAGGCAAGGATGACAGATTACCGGGGAGATCTGGTATTGTATGAAGCGAGCCCTGCTTTTTGCAGGACAGAAATAAATCTGGGATCGCTGCGCAGGACATCAAAGTCTGGATTCGTAGCGAGCAGGTTGCAGTAATGCCAAGGTACTGACCTGGAATCGAGGGTTTTTTCGAGCCATACGACTGCCTGTTCCCTGTTCCCTGACAGGGCATACCACCAGGCAATAAAAAACGGGTTTCCGGTCAGGCCGTCAAAAGCGACAGGCCTGTTCATGTTAACCTCAACAAGCCAGCTGAATATTCCGTTGATGCCGTCTTTGCGCCAGGAGTCCATCGCCTCGTCACCAAGAGGACTTGTCTGAGGATAACGTTCCAGCAGATCGTGCAGCGTGACAGCCGCCTTCTCACCATCACCAAGCTTGGCATAGTGAAGAACGAAGAGCCAGCTGTTGTCAGGAAAGTCGGAATTCAATTCGCGTGCAATCCTGCATGCTTCCAGCCCCTTCTCATAATCCTCCTCGAAATAATATATCCAGGAACTCAGATTATGTACCACCCAGAAATAGGGTTCGAGTTCAACGGCACGGTCAACATGCTTGCGCGCCTCCTCAATGGGCCCGGTGATCATAAGTATCTGGGCATATCCCTGATGCGCTGTGGCATGATCCGGGTTCAGTTCAAGGGCAGCCCGTAACTCCGCATTGGCCTCGTCAAACTTTCTTTCAGGATATGCCAGCCATAGTCCTTTCAGGGTACGGGCTTCAGCGCAGTCCGGTTCAAGCTCCAGCGCCCTGGTAAAGTTCTCCACCGCCTTTGCAATACCGTCATAATATGGTTTGTAAAAACCCCACGCTGACAGAGTGTACCATGCATTGGCCAGGCCGGCATAGGCTTCGGCAAAAGCAGTATCTTCAGCTATTGCCAGTTCGTAATACCTGATACTGTTTGTCAGGCCATCCTTGCTCATGTCAAGACGATGAGTGTCGTTTGCCCTGTGAGAAAGGAAACGAGCCTTGAGGTAATAATCCCACGCCCTGGGATTCAACGTCGGCTGATTAACAACAGGGATGGTCTTGTCGCTGGTTATTACAGCGTTAAGTTTTACCGCAACCTGGCGTGCTATTTCGTCCTGCAGACCAAGCAAGTCAGTCAGCGTCCTGTCATACGATTCAGACCAGATATGGCTTTCTTCATAACCATCTATAAGCTGCACTGTTACCCTGACCCTGTTTCCATCCCTTCTTACGCTTCCTTCAAGGACATTCCCTGTATTCAGCTTACGAGCAATCTCTCCGGTTGTAAGGCCTGTATTCCGGAAATGCTCCGAGGTGGTCCTCGAGATAACCCTCATATTACTTACTTTGCAAAGCGAGTTGAGAATATCTTCCATTATTCCGTCAGCAAAATACTGGTTCTCGGGATTTCCACTGAGGTTCCTGAACGGCAAAACTACAATAGACATCTCCCTCGCTTTGCGAAACGGATTCAGTGCCGCTGTAAGCAGGATTGACGCAATGGCAAGGGAAAAAAGCACCCCCAGTACAACTACCTTTTTTCTGCTCCATCGCCACGAAGACGGCTCTGGCTTATGAATTCCGTTGCCATTATGTTTAACCTCCTGTTCCCCTGGCTCATCAGTTACTTCACGCCTCCTCTCCTCTCCCGGAGGATAGCCGTAATACTCATGAAAACATTTTGAGAAGTAGGTCGGGCTGCCAAAGCCTACCTTGTATGAAACCTCTGATGCCGTTGCAAAACCGTTATGAAGCATCTCCCGCGCCTTCTGCAGGCGGATCTCCCGGATAAAGTGACTTGCATTAAGCTTGCCCAGGTAACTCAGCCTCCTGTGAATGGCTGACCGGCTCATTTTTGCTTCCTGTGCCAGATGCTCTACATCAAATTCCTCCCTTGAAATGTTGACCTCGACTATCTCACTAAGCTTTCGGAGGAAGATCTGATCTTGTGACGGAAGTTCAGTCATACCGGGGCATTTATGGTGGAATAAGTCAAGCTTCCATGTAACGCAAGGTAAGAGATAAAAGGGAGATTCGCGTTTCCCAGCGTCCCAAAGATTTTGCTGTGCGTCCCATACCACGCTGATTTCCGAAACAGGATTGCACCCTCCTGACCCTCCGGAAAGACTACCGGAGAAGCTCGCTGGGATTGATCCCGAACTCCCTGGTGAAAGTCCGGCTGAAATGCGAGACGTTCCTGAATCCGGTTTTATATGCTGCTTCGGCAACGGTTACCTGTTTCCCGGAGAGGATATTCCTTGCCTTGTGTAGCCTCAGCGTACGCAGGTACTGGGTTACCGTCTGGTTCGTGAGCGACCTGAACTTGCGGTAAAGCTGCGTACGGCTGAGATTTAGCGACTGACATATGTGCTGGATATCAAGTGTTTCATTGCTGAGATTGGATATCATTATCTCCCGGACCTGCTCCATGAATTTGTCCTCAATCCGGAAACTATTGTCCTTGGGAAGGACGAGATGATCAATTGCGGCATATCTCTCCTGAAGCTTCTTACGCAGAGCGATGAGCGCCCTGACCTGGACTTTAAGCTCTTCACTGTTAAAGGGCTTTGCGATGTATGCGTCAGCTCCCCTCTCAAGCCCTTGAAGCCGCGATGATATGTCTGCCCTGGCAGTGAGCAGAACCACCGGAATATGACTGGTGCGGAGGTCATGCTTGATCACTTCAAGCATCCGGATACCGTCAACAACAGGCATCATTATGTCACTCACTATTATGTCCGGAACATATTCCAGCGCCTTGTTGATCCCCTCCTCACCGTTGGCGGCAACAATTAAATCATAATCATCAGCAAAAAGGGTCATCAGGTAGCGGATCACATCATCGTTGTCTTCAACGAGCATAAGCATCGGCAGCTCTTTCTCTCCCTGCCGGACAAGATCCGGTATAGACTCTCTCCGGGACTTCCTGAGAATCAGATGCAGCATCCTGTTCCGTAGTTCATCAAGGTTTGGCGCCTCCTGCAGACCTGCGGTTCTGGTGGCGGGAAGAAAGACAGTAAACTCAGTCCCTGTACCGAAAATACTCTCAACACTGATGGTGCCACCCAAAAGTGTCACCAGCTCCCTTGTCAGGGCAAGACCCAACCCGGATCCAGTTGTTGAAAGACCCTGCTCTGACTGTGTAAATCGATCAAAAATATAGGGGAGGAAATCTTCATGAATGCCCGAACCTGTATCAGTCACCCTTATCTCAAATATCTCATCCTCCCTGAGGCAGGTACGAAGGTCAATTCTCCCTGGTGAAGATGTAAACTTAAGTGCGTTTGAAAGCAGATTGGATATTATCTGCATCAGCTTCTCGGGATCATAATCAATCTCTACAGGCCTGTCAGGAGGATAATAATTCATGGATATACCTGATGATACAGCAACTGAACGAAACAGTTCAACAATATAGCGTATGTATAGATTGATGTCAGACCGGATCATCCTAACCGGCATCGCGCCGGCATCAAGTTTTGCAAGATCAAGCATCTGGTTTACCAGATTCAGAAGTAGACCGGCGTTCCTGTCTATGGCCTCACTACCTTCATCAATCCACCGCTCCGGATCCTTCCGCATCAGATCATTCATCCCCGTGATTATGGTCAGCGGTGTGCGGAATTCGTGCGTTATGTTCGTGTAAAGCTTCGTCTTGGCATCATCCAACTCACGTATCCTGAGTGTCTCCATCTGCTCAAGCCTGACTCCCTGCGATATGAATGTCAGAACAAAGACCATGGCAAAACCTGAAATCCAAAGCGCATTGACCACGAAAAGTGAAATGTTTACTTGAGTTGTCATCTCCGGAGGAACTGAAAGCAATGGTTGCAGCAGACCGGCAATGATGACTGTTAGGATGTAAATGAAATAGATTGCAATGGAATGCCCTTTGCGTTTGAAATTCAGAGAAAAGAATATAAGCGCAAAACCGACCATTACAAGGCCACCTGACCAGGGAATCCCTCCAAGCAGAAGCATGGCCACGAACGTAGCCAGGGCAACCAGGGTCTGATCAATGAATAACAGCCACTTGCTTGTCTGGTGGAAGATTATCGGGTAAATAACTCCCTGACTAAAAACCAGCGTCAGGAAAAGACCGTACCAGATCAGTATCCTTAACTGTGGAAAGATAAAATGATAGGACAGCGTAACTACAAGCACCATTGAAGTGACTGCAACGCTCGCCAGCCAGTTGATCTTTTTCTGGGCGAGAATATCCTTGTCAATACCGGGATAACTGAGGATTGCAGTTATCCAGCGGTCTGCCTTTGAGATGATTGGGGCTGCCATTACATAGGACATAATCCATTGGGGGGAAAGGGTTTTTGTCCTGATACAATTTAGTAAATTTCCGGATGCAATGCAAGTTTATTTTAGAAACCTCCCGGGAGAATAACCCGGGTTTCAGATTAGCCCCGAAGGATTAATTTTTTTATTTTTGAGAACCAGCAGCAATAAGCCGGCAACAGATAACTCACATCATATGAAAAAACTATCCATCATCACCCTTACGATCATCATGGCCCTGATGGGGGCATGCAAGAGCGAAAAGACAGACAAGGCTGCGACACCGGCCATCGATGTATCACTCACTGACGCCGAAAAAGCCGGCGGTGTGCTCACTCCGGAAATCCTCTGGAAATACGGCCGCCTCGGCAGAATGACCCTTTCACCCGACGGATCAACAGTTCTCTTCCAGGTGACTAATTATGACCTTCCCACTGAAGCTCGGGCCACCAACATCTGGTCCGTCCCCGCAGCTGGAGGCGATCCTGTTCAGCTGACCGCCGAAGGAGGCGCAGGACCAGAGTGGATTGAGAACGGCGCTAAAATAGCCTATATCGCCGGAGGCAAAATTATGGTCATGAACCCTGACGGCAGCGCCAAGAAAGAGATTACCGGACTTGAAGAGTACGAGATCCTCTCATTCTCCCCGGCCGGCGATAAGGTATATTTCACCCGTCGCGTCAAGCTCGACCAGACGGCAAATGAAAAATACGGTCTTCCGAACGCGAAGGTCCGCATCATTGATGACCTGATGTACAGGCACTGGGACTACTGGCATGATTACTCATACAGCCATATCTTCACCGCCTCGTTCGATGGCTCAACCATCAGCAATGAAAAGGATATCATGGAGGGTCAGCGTTTTGACGCACCGGATGCCCCCTGGTTCGACGAGGCTGACATAACATGGAGCCCTGACGGTAAATATATTGCCTATGCCTGCAAGAAACTGACCGGCAAGGCTTATTCCCTCAGCACGAACACTGATATCTACCTTTATAACGTTGCCACGGGAGAGGAGAGGAACATCACCGAGGGCAACATGGGATACGACAAGGCTCCGGTATTCTCTCCCGATGGTTCAATGATAGCTTACACAAGCATGGAGGAAGACGGTTATGAATCGGACCTCGAGAGACTGTTCGTTTACAATATTGCCATGAGTGAGCGTAAATGGGTCTCCGAGGGCTGGGACTACAACGTAGGTAACATCCAGTGGAACGGCACCGGTGAGATATGGTTCACAAGTCCATACCGCGGAACACAGCCGATTTTTAAAATATCCCTGGCCTCCGGCAGCATAACCAGCGTGACTCAGGGTGATTACGACATGGGTCCGCTGCAGCTGAAAAACAACATACTGATAGCCGGCATACAGTCGATGGCACGCCCCACCGAAGTAGCAAAGGTGGATATGTCCAACGGACAGTTCTCAATGATCACCGATGTCAACGGCCATATCTACGAGAGCATTAAGATGGGCAAAAGTGAGGAACGTTACATCAAGACTCAGGATGGCAAGGATCTGCAGATGTGGATCATCTATCCCCCCGACTTTGACCCCTCGAAGAAGTACCCCGCACTGCTTTACTGCAAGGGCGGGCCGCAGGGACCACTCGGGCAGAGCTGGAGCTACCGCTGGAACTACCAGATGATGGCAGCAAACGGCTATATCGTGGTGGCTGTCAACCGTCGCGGCAACTCCGGTTTCGGCAGCTACTGGCGCGAGCAGATCTCGGGCGATTACGGCGGCAGGAACATGCAGGATTATCTTGACGGTATTGACGCCATGGCGAAGGAGCCGTTCGTCGACAAGGACCGTCTGGGAGCCGTGGGAGCAAGCTACGGAGGCTACTCGGTCTTCTATCTGGCCGGGATGCACAACAAGAGGTTCAAGGCGTTCGTGTCGCACTGCGGCGTTTACAATACAATTGCCGAGTACGGCTCCACTGAGGAGTACTGGTACCCTAACAAGGATTACCAGGGTGCGCCGTGGGACAAGCCGCAACCTCCGGGATACAATAAGTTCTCACCACATACCATGGTAGACAGGTGGGATACACCCATCCTGATCATCACAGGGGCAAACGATTTCCGGATACCATACAGTCAGAGCTTTGAGGCGTTCAACTCGGCCACGCTGCGTGGTGTGCCGGCACGGCTACTCTTCTTCGAGAATGAGAGTCATTGGGTCACCAAACCACAGAACGCAGTCATCTGGCAGAAGGAGTACTTTGAGTTCCTGGATACCTATCTGAAGTAGGCAATAGGCAATAGGCAATAGGCAGTAGTGGGGAGCTACTGCCTATTGTTTTTTGATCTGATTAATTTGAAGACCCTCAGGCTTTCGACTTTCGACTTTCAGATTCTACCTGCCCCTCATCTTCCTGTCAATGATCTCTGCCGCCTTGATCAGCGGGTAGGCCGCAGGGGAAGATGTCAGCAACGGGTGCGTACCGATCTGGGTGATAAGCAACGAGTTGATTGTCATCCTGTTTTGGATGATCATCCCTATGACATTGGTCAGCTCACCTGCGCTGAGTCCGCCAAAAACCTCCCCGCCGATGATGACACCCGAGTTGGTGGCAGCAATAAGCTTGACAGCCTGCTTGTGAGCTCCGGGCAATGTTCCGGGATGACGGTCAATACCTTCGAAGAGTCCTGTCAGAACTTCAATATTCTCAGCTTTGGCAGTGGCTTCTGTCAGACCAGCAGTACCAAAACCGGTGTCGCCAATGGCTGTGGCATAGATGGCAATAGTGCCCGAGAAAGTCTTGACTGTATTAAGGCTGTAAAGGTTCATTCCTGCTATGCGTGCCTCGGCACAGGCCGTTGATGCAAGCATAGTCGGTACACGGCGCCGGGTTACAAAATCGCGCTTCTGTGCACAGTCGCCCACTGCAAAGACATCAGTCTCATGTGTGCGCATATACTCATCAACTGCTATAAAGCCGCTTTCATCAACGTAGATGCCTGATTCCCTGGCCAGTCCCGAATTCGGCAGGTAACCCATTGAGAGCACCACTGCATCAGCATCAATGACTTCTCCATTCTCCAGTTTAACACCCTTCACTGTATCCTCTCCAACAATCTCCGTGACGCCGGTGCCTGTTTTTACATTCACTCCGCGATCCTTGAGAAGCGTATCAATCTTCTCTGACAGCTCCGGGTCAAACGCAAGGGCAAGTATATGAGGAAGCTTCTCAACCAGAACCACCTCATGACCATGCTTTGCAAACTCATCAGAGAACTCCACCCCGATGAATCCTGCTCCGATAACCACCACACGACGGCAACCGGCCAGCTTCTCCTTCATCTCATCAAGGTAGATCCTGTCCTTTGGAACTGTAAATACATTCCTCTTATCCCCGCCCTTCAGCCATTTGGGAATCACAGGTATTGACCCTGTTGCCAGTACAAGCTTCTGGTATTCTATGATTTCACCGTCAGCCATCCTTGCACTTTTTGCC
Source organism: Bacteroidales bacterium (assembly GCA_034002785.1). Lineage (GTDB taxonomy): Bacteria > Bacteroidota > Bacteroidia > Bacteroidales > VadinHA17 > SR-FBR-E99. Next base: position 11,622 of record JAVEZX010000045.1, read on the forward strand.
GCCTTGTCTATGGCAACAACCTCGCCTATAAGAGAAGTCACCCCGGCCTTTTCCATCATGTTGTCAACCGGCATGATATTTAACTGAGAGCTGTCGAGGGTACCGAAGATGTAGGGTATTCCGCATGGCACCATCACATCCTTCTGTTTCTTGATCATTGTGAAGCTCTTCTCGGGATAAGTTGCCTTGCCTGTCAGAGCGACCACCATTCCGGCAGCGCTGCCGCCTATAACTAAAACGTCTGTCTTTTTCATTATTTCGTAATTTCTATTTTGGATTTCAGGTTTTCTGTTGCCTCCATTACCTGCCCGGCAAGGGTTTCAAAAGCCTCCACGGCTGTCTTGCTTGTCTGCTGGAATACCGAGCGGCCTTCTTCAGCAGCCTCGCCAACCTCCAGGATTAGAGGTATCTGACACAGCAGGTTGGTGTCATACTCCTTCGCCAGCTTCGCTCCGCCGCCCCTGCCAAAGAGATAGTAATGCTCCTCAGGATGTGCCGCGGGGGTGAACCATGACATGTTCTCCACAACACCCAGGATGGGAACCTTAAGATCGGGATTAATGAACATCGAAGAGGCTTTGCGGGCATCGTTGAGAGCAATTTCCTGCGGCGTGGTCACGATGATTGCCCCCGCAAGATTTAGCTTCTGCACAGTTGTAAGCTGAATATCGCTGGTCCCTGGAGGAAAGTCGATTATCATATAATCTATCTCACCCCACCGGGTATCCTCAAATAGCTGCTTTACTGCATTGGCTGCCATAGGGCCGCGCCAGATAAGAGACTGGTTGCGGTCGATGAAGAACCCGATTGAGATTATCTTTATACCGAATTTCTCAATGGGAAACATTACCTCCTTTCCTTCGATGGATTCGACCCTCGGCCGGGCATCCTCCAAACCGAACATCGTCGGTATCGAGGGGCCGAAGATATCAGCATCCACCAGGGCCGTCTTGAGACCGTTTCGCGCCAGCGCAATTGCGAGGTTGGCTGCCACAGTTGATTTGCCTACACCGCCCTTGCCCGATGCCACCACTATAATGTTTTTGATACCAGTCATCGGTATCTTGTCAAACAAATTATTCTTTTCCATTTGCTATTAATTTATTCCAGATTTTATTTATCGCTTTGCTGATCTCTGTATCAGGGTACATCTCCACAACACTGCTGCCGGCTACCATGGCATCCGTTACCCTTCTGTCAAAAGGAAGGCGTCCCAGCAGGGTGGTGCCCTGCGCGGCACACCATCCCTCGATTCTGTCTGCCATCGCTTCGTTAAGGTCAGACTTGTTGATTATAACTCCCGGTACGGATGTGAATTTACAGGCCACCTCATGGACTCTCTTAAGATCTGCCAGCCCTGACATGGTTGGCTCGGTGACTATTACTATCCTGTCAACACCTGTCACTGTCGAAATAACCGGACAGCCTATCCCCGGAGGTCCGTCGAGGAGAATAGTCTTCATTCCCTTCTCTGCCGCAACCCTCTTCGCCTCATCCCTTACCAGGCTCACCAGCTTGCCGGAGTTCTCCTCCCCCGGGGCCAGCCTGCCGTAAACCATCATACCGTTTCTGAAACTGCCGGAGTACATTTTGCTCTTGTCACTCCGCACCATGGTTATTGCATTCATCGGGCAGATCCTTGAGCAGAAGAAACACCCGTCGCAGGAGGTTTCTGAAATTACTATCCTTTCTTCCGCTTCCGTGATGGCATCGAACCGGCAATAGCTTTCACAGATGCCGCACACGGTGCAGAGGGTGTGATCCACTACAGCCTTGTGACCTCCGATGTATACCTTTTCAGTATCATGTTCAGGATTGAAGAGAAGGTAGAGGTTTGCCGCATCAACGTCACAGTCGGCCACCACAAGCTTTTCGCCCAGAGTGGCAAATGCTGCAGTCACGCTCGACTTGCCTGTCCCGCCCTTACCGCTGATTACTGCCAGTTCCATGTTCAGAGATAATTTTGTCAGCAAGCCCTGTAAAGAAACCAGCTATTTCATCGTTCTCATCGGTTATGAGCCTGCCCTCGGAATAACTTCTTGCGATGTCTGTATCATAATTAATCACCCCCAGCAATGGGATATTTTCCTCATCGAGATACTTCTTCACCCTGCTGTCTCCGATGTCAGCGCGATTGATGATCACCCCGTACTGTTTATTCATCGTCTTAAGTGTTTCAACGCTCTGCCTGAGATCGCTCAGACCGAATGGGGTAGGTTCCGTTACGAGCAAAACATAGTCAGCCCTGTCAACGGTCTGGATAAAGGGGCATGAGGTTCCCGGTGGTGAATCCAGAACTACCGTTCCCTCTTCCCCTGACTCTTTTATGGCAGCTTTGATAACCCTGACAGGCGACATCTCATTGACACGCATGCGCGCTTCAACCAGCAGATGGCCCCTGCCGGTCGTGTAAGTGTTGACCGCTCCGAGTACCACGGGTTTTTCCGTAATAGCACCGGCATTGCATGCGAAAGTGCATGCCCCGCAACCATGGCAGAGATTCTCAATGACCTCAATAACTTTTGCCGTCGGTACGTAGAAAATAGCGTTATAGTTGCACCAGCGACTGCACCGTCCGCACCATGTGCAGGCATCTTTATTGATGATCGGAACCTGGTGGGTTACTTCCGATTCGGAAATCTTGTCCGCAGTGAAAAACAGAAGGTCATCCGGCGCCTCTGCATCACAGTCAACCAGGGTGACCTTATCGCCTCGACCGGAGAGTACATTAAAAAGGTTTGTGGCGACAAAGGTTTTACCTGTACCTCCTTTGCCGCTTGCAACAGCTATCTTCATCGGCTCTGCCTCTAGTCGTATGCCAGCCGCATCTTCTCGTCGGCCAGGGTGGGTTTGATGAACCTCTGCATGGCAGCACCTTTCCAGGTGCCAAGATTCATGTGCGTCGTGTAATATTTCTGGGGGATGGGATGTGTTCCTACAACCACCTCGATGCCGTATTTCTCAGGTATAAAGCGGGTGAAGTAATCAAGCCTGGGGCACGGAGGGTAGCCTACAACCAGGCCAGTGGCAAGGTGGATGACGCTCACACCGTTCTTTATCATTTCCTCCGGAGTGTACTCGACGTTTCCGCCCGGACAGCCGCCGCAGGTAGTGAATGCGGCTATCTCAACATCTTCATCCTTGTACCTGTCAAAAGCACCCTCGCGGTTGCGGAACGATCTGAAGCACTTGCCCCCGGCACAGGTATGGTACCTGTCGCAGATGATGATGCCAATCCTCTTCTTTTCCATGACACTCTGTTAATGGTCGCAGTAATTTGCACCGGCCTGAAGCCTGTCGTTGAGAAGATCTGCTGCAAGTTCATCCGGGCTTTTCACTGGTGCACCTACAAAAACATTGATTGAATGCTGGTTGAAGAGCCCAATAGCTCTCTGACCCATTCCTCCTGCTATCACGTCTGTGATGCCTTTCTCTGCAAGCCATCCTGGCAACAGTCCGGGCTCATGCGGCGGGGGAGTGATAAGAGTTTCGGCTGAAATTGTTTTGTCTTCGGCATCTACAATTGCGAATTGCTCGCAGTGGCCGAAATGTGAACAGAGAATACCTCCTTCAAGAGGAATTGCTATACGTTTTTTCATGTAGCTTTTATTTTGTATACAGTTTTTGAATGATTTATTTGATTGTTCGTGCCGGAATACCACCAGCCTGCCGGCCTGGGTGTCCTGTTCTCAGCATTTATCTTCCTGAGCCATTGCCTCTGCCATCGCCTGTACCAGAACCGCTTCCGCCACGCTGACCGCGACCCCGGCCCC
>JAVEZX010000045.1:15494-18887 GCA_034002785.1 Bacteroidales bacterium
CCCTCGCCCTGAGGACCTTTATGATCTAATCCGGGCATAATTCCTGTTATTTATTGGTTGTTTAACATGTAAATCACCGACTTTACAGTCTTCTCCGGCTCCTTATATACCACCATCTGGATCTTCAGGCTGTCAAGAAGCGACTTGATTTTCATCCCAAACTCGCCGGAGATTATTTTCTGCACCTCCTTTGACGCAACAAGCTGGACTGAAGCCGGACCGGCTCCCTCCTCGGCATCCCTGTTCGGGTTGGGAAGTATCTCTACTCCGCCTGTCTCTGTGTCATAAATAACGAAAAACGCACAGCGGCCGAAGCGCTGGTCAATGGGGCTTTCAAGACTCTGCCCCGTACTGGTAATTGCTACTTTCATATCTTTTTCTGTTTATATATCTTTTGCCAACAGGTTGTTCTTCCTCATGAGTTGGCTTCCGCATACCGGACACATATCATCCTTGCAGCGCTGAGAAGGCTCATGCTCCTTCTCATATCCGCATGAAGGACAGACACAGATGTCGGAAGGAGCACGATTCGTGACCGGAGTCGACTCATCCACCGGCACATAATTGACTATCTCACTGCTTCCGCATAACGGACATTTGTCAGGAACAACACTCTTCTCAGGCTGGTTGAAAAGGCAACTGCAGCCGTTGCATTTGTACCATTCGCTGTCAAAGTAAATCTTGCCCCCTTCGATAATGATCTGCTTGCCTGTTACGAGGGCATCAGCAATCTTCGTCCTCGCCTTTGCATAAATTCGGGTAAGTGTCGGCCGCGAGACATCCATCACACGGGCTGCCTCGTGATGGTTGAGATTCTCATGATCGCAGAGCCTGATAACCTCATACTCCTCAAGGTGCAGGAAGACTGACCCGGGCTGCCCCCCTTTCGCCGTCCCGCCGTACGGCTTGAATCCGGAGATGACTGGGGGATTACTGACTCTTCTTAATCTTGTTGGACGTGGCGACACCTTTTGATCATTTGTTCGCTACAAAGATAATGAACATATGATCATAATGTAAAAATATTCCAGGAAATTTCGCCTTGTAGAAAATTGGCTTACTTCTTCACACAAATTCCCCTGTTGACTGCAAGACAATTAGCGCATAAAGCGTACACATGAAGGAGCATTAAGAGTCAGGGTTGAGACTGCTTCTTCACTGTTGTCCCCTTCACGTACCACCGAAATCTCATTTGATCTCTGGTTCGCAACCAGGAAGAATTTGCCCGATGGCGACACCGCGAAGTTGCGCGGCCAGATGCCCCCGCAGCTCCGGTGAGACGGCTCCGACAGCTTACCATCTGCCCCTACCCTTAATGTCACGATGCTGTTATGACCACGGTTTGAACCGTAGATTTTATTTCCGTTGCGGGAGAGATGTAAATCTGCACAAAAACTTTTCTCCCTGTATCCTTCTGGCAGGGCACTGACAGTCTGTTTGACAGTCACCGTATCGGACAGGATATTGTACACTGATGTTGTCGAATTGTGCTCGTTGATTACATAGAGGTTTGCCGAGGACCTGTCAATTGCCATGTGCCTCGGACCGCTTCCGGGCTCACTGTTGAAGTAAGCTAAGTCTGCATTCATCAGAAGTCCCAGGGTGGTATCCAACTTTAACTGATGTACCCTGTCGAGGCCCAGGTCGGAGACATAATAAGTGTGAAGTCTCGGGTTATGGATAGTCATATGGGGGTGTGATTTCTCGCCATAGAAGATAACATCGGTGACTTTTTCGGGTATACCCTCGCTGTTCAGCTTCACAACGGAGACTGAGCCGCTGCCGTAGTTGGCTGTGATCAGGTATTTGCCATCAACGGAAACCTCAATATGGCATGGCCCTCCCCCTCCCTGGTTCATTGAACTGATTTTCCCGAGGGTCTTGCTCTTCTTATCATAGCGTAAGGTGGTGATTCCACCTCCGGCTTTCAGGTGAAAAGTGTCGACCTCGTTGACAAGGTAGATCAATCCTCCTCTTCCGAATGTAAAATAGGAAGGGTTGTCCCCGACAGTGACTCCGGAGATCTTCTCGATGCTGCCGTTGCCGGTCAGCCGGCACAGCAGCACATCGGCGGCACCATCGCCGGAATAACCGGATGCTATGAATGTATTGTCACCCATGCTGCAGGATATCATGATTACAGGCAGTGCAACCATCAAAACAAGTAATTGCTTTTTCATTGAAGGAGCTGTTTCTTATTGTATTGTGACCTTGCGTTTCCATTGTATGAAGCCGTAAATCGCCATTGCGAGGAAAATGATGTACTGAACTGAAACGAGCATGATGCCACGCATGGCGTACATCGCAATGCTCATTATGTTGACGAGGATCCAGAGTATCCAGTTCTCGAGCTTAAGCCGAGCACAGAGTATCGATGCCGCAATGCTCATAACCGCGATCATGGCATCGGTATAAACGAAAGTTGCCCTGACGGGGAAAAAGTCAGGCAACCAGAGATGAATCCGCCCCATCACCGTGCCCATGGCCAGCGTCATGGCAATTATACCCGCCACCCAGAATACCCTTCCTTTGTGACTCATCAACGTAACAGGTTCGTCGCCGTTGGTGCTCTGGCTTTTCCAGTTAAACCAGCCATAGATGGCATTGAAGAAGAAAAAGAACTGAAGGATCATCGCCGAATAGAGATTCACCTGGTAGTAAAGCATGAAGAAGAGCACGGCGTTTATGAGTGCAAATACCCAGGTGATTATGTTTGCCCTGGCTGCATACCAGACGGCTGCCAGCCCGGTGAGCACGGCAAGCAGCTCCAGGAGGCTCATCCGGTAACCAAGGAGTTCGAAGAGGGTGGTGTCGATGTTGAACATAGGTCTGAAAGTCTGAAGTCTGAGGGTCTGAAGGTCGAAAGGTCTGGTTTGTACTTACTTTAACGGATGTAAAGGTAGTGAAAGCCGGGAAAAGCGAACTTGAAATTTTATTAGCTTTAAACCTTTGTTTGACCATAATGTCTCCACGCGAAGTATATCAATCCAGAGAGGCGGAATTCAGCGCCTCCGCCGAGCGGCTCCGGAAGCTGTCGGACCGGCTTTCAATGGCCCGGCTGGCCGCGTTTGCCGGAGGACTGGTACTGTTTGCTGTCCTGCTGTCATTCTCGGTAGTTACAGCCGTAGTCACAATTGCTGTAGCACTAATCCTGCTAGCCTGGTTTGTAATAAAATATGAAACGACGGATAAAAGCAGGAAGAGATACCTGCATCTCGCGGAGATCAACAGGCTGGAACTGAAGTGCCTCGAAGGCGACTTCTCCGGCTTTAAAACCGGTGATGAATATGCTGAGAGAGACCACCCCTATTCATATGACCTTGATATCTTCGGGAAAGCATCACTCTTCCAGTATATATGCCGGACTACAAGCAGACCGGCCTCTGACAGGCT
>JAVEZX010000046.1:0-18548 GCA_034002785.1 Bacteroidales bacterium
ACAACATAGGTCAGAAGGCCGGTCACAAGCGCCAGAGCGAAGTAACCTGAAGGCCCTCTCTACTCACGCTACCAGCACCTTATCCCGGTGATAATTGCGGTAAAGGTTATTGACAGGAAAATCAACGCCCCGGGCCATCCGGTCTCACTGAGCGCACCGAGGTATTCGCTGTGCGCGTTTCCGGCATCACCGAAATCAGTGCTTATGGCGGTTCTCTCCGAGGCCTTCTGGAAAGGTGCATACTGAAACTGGTACGTACCGGGACCCCATCCGAGGTGAGGCTTTTCTGCGAACATCCTCAAGGCACACTTCCACCTGTTGATGCGCTCAAGGTTTGACTGGTCGGTGGAGATGTTGGCAGAGGAGCGGAGATGCTGCTCCAGGTCAGCCGAGGAGTCTTCCGTGGTGCTGTCCATACGCTGCCATATCAGGTTGGCGGAAAGGGCAATGGCCACTGTGAGGATCAGAGCCGAGACAGTAAGCATCCTGACCGGCATCCTGATCCAGAGCACCATCCCGGCCACCGCGGCAGCTATCAGACTCACCCAGGCGGCACGGCTGTATGAAAGGATGAAGCCCGCAACAAAAAGCAACACAATGAGGGCGAGTATCGCTTTGCGACCAGTGCTGCCCTTCCCTGCCAGCATCACGGCCAGAGGCGGAAGGAGAAAGGCCATGGAGGCACCGAAGGAGGTGTGATCCCTAAAGAACGGATAGCACGCGGAATGGGCAAACTGCTGGTTGAGAAGACCCGCTCCCTGAACCTTTACGATGAAGTAAAGAACCACAACGGCAAGACCGGCAGAAAAGGCGAGAATATACCTGGTCCTGAACCTCTCCGAATAAGCGAGGGACGCCATTACAAGATAGAATCCCGCCGTGAACCATAGCCTGTAGGCCAGTGTTTTGAAGGAGACGGCCGGCATTGTGGAGGTAACAGCAGTGAAGAACGTCCACAGCAGATAGATCCCGATCAGAACGGTCATCGGATGCCTCAGCAGCTCCCGTGGAAATCCACCGGTGACAATAAGCCTGAACAGAGTGATAAGCAGTACCAGCGCCAGAACGGGTTCCGTCGGCACTGAGAGATCAATGCCGGTGCTGTCTGTTATGTAGCTGAGCTGCAGGGACAGAGGTGCAAGGAAGAGTGTGAGCAGCAGCAGGTGCTCAAGTGACAGCACCGCCAGCAGGAGCACCGCCAGCGCTGCCGGGATTATCAATATAAGCAATTCACTGCCTGTCATCGGCATGATGCAGCTTCAGCCCCTCGGCAACGAACAGCACCAGGGTCAGCAGCAGCAAGACTGAGAGCACTGATACCATGACCATTACGGTACGTCGTGGCCAGACTTTCTTTTCAGCCACCACTGCCCTGTCCACAATGAGAGTGTAGGACATCGTACGGCGGCTGAGAGCCTGGGCCTCGAGATACCGGCCGCGGATCATGCCAAGGTACTCATTCTCCGTTTCGAGGGTGGAATAGATTCTCAGGGCTGCCGCCCCGGAGAGGCTGAGAAGGCTGTCTTCATACTGCCTCACGAGGCGGAACTGGCTCTCATAGGTCCTGTTTATCTCATCAAGCATTACTTCAGCCGCACTGCGCTGCAGGTTGTTGAAGACCGTGTCAGCCCTCAGTGCCATGTCATTGGCCATGGCACAGGCAACTTCCCTGTCGCGGTCACGGACGCGAATCTCAACAGATCCGAATGATGTTTTCGCACAGCGAAGGTACTTGTCCATCTTCGCGGCAAGGACCGTATTGGGGTATTTCTCCCCGGGCTTGATCCCGTAATGCAGGACAAGATCATATTTCTCCTTCAGATAACCCCTTACCTGTTCACTGTTTATAACCTGAACGAGTTTTTCCGTGGCATCATCGTCGCCGAACAGTGCGGTACGGGAATCAACATCGCCTAGAAGCGTTCCGGCTTCCGTGATGTTGGATGAAGGATAAAGAATCACCGTTGATTCATACAGTGGCTTTAGCAGCAGTGAGATGCCTGCGGAGAGCACTGCTGAAGCAATACCTGCGATCACGAACTTCCTGAAGTGCCTGATGAAAAAATTTATAAGATCGAAGGAGTCGGTCCTGAATTCAGCTCTCATTTCGTTTTTCATCGGTGCCTGATTTTAGAGGATCTGATTTTGGGGATCCGGCCGGGGATTTTCTGTAACCCTGATAAGGTAATAGTTCTTCTTCCCCTTCTGAATCAGCAGGTATTTTCCGTTGAGCAGGTACGAGGGGTTTATAACTGCTTCGGGGTTGTCTGCTTTCTCTTTGTTGAGGCTCACCCCGCCCCCCTGGATCAGACGCCTGAACTCGCCTTTGGATTCGGCTATCCTGGTATGCACCGCGCAGAGGTCGGAGATTGTCACTCCCTCTCCCAGCAGTCCGGCGCTGACGTCGTACATCGGCACTCCCTCGAATACCGAGAGGAAGGTCTTTTCGTCCATCCGCCTGAGCTGTTCGGTTGTACCTTTGCCGAAGAGTATCTGTGAGGCCTCCACGGCAGCCTCGTAGTCTTCGCGTGAGTGCGCCATCACCGTCACCTCTTCGGCCAGCCGCCGCTGCAGTATACGCAGGTGCGGCTCTGCCTGATGCGCCCGGACAAGGTCATTGATATCGCTCTGCGGAAGCATCGTAAATATTTTTATGAATTTTTCTGCGTCGGCGTCAGCTACGTTGAGCCAGAACTGGTAGAACTGGTAGGGGGTGGTTCTCGCGGGGTCAAGCCATACGTTGCCGGTCTCGGTCTTGCCGAACTTCTGGCCGTCGCTCTTGGTGATGAGCGGGCAGGTCATGGCATACGCATCACCACCGGCCTTGCGCCTGATGAGCTCGGTGCCGGTGACAATATTGCCCCACTGATCCGAGCCGCCCATCTGCAGCTGGCAGCCGTGGTTTTTATATAGGAAGAGATAATCTGTGCCCTGTACCAGCTGGTACGAGAACTCGGTGAAGGACATCCCCTGTCCGGTCTCGGAGTCAAGCCTCTTTTTCACCGAGTCCTTGGCCATCATGTAGTTGACAGTGATGTGCTTGCCGATATCCCTTATGAAACCGAGGAAGGAGTATTCCTTCATCCAGTCGTAGTTGTTGACCATCACCGCCCTGTTGGTTGCGGCGGAATTGAAATCGAGGAACTTCTCAAACTGTTTCTTCAGGCACTCCTGGTTATGGCGAAGCGTCTCCTCGTCAAGGAGGTTGCGCTCCTCGGACTTGCCGGAGGGATCACCGATCATTCCCGTGGCGCCGCCAATAAGCACTATTGGTGTATGACCCGCGTTCTGGAAGTGTTTCAGCATCATCACTCCCACCAGGTGTCCTATATGCAGTGAGTCGGCCGTAGGGTCAAAACCGACATACGCCGAGCTCTTCCCCTTCATCAGGAACTCCTCCGTGCCGGGCATGATATCATGAATCATCCCGCGCCACCTCAGCTCTTCAACAAAATTCATCATCAGCAACTTAAAATTAGGTGTCGCAAAGATATCAAAACCGCTCAGATGGTCACCCCGGGCGACTGCTTTTTGTGGCGGTTGAAGCTGTCAATCAGGTCACCCCCCTCAACAATCGGGAAGATTGACGGCACAAGGTCGGCAATGGGATTAAATAGGAATGAGTTGTTTATTGTAGCCGAAGGAAGGAAGTGCTTCTTTTCGTCGATAGTATTCAGTAAGACGAAGAGTACGCTGAGTACAAGGGCTATCTTCAGCACCCCGAAGATGGCTCCGAGCGACTTTATAACGAAACCAAGAGCCATAGCCTTCAGAATGGAGTCAAGCAGCTTGCCAATCAGGTAGACAACTATCATGATGGCAGTGAATGTGACCGCGAAGGAGATAATGCCGTTCCACTGGGATGTCATGTCAAACCATCCTGCCAGCTTATCGGCCGTCCACCATGAGAAGTGGATGGCGCCCCAGATGCCAAGCACAAGTGCGGCCAGCTCTGCCACCTCAATTATCAGGCCGTCAATGAATCCCTGTACCAGCCCGTAAAAGAGCAGGGCAACTATTACAATGTCAATCCAGTTCATGGTGTCAGCAGTTTGAAAGGATGAAGGTATGAAATGTTGAACAATCACACAAACTGGCATGTTAAGCCTGAGAGGATGACGGGCGGAATGATGCAATGGTTATATTTGATATAAAATTTACTGCACGGATGGATTCACACTATACCGATGTGATTGCCGTTTTCGATATCGGCAGGACATGGAAGAGATTCCAGCTTTTCGACAAGAGCCTGAATACCTTGCACACAGAGGAGAAAATCATTGGAGAGACCTTTGACACCCATGGTCAGCCATGTGATGACCTTCCTGCAATTGAAGCCTGGATGCAGTCATGCCTGAGCGGGGTAACGGGCCGTGACCTGTACTCTGTCAGGGCGGTGAACATTGCAGGCGATGAGGGGTGTACAACACATCTTCAGGGCTTCGTTTCTGAGATTGTCAAAGGTCTGCAGGGAGTTGCCAATCCGTGTAAATGTGAGAGCATGAGCAGCACCACGGCCTCGCTCATACCGTACCTGATGGGTTCAAGCGGGCATTTTATCCTGGCGTCCACCGGCATATGGTGCACCTTCATGAATCCTTATAACCAGGAGCCGTTTGACGGTGTACAGCCAACGGACGGCATGAGGGGCTTCATGAGCGTAGGCTCCCGGCAGATAAAATACTCCCGGTTTATACTTGGTGAGATACATGACAGCAATGTAACAGTACTCGATGACCACTTCGGGGTTACCGGGGAGCTATACAAGACAATAAAGATCAAGTACAAGAAGATAGAAAAGATCCAGGCAAACCGTCGCGGGAGAGTATTCTTCCGTCACGGTATCCCTGAAGGCTTTGCTGACCACGATGCTGACCTCACTCACTTCCTTACATATGCTGACGCTTATCACCAGATGATGTACGACCTGGTTGACGAGTGCATGGGATCATTCCGTGAAATTGTATCTGAAGGCGATTCAACCGAGATAATATACGTTACAGGCGGCTTTGCACGCAATGACACTTTCGTCAGAATACTTGCAGCAAGGATCCCTGATAAACGGGTTTATGCCAGCACAATTGAAAATGCCACCTCCCTCGGTGCGGCAATGGAGATTTTCAGTGAGACATTTGATGCCGATCTGCCCCCGGTTTACCTGGGCCTTAAGGCTATCCGGCTCAGCGACGACTGACAGAGGAACCGGAGGAGATAACGGTCATTATTTATGATCAGGACTCCCGTTTAAATGATTCAGACAAGACACAAAATCCTTAATAATGAACAGACTTAACTCCCTCCTTAAAATCATGTTGCCGGCAATGGCGGTCATAGTAGCCGTGGCGTGCAGCACAACTGAAGTCAATGACAAGCTGAACATCAGCTATGAAAAATTCACAATGCCGAATGGCTTGCAGGTGGTCCTTCACCAGGATCACTCTGACCCTGTTATTTCCTATGCCATCATGTACCACGTTGGCTCCAGCAGGGAGACTCCCGGACGGACGGGCTTTGCACATCTCTTCGAACACCTTCTCTTCAGCGGCTCGGAAAACGTTCCCAACGGGGTATTTGACAGGGTCATCGAAAATGCCGGCGGTTCCAACAACGGATTTACAAGCCGCGACGTAACCACCTATTTTGAAATTTTTCCCAGGAATGCCCTTGAGAAGATCCTCTGGCTCGAATCAGACAGGATGGGCTTTTTCATCAACTCGGTGACACCACGCCTGCTGGCCATACAGCAGAATGTGGTGCAGAATGAGAAGAGACAGGGAGAGGACAACTCCCCGTACGGCTTTACCAACTACGTGATATCCAAGAACCTCTATCCCGCATCTCATCCCTACAGCTGGGAGGTGATAGGTGAGATGGAGGATCTCGCAAACGCCACCGTGGATGATGTCAGGGGCTTCTATGAGAACTTCTACGGTCCGAACAACGCAACACTGGTTCTTGCGGGCGATTTCGAACCCGATTCGGTGAAGATGCTGCTCGACAAGTATTTCGGTGAGATAAAAGGCCGCGGGGAGGTGGCAGCCAGAACAGCCATGCCAGTTACTCTCAGCGAGTCAAAGAGACTGTACCACGAGGATAATTTTGCCAATGTGCCGGAGATCAATCTCGTCTGGCCGGCACCTGAGAATTACACCAAAGATGCATATGCCCTTAACTTCCTGGCAGAGATTCTTGCCAGCGGAAAAAAGGCACCCATGTACAAGGTGCTGGTGAAAGAGAAACAGCTCACCTCGCGGGTGTCAGCATATAACGGCGCCGAGGAGCTGGCCGGCGAATTTACAGTCTCCGTCACTGCCAATGAGGGGAGGAACCTGAAAGAGATTGAAGAAGCCATACATGAGGCTTTCACACGTTTCGAGACTGAGGGGTTCACAGACAGGGAGGTGGACCGTATCAAAGCTACAATGGAAAAGGATTTTTACCAGGGGCTGAACAGCGTGATGAACAAGTCTATTCAGATGGCTTTCTACAATACCTTCCTGAATGACCCGGGGTATGTTGAGAAGGATATAGAAAACATCAAGGCTGTTACCCGTGATGACATACTAAGGGTATATGAGACCTATATAAAGGGCAAGCCGCACATTGTAACCAGTTTCGTTCCAAGGGGACAGCCGGATATGATAGCGGATAATTCTGTAAAGGCAGATGTAAATGAGGAAGACATCACAAAGGCCAGCCAGGTGGCTATAGACGATATCCTGGAGACAGCCGTGGATAAGACTCCCTCTGTAATTGACCGGACAATGGAACCACCTGCCGGGCCTGAACCGGAGGTACGCGTGCCTGAAGTATGGAGAGCCACTCTGAAGAACGGCATAAGGGTTTATGGCACAGAGAACAGGGAACTGCCCCTGGTCAGCATGTCTGTTGTCATTTCCGGTGGAGCGCTGGCGGATGATATTGCCATGCCGGGTGTTGCATCGATGGTTACCGCCGTACTTCCCCAGGGAACCAGGAACAAGACCCCCGAGGAGCTGGAGGAGGAAATACAGTTGCTGGGGTCATCAGTATTCATGCGCGCTTCCGGCGAGGAGATAGTCTTCAGCGGCAGCACCCTGTCTCGCAACTTCGCAAAGACTGTCTCACTCATGAAAGAGATGCTCCTGGAGCCTCGCTGGGATACGGCTGAGTTCAGAATGGCACAGTCACGTACCAGGAACGCTCTTATCCAGTCCGAAGCCCGCCCTGCCAGTGTCGCCTCAGACAGGTTTATGAAGCTTGTTTACGGACCCGGACATATTTTAGGGTATGATATAAGGGGCACGAAGGAATCGATCGAACAGATTACTCCTGATATCCTGAAGGATTTCTATGCCAGGAACTTTTCACCGTCAGTCACTTCGGTGTATGTGGCAGGCAACGTGTCAAAGGATGAGGTGCTTGAGGCCCTCAGCCCGCTGGAGGCTGAATGGCAGAACGGCGATGTTGTCCTTAAGAGCTATGAGCTGCCTCCGGCGCCGGAAAAGGCACAGATATATTTCGTTGACATACCCGGCTCCCGACAGTCGGTTGTATATGCCGGTTACCTTGCAATGACCAGGGATAATCCCGATTATGTAAAAGCTGATTTTGCAAACTACCGGATGGGCGGGGCCTTCACCAGCATCCTGAACCAGATACTGCGCGAACAGAAGGGATTCACCTACGGGGCACGAAGCATGTTCCGTGAGATGAAAAATCCGGCACCATTCATCATTTCGACAAGTGTCAGATCTGATGCGACCCTTGAAACGATGGAGATAATAACCGGGGAGCTGAGGAAGTACCGTGAGGGTATTTCTGAGGAGGAACTGCAGTTCATCAGGAACAGTATGATAAGGTCGAATGCCCTTCGCTTTGAAACCAATGATGCTATGACAGAGATGCTGTTTTCAATCGGTAAGTACGACTTCAGCGATGACTGGGTCAAAAAGGAGGAGGATGTGATCAGGAACATGACTGTTGAGGAGCATAAGGCAATCACTCAGAAATACTTCGATCCTGACAGGATGTACTGGGTGGTTGTGGGTGATGCCGCCACACAGATGAAGCAGCTGGAGAAGGTTGGCTTCGGGAAACCGGTGCCGCTGACAAGATAACTGAGTGACCGGGGGTTTTGTCGGGCGTCCGACAAAATCCCCGTACACTATTTTAACTTCTTCTTGTAATCCACCAGTCTGAGCAGGTCTCCGATCTGCTCTTTTCTTCTCATTTCAAGGGTGACAGGGTACATGGTCCCAAACGGTTTAGCATTTGAAAGTGCCGCTTTGATTTCCGGGGCAATTTCAAGCTCCGCGATTCCCTGTAAGTGCCTCTCCACAAAGTAAAATCCGGCCTTGAAGCAGCCATCCCAGACAGACAGCCAGAATACTGTCTTCTTTTTAAAGACCATCTTGCAAAGCCATGCCTTGCCGTCATTGTAAAACCTCCATTCCGGTATCAGGCCCTGCTCCTCTGAGGTGATTGCATTAATCATCTCTTTGTAAATATTGAAACTATCCCGGAGGATGCTTCTTAGCAGCTCCTCTGTGGGAGGATGGGCCGGGTCATTCAGCAGTGGTTTTTCCATTTTGTTGGTTTGATGGATTCTCAGTTTGCTCCCACAGTACCGGTCGGTATTCCGGAACCTTCCGGGCAGGAATTAATATATGGCTTATCTGATTGTTATTCTGTACCCTATTGCGATAAGAACCGGAGAGAGTTTCCTGTCAAACTGAACTCCGGAGCCTGAAAGATAATCAATATACTCCTGAACCTCAGGCTTTCTTGCCGGCAGATAAATGCCGGTAAATGCATAGTCGTCAGTTCCGCTCCAGGGCCTGTAATCAATACCGATTCCCAGGGAAAAGCCGTAAAATACTTTATTCAAGTCAGGGCGATTGCTGACGCCTATTGCAGCATTGTAACCGTACATTGCCAGTGCAGAGAGACCAATGTTGCTGCTGCTGCTGCCAATAATAATCCTTGCTTTTACCCCGCTGTTGACTCCCGTTTTCACGAAATTGTAGCCGATTCCGAAAAAAACACCAACATTTCTGTGCGGATAAAGGAGGATATTTGCCCCCAGGCCTCCGTAATCAAGTCCAAAGCCAAGGCCCGCAGAGATCCTGTCATAGCTGATTATCGAGTTTGAATCTGTGGAAAGATCCTCCAGCAGACCGCCACTCTTTTTTTCGGGTACAGATATTGTGTTTTGTGCAGGACGGGAAGATTCCGTTCTTGTAGGAATAGTCTGTATTTCCCTTGTATCCAGAGTGTCAGCTTTCTTCTCAACAGTCACTGGCTTCCTTACTGTTGTCACAACCACGGGCTCCTGGCTCATGGCGGTTTGCATAATGAAAAACAGAATTGTAAAAGTAATTGCACATTGCCTGACCGTGGAGGGTATCCTCCTTCCTGAACATTGCCTTTTGCAGCAACATTGATCGACAAAACATTTCATCCTGGCCGAATTTCAATCAAATGTAGAGAAAAAACTCATGTCTCAGGGTGCAAGGTCCTGCATTAAACAATGTAATTTATAGCTTCCCGTGTCTACGGTATCCGGTCAGCATGTCAGCGGAACACAAGCCGTGTGTGGTCCGTATTGTTCCCCACCCGTAAAGTCAGGATGTAAACACCAGGCGATACTCCTCCCTCCAGGTCAAGAAGGTGATCAACATATCCGTCATCCGGGACACTCAGCACTTCTATGCAGACTGTTTCACCGGTTATCCTGCTGATGGTGAGTACGGCTTCTCTTCCCTCCCATCTTTTGCCTGAAATGATTCTCACCGGCCATTGATGTGCAGGATTGGGATAGACTGACAGTGTGTTGTCTCCGGGGGTGTCCTCAATTCCGGTCTGAAGCGTTCCAAAAACCTCAAATTCATAGATTGAGTAACCGTATTCCGTAAGCCTGTCACCGGCATACATCCTGATGTACCTTGCTGCGGAGGCAAATGTGAAGCCATCTGTTCCGCCATCACCGTTAATTGTTGTATAGACCGTTGTCCAGGATGCATCATCAGTTGAAACCTGGATCTTGAAATTCTTTGCTGCTGCCGCCTCCCAAAAGATTCTGGCGCCGGTAAGATCATAAACCGCCTGCAGATCAATCCTGACCCATTCGACATCAGTATATGCCGAGGACCAGCGGGTGGTAAGGATGCCGTCATTAACAGCCGAAGCCGGAGTGGCAGGACCCTGAACCGATGAAGCTGAAACCGGTTTGCCAAGCGCAATATTCGGGGTAGTGACAGTGACTGAAACCTCGTCAAAATCGCTCCTGCCACCGGCAGTGGCTGTCATCCGGAAATTGTAGACTCCCGGAATCAGACCCGAGACAACGGCCCCGGCTACAGAGGCGTTGTCAAAAACAGCAGTTGACGGACCGCTCTCCTGAGTCCATGAGATGACTGCTACATCATTATTTGCATCATATACTGATCCACTCAGTGTGACAGATGAGGCCGGCTGGCTGATAAACCGGTCGGGACCTGTCATCACCACGGGAGGCAGGTCTGCTGACAACCCCGGGAAACCCATGCAGGCATACAGCTGTCCCAGTTTTGTAAGCACCCCGTCAGCTCCCAGGAGGCTTATATCAGGATTTATGCCCACGCGGGTGGCAAACCAGGAATAACGGAATACATCAGGATCATTTTCAAGTATCGGTATCGCCTCCTTCATATATTTTACCACACCCTCAAAATCAGGCTTGGGCGGATCCCACGGTGCAAACTCGGTGATCCACAGGGGCTTGTTGTATTTTTTGAATTTCGTCAGGTAGTTTCTTAGTGATTCAGAGCCGGGGGCATAGCTGTGGATTGCAATGTAATCAACCTTGCATCCCGGACAGGCAGCGAAGAATTTGTCGAGCCAGTCAACCGGGTCATTGGTGACACCTTCCACGCAGTCACCGCACCAGTTCACCGCCGGACTGACAAGTTTAAGCCCTTTCCTGGCAGCAACCTCTTCAAGTCCCGGCCATGCAGCCGCGGCCTCAGCCGGGGTCATGTTGGCCTGGGAGAGGAAATTTGGCTCGTTGAAACCGAGAAGATAGAGACTGCCGTCGGGTATCCTGTTCTCAAAATCGGTGAGGTTTGACGGTGCATTCCATGCCATGGGAACCCACTCAATGCCTGAGAGCTGTCCCTGGGATACGGCGGGTGGCTCAACTCCCCAGTCGTAATACCAGGAAATATACGGTGCCAGTGTGGCCAGGTCAGCAGGCGAGGCATCACCGCATATACCCCTTTTCGGGCTTACGGTCTGACCTCCCGCAGTAGCGGAAACAAGCAGAAGGATCAGCGACAGGAGCAGGGCGATCCGTCTCACAGTGGCTGAACCTTCAACATTATTTACCGCAGTTGTTCTCATATTTCATACGTTGAGGCCCAGCACTGTCAGCTCAGCCCTGAGCTGATCCGGTGAGGTGAAATGGATGGCATTGAATCCCAGCTCTGCCGCAGCCTCTGCATTCGGCTTATTATCGTCAATGTAAACAGATTCTGCCGGATTGACATTGTAACGCTCCATCAGAACACGGTAGATTGCATGATCAGGCTTGAGAAGCTTCTCATAGCCGGAGACCACCAGTCCGTCAAACTCCTTCATGAAATCATATCGATTATAAGCTACCGGGAAGGCTTCATGTGACCAGTTTGAAAGGGCATAGAGGGGCATTCCGGCCGATTTAAGCCTTCGGAAGATCTCAACCGTTCCCTTTATCTCACCATTGAGCATCTCCTCCCAGCGGCCGTAATAGAGGGCAATCTTGTCACTGTACTCCGGAAACTTCTGCTGCAGCTCGGCAGTGGCAACGCTGAAGAGCTTACCTCCGTCCTGCTGAACGTTCCATTCATATGTACAGACATTGGCGAGGAACCATTCCATTTCCTCTTCGGTTTTGAAAACCTTCCTGAACAGATGTCTTGGATTCCAGTCGATAAGAACCCCTCCGATATCGAATACTACGCTGCTGATCTTTCTCATTGTACCTGTTTTCGGCGCAATAATAGTCAATTTTCGCTGGGTGAAAAAGCCAAAAACCGCAGAGCCTTATCTTACCCTTACCGTTGCTGTCTCATTCTTCAGTGTGCCTGAAGCGGTCCGGCACTCGGCAACTATCGTGATCTCACCACTCTTTTTTCCTGACGGAATTTCCAGATGAGCCCTGCCGGAATCATCCGTTCTTACTTCCATATCACGCATGATTACTTTTCTCTGAGCCATTTGAAATATTCCTCCATGAATTGCATGCGTTCTGCATCAGGCAGCTCAGTCGTCACAGGCTCAGACCCCTTAAGATGCATCACGGTTTTCTCTCCGTCTTTGTATACAGGCCATTCGGGAAGCCCCTCGCTGTTTGGATCTCCGGTTTTCGCGAAGTTGGTCCAGTACCTGATCATAATGTCTGAAAGCACTTTCTCCTCGTCAGTAGCTTCCATCCCGGGGTTTTGGCCTGCTGTGCCAAAGACATAGGGTATCTCCATTGCATGGGCAGCGCCCCTTGGGACAGGTCCGCCGGGGAAGAAGGGCTCAGGCCTGAACTGGTCAAAATAGTACATGTAGACTCTCGAGGATCCTGTCTCTGACTGCAGCCTTGCCCATGCCCATGAGGGCCAGGCAAATGTGGCCGCCTCGAAGATGTCAGCCATTGAATGATATACTTCAGTCTGGTCATTGCCCGGGTATAGCTCCAGGGCCCTGTCTGCCAACGGCCCGAAGCGTCCTTTTATCATACCGGCATACTGCTCCGGTTCCATCGGCTGAACAAACATTGAACCCTCATCAGAGTTGGTGCCGATTATGACGTTCACATCATTATAGCTGCCGCTGCTGTAAAGTTGGTACTGGTCCCCGGCAATCACGTATCCGTCAGCATTGGGCCAGAATCCGCCCATCTGTGACAGCGGATCATCGAGCCATCTGTCATAGGGTATCGTCCTCATTTCCTTAATGCTTTGTGCACCCATCCGTTCGGCAAATGTCAGACCCTGCTGCTCTGCACCTTTCAGTGAGGCCATATATTCACCCATGCCCCTGCTCTCACTGACCGGACTGAATGAACCGCCGCTCTGGCTTATGGCGCCGGAGAAGAGTCCTTCAGCCAGCGGGGAGGCACAAAGCATGCTGACAGAGATGGCGCCGGCAGATTCACCGAAGATTGTTACCCTGGAGGGATCCCCTCCAAAGGCTTCAATATTCTGTTGCACCCACTTCAGCCCTGCTATCTGATCCAGGATGCCGTAGTTTCCTGACACACCGTTCGCTGATTCAGCCGACAGCTCAGGATGTGCCATGAAACCAAGCGCACCGAGACGGTAGGCAACACTGACAAGGATTACTCCGTTTGATGCCAGGTTCTTTCCAATTGTCCCGGCAGTAGTGCCGTTTGAAAAGCCTCCTCCGTAAATCCAGAACATCACAGGAAGCTTCTCATCCTTTGATCCGGCAGGGGTCCATACGTTAAGATAAAGACAATCCTCAGACATCTCAATATCACCCATCCATTCTGCTCTTGCCTGTACCGGCGAGGGGGCGAAACGGACTGCTTCAAGCACCCCTTCCCAGGGTATAACCGGCTGCGGGGCCTTCCACCGGAGATCACCTGTCGGTGGAGCTGCAAAAGGAATTCCCCTGAAGACTGCCATACCGTCCTCAATCGTACCCTGCACAACGCCATCCTTCAGACTGACCTTTGCCTCCGTGAGGCTGCTCCTGTTGCATCCCGTATTCATTACAAGTGCAATTAAAAGCAAAACTATTGTAACTGGTTTCATTTTTTTCAGATTTTGATCTCAATGGTTC
Organism: Bacteroidales bacterium; assembly: GCA_034002785.1. GTDB lineage: Bacteria > Bacteroidota > Bacteroidia > Bacteroidales > VadinHA17 > SR-FBR-E99. The sequence continues at coordinate 13,795 of JAVEZX010000046.1, forward strand.
ATAACGGTTTTATTCTTTTGATCCGGGCCAATTCATCTCACGGTCACAACCCCGGATCCCATCATTTTCTGTATTGCATCCTCAGGAAGCATCCAGTTGTTGTCAAAACGACCCCGGGCCAGGACATCGTCAGGACTCTCCCTGAAGAGAAGATAATCTTCCATCATCTTCAAAGCCTCTATTTTTGATCCGCTGAATGCGTAACCGCCCTGTCCTGCCTGCTTTTTCGGCGGTGTCCACCAGGGGAGGCCCGAATTGACAAGAATATAATGTCTGTTCATCGGGAAGATGTACACCAGACCGTAGTTCTCTGCCTTGGGATCAAGATGTACTGGCAGCCTGTCAGCAAATTTTTCGATGACCGAGTTTGTCTCCCGGGTACCGAACAGAATAAGATTTGACTGCACATAATCACTTGACCTTACCTCCCTGTCTGCCACTACTCTCGGGAAGACCATTATCCTGCCGCCCATCCCGGTCCAGTCGGCTGCAGCCATGGCCTGGGCACGTCTGCCGGCAAGTATATCAGCCGGCGGGTTGTCAGCAGTACCGTAGACATAGACATGGCTTCCGGTCACAGCTGCATAGAGCGGGCCCTCTGCTCCTTTTTGCTTCGAGGTGAGACCCGGGGTGAAGCGGGTGTTAACCCATTTGTCTCCTGAAAGCATGAATGATACAGCATCTGCACTTTTAACACTGAAGACCTTACCGTTGACGTTAACAGACATCTTCTTCCCGGAAGTGAAGAGAGGATGCCCTTCGAGGCTAAGCGTGAAGGCCTTTGCTCCCGATGAAACTACAGTAATGGCATTGGCACCCGTGAATTTCGCCTCTATAGAGGCTGTCCCGCCGGGAATCATATCGTCAACAGTCACCCAGTAGGCCTTGTTGTATTTGAACCATTTCGTGGTGAACGACACCTTCTCCGGGAAAAGGTCTCTTCTGAACTGTGAGAACCAGTCGAAGATGAATCCGTCCTTATAGGCCCATTCCCAGCTGTTGTGACCCACGCCCGGATACTCAACGTAATCAACCCTCTGAGCGGTGATTTCAAGTTTATCCTTCCACTCTGTTGCGGTCTTGAAAAGGAAGTCCTTGTCGCCGATAAAAAGATGCACCGGCAGGTTGGCTGCGTTGCCTGCCAGTTCCAGGGTTCCGTCGGGGGGCGCGGGACAGACAGGTGCGATGGCTGCCCACACATCGGGACGGGTAAGGCCCAGCCACAGGGTACCTCCTCCTCCCATTGAAAGACCTGTAAGATAAACCCTGTCTTCATCAATAAGGAATCTCGACTTAAGGTCATCAATCATATCGTATACATCCTGTTCAGGCACACCCTGATACCCTGCAGTACCTCGTGCCAGCGGCGCCGCAGCGATATAGTCAACCGGCCTGAAGGGAGGCCAGTAACGGGTTGCCTCAACGTCATTCTCATATGGCACATTGCCTGGTTTGATGAAATCATATCCCTGGCTGTTGCCTACACCGAACAGACGCCTCATACCGAGCCGGTGGTTTGACCAGGCTCCGTGCAGAAAAACAACCAGCGGGTATGCCTTTGTTTCATCATAGTTCTCCGGAATGTATACCGAATAGGGCTGATCGGTATCATCCACCGCAGAGAAAAAGGAAAGATCCTGCGGCCCGGGACTGAGGCGCTGCGCACCGGCAGGGCCGGTAAAACAAATAATTACCACGATGAACATCACAAAACGGCTTATCCAATTCTGATCTCTTTTCATTTCTTTACTGGTTTGAGGTTGAATAACTGTAGAGCATAAAATTAACTTTTTACGCTGAATACTGCTGCCATGGCGGAGTATTTAAGTACTTCGTGCCGGTTGCCGCTGAATTCGTCTCTGCATTTGATGCATCAGTTTTGTAAGATGTGATTATATTTGACGTAATGCAACAACTGTTAGAGTGACTGTTCCTGAAAAAGACCTGGTTGAAAGGCTGAAAAAGGGTGATCTTGAGGCTTTTGACATGATTTACGACATGTATGCGGGTCGTCTTTACGCCTTCAGCATGAAGTACCTGAAGTCAGATGACGAAGCAGGAGAACTGGTTCAGACCGTCTTCATGAAGGTGTGGGAGAATCATAAAAAACTCGACACGAACCTATCATTCAAGTCATTCCTCTTTACCATCGCTTACAATGAGATCTGCAGGTTATTCCGCAGAAAGAGTTATCTCAGGAAGTACATTGAGGAGGCTGTGCGGACCGATATTAAGTCAGATACTTCTTCGGAGGATAACTCGGAATTTCATTCACTCCTTACTGAAGTGGAAAAAATTATCGCTGGCCTGCCGGAAAGGCAGAGGCGGGCATTTATAATGTGCAAAATTGACGGAATGCCTGCAAGGGAGGTGGCTTCCGGGCTCGGGCTCTCACCCGGTACAGTCGACAACTATGTCTCCTCCACAATCAAAACCATACGCAAATTGCTGGCCGGCGAAAGCCTTGCGGTTATCCTCTTCACCTCACTTTTTCTCTTCTGACCCCTGCCGGATTTCCAGATTCTTAATTTTTCTCCGATTCTTATGTGAGATTTTTAATTCCCGCGGGTATTACTATGTATTACGGGAAAAAAAGTTTCCGGAATCAGGAACAGAGATGAATTTGACAAATAATAGGGAAAAAAACAGGCTTGCAGACTTTGTAAACGGTATATCCTCTGATAATGAGGTCAATGAGATAATTGAACTGCTTGCTGAAGGAGAGCATAACCAACAACTCAGAAAAATTCTTGAAGATGACTGGAACAACATCACAGACAGCAATATACCTTCAGTAAACAAACTATCGGCAGTGCTGGACTGCATCCATCACAAGATCAGCCTTAAAGAGTTCGGCAGGACAAGAAGTCTGGCAGAGCGGGTGACAAAATTCTATTACAGGATTGCTGCCGTTATTCTTATCCCGCTTCTTGCAGGTACAGGATTCCTGCTTTTAAAAGACAGAACCGGCAACGATGGTGTTACTCCGTTAACTTCAATCTATGCTCCCGCCGGCTCGCGTGTTTCCTTCACTCTGCCGGACGGCACTGAGGGAATGCTTAACAGCGGATCAACTCTGACCTATAAGATGCCATTTACCGCAGACCGTGACGTCTCGCTGACCGGTGAGGCCTGGTTCGATGTATCTCATGATGAAAAACACCCTTTTACAGTCAATGCCGGAGATCTTGATCTTACGGTTCTCGGAACCACCTTCAATGTCAGTGCATATCCTGAGGAAGGCTACGTCGAGGTTGTGCTGGAGAGCGGAAAAGTGCTGGTAGACTCTGACCATTATACTGAGGGTATGATCATGAGCCCGTCGGAAAAGCTGGTCTATGAGAATGGCAGGGTGACCAGGAGCACCACCGATCCGTCAAAGTACTCCTCATGGACTGACGGCAAGCTTGTTTTCAGGAGTGATTCGATGTCTGAAGTTGCACGGCGAATCGAACGGTGGTACAATGTCAGGGTTGAGATCATGGATGATGATTTGGAGAAATACTCCTTCCGTGCAACCTTTGAGGATGATCCGCTTGAGGAGGTGCTCAAGTTCCTGGGCATGACATCTCCGATCAGGTACGAGATAACACCGAGGTATCTTGCTGAAGACTCTACATATACAAGGAGTGTGGTAAAAATATACCTGAAATAATATTTCCGAACCAAACCCCTGAACCAATGCAAACAGCACACAGTCCGTAACCCGAAAAAAAAGGAAATCGCGGCAACGATTTCCTCAAAAAACATCCTTAAATGACATTTTTTAACCTGAAAACTTTCAAAGTTATGAAAAAAACCAACCCGCGGGGGAAGGCTCCAGGCCAGCCCCTGAAAAAAATCCTCCTTACGATGCGCATAGCAATTGCTCTTATGCTGCTTGGGATTATGCAGGCTTATGCAACAGACGCCTACTCCCAGAAGACAAGACTGACTCTGAACGTCACCGATGAGCGTCTTGTGACAGTGCTTGACAAGATTGAGGCAGAGACGGAATTCTTCTTCCTCTACAACGAGAAGCTCCTTGATACTGACCGCAAGGTATCGGTTTCAGCAGATAATCAACTGATTGACGCTGTCCTCGACAAGCTTTTTGTGGGAACGGACGTGACCCATACGATAATTGACCGAAAGATCATTCTCGCCCCCGGTTACCTGGCTGATGGATCAGTGATGCAACAGCTCAGAATTGCCGGAAAGGTTACCAGTCCGAACGGTGAACCGCTTCCCGGAGTCACCGTTGCCGTAAAGGGCAGGATACTCGGCACTGCTACAGCTATGGACGGAACCTTTACCCTGGACAATGTACAGGCATCTGATGTGCTTGTTTTTTCGTTTATAGGGATGAAAAGCGAAGAGGTTCCTGTAGGATCACAGACTGTCTTCAATGTTGTCCTGAACGAAGAACTGATTGGCATGGATGCCGTGGTTGTCACCGCCCTCGGCATAAAGAGGGAAGAAAAGGCCCTGGGCTATGCAGTGCAGAAGGTCTCCGGTGATGTGGTCTCTACTGTAAAGGGTGTTGACATCGGGACCTCACTTACAGGCAAGGTGGCCGGTTTGCTGGTACGGAACAGCTCTGAATTCTCCGCAGAACCTGAAATATTTGTACGCGGAGAGAAGCCTCTGCTGGTTATTGACGGTGTGCCTTACGGAAACATGACCCTTCGTGACCTCCCTTCAGATGATATTGAAAACATCAGCGTGCTGAAGGGTGCCACAGCAACTGCACTCTACGGCTCGAGAGGAGCCGG
>JAVEZX010000047.1:0-17197 GCA_034002785.1 Bacteroidales bacterium
CGACCCAGGCTGTCCGTCCTGGTCATCTCGATATAGCCTGTACCCCACGAAAATGCATTGACTTCTGTCTCTTTCACCGGTTTGCCGAGGATGAGGGATCTGACACTTCCTGTGATCGCCATGCCGGTTTTTGGAGGGTATTTCATAGTGCTGTACTTCCCGGTGAGCACTGCAGGAAGATCATATCTCCGCCAGCCGTTTGTCATCATAAGCAGTTCGAGGCCGGCGGATGCAAGCGGATTGTTCTTGCGGAAATAGAATCCCGGGTTGTTTATATAACCCTTTAATTCAGAGGTAAGCAGCAGCGTTGTGAGTATTGTGACCGAGGAGTCCGGGAGCAGGTCGCTGTCGTCGGTTACCGAGACAGAGAAGCTGCCTGCCCTGGGTTTTCCGTCAGGTCCGGTGATGTGTACCGATGCCCTGACCGGGCTTCGCTTTGCGTAATTCTGTGCATCTGTATCAATCACAGTCCTGGCCTGGTCATTACTCATGCAGAAAACGAGGCGTTCGCTGAGCGGCTTCATCTCAGAATCACAAAGGAGGATCTGCAGGACGCCGGAGGGGAACGTTTCCGTATCGAATGAAACCGCACTGAAATTATGATTCCAGGGCTTCGCGTAATGAATGATTCCCCGGGTATGAAGCAGAAGGAAGAGCTCCTGTCCCTGATCAATGTCCTCAGATTTAAGCACGCTGACCAGCAGGGTGTCTCCGGTTTGTTCTGTAGTGAGGGAATAAATTCCGCTGCGGGCGGGAGGCAGTTCAAAGCGCTTTTCGCGTCCGCTGCCGATGGTGCAGACGGCGAAATATTTCACCCCCTGGCGGGCGGTTATATAAAACTGCCCCATACCATCATGCAGTGTACGGGTACGGGTCAGTTCGCTGCCGGAGTCATCGACGATGCTCATCCTGACATCTTCCGGCACGCCGGAGGCAGAGAGCGCCTTAAAGGCTACACGGCATTCAGTGCCAGAGGGGAGGTATCCGCCTTCGGGGAAAAAGGAGACATCGAAGTCATCTTCCGGGAGCGACAGGGTTATGTATTCCCTGCTCTTTGAGGTTTCGATGTAAAGCACACTCCGGTCCGTACCAGCAGGAAGTTTCATGCTGAACCGTGCAACCGAGTCACCGTCAGTCTTAACCTCATCCGCCGGCTCTCTGTTGACCCTCATACGAAGGTTCTGCGACAGTATCTTTTTCCCGGTTATTATGTCTGCAAAGTATACTTCTGCTGTAAACCGATCCTCCTTTTCCTGTTTCAGTGCAACCATGGTATTCACGGAGGCTGATCGGGGGCCCTCCACACGGATCTTTTTCATGAAATAATAATCGGCGCCGGGGTTGAGCATGTTTTCTGTCCATGCCCGCAGGGTATAGTCACCTTCGGGTAATGCCTGGTCGAGGTTGATCTGTCCGTGGAATGCACCCGAATCAGGCCTTATTTTAATCCTGTTGACGACCGAGTCAAGGGGGTTTATCAGTTCGGCAATTACGTACTGGTTTGCCTTGGGGATGTGCAGAACAGCATCAGCCACGTGAGCCCGGAACCAGATTGTTTCCCCGGCAAGGTATACCTGCTTGTCACAGTGAAGGTGGATCTTTTCCTGTGGAAAAGCGAGGATCTGTTCAATAATCCTCCCTGTCAGGGAATCTCCCGGAGATCCCTTAAAGTCCTGTCCATGAATCTCAGAGGAGACCAGCAGGAGGAACACAACAAATACAGTCAGAGTTCGCATTGACTCTCCTTTTTTCAAAAAGTCGGAGATAAGGCGCTAAAAGTAATGAATAAATCTGGTCAGCCGCTTATTTTTGTCAGGGTTGCTGAACCGCTCAGAGTATAGAGCACATAATATTCCAGACTGCTTGCATTCAACCTGATGTCAGAATAAGTGAAGAAATCCCACAAATCAGTGGTTTCAAAAATCTTCCCGTCAGGGAAGGTTATCCGCACTTTAATTCTCAGCTCAACCCTGTCCTCGTCGTTCTGGAACTTGTACTGATAAGGGCCTCCTATCTTTACTTGTGTTAGTGGTATGGCACCGCCGGACGGCATAATCTGTGCCTCAACAGGGAAGGTCCCGCTCTCTTTGCCTGTGCAGTATATTTTTGTAATAGTGCCGGTAACAGTCATAGAACTGGCCAGTGATAAGTTGTACTGTGTCATATCGTCGGTGAACGTGATGAGGTCCGATGTCATTCTGACGAAAATAATTGGTTCCTGGGCTGTTTCCCAGTTATCCTTAAGACACTCATCATCAGTGTCCGGGAACAGGGCGCACCCGTCCATCACGAGGAGGATGGCAAGGATGGGGGCCATGGTGGTTAGTGTTTTGATTTTCATTTCTTTTTTATGTTAAGATTATTCTCGCATCAGTAAGAAGGGCAATGAACTGTAAAGTTCCAGGCAGTCCCCTTTGATCCCGAGCAGTTGGGGTTGACCCTGACCTCAATGACTGTGGTATAGCCGCTGAACGGTATCTGCACCGAGCGGCTTTCGCCGACGCATCCCGAGTTGAAAATTATCATCCCGCCCTGCGAGATAATGATCTGGTCCTTTACGTCGAATGTCTGGTAGTCAAAGCGGAATGCTCCGCTTGCTATTCCCAGGTCAATAATATGGACTTCCGGGGCGTCACCACCTGCTTTCTGTGTGTCATTGCATCGGCTCTGGTGCACTACGGGCTGCTGCTGACCGGGCGGAAGGTTTCCCGGGGTCACGGCACCCTGTGTGTTATTGTTTATCGCGCCGGAGAGAATAGCCATGAAGTTTATTATGTCATTCATGTCGATTGCGGGTTTTTTTCTCTCGGGCACGCAGCCGGTGTATGTGTTATTCCAGACAAACCCCGGCATACAGTCACATACCATTATATCATTATCCGGGTCATAGACCTGGTGTGCATTGGGAAGATGGGAACAGTCGGCATGAACGATCTGCGTGGCGGTGATCCGCTCACACCCGCTGAAATCGTCATTCCACCGGTATCCGGGTATGCAGTCGCAGTATGGCTGTTGATGCTCCGGATCCCAGACAGGCATTGTATTGGGATATTCATCGCACCGGAGGCTGTTTAGTCCGGCTACAGATTGCGGGTAACAGCGGGTGAAATCCTTATCCCATACATAACCTGGCAGGCAGTCGCAGATCACGGTCTTGCTTACTTCATCCCATACCGGTTGTGTATTGGGATATCCTGAGCAGTCAGCATGAGCTGCAAGCAGTTTGCCTTCCTCCTCGCATCCCTTCAGATCCGGCCGCCACAGATAGCCCGGGAGACAGTCGCAGTAATATTCTTCACGGCCCGGATCCCAGAACGGTTCGGTGTAGGAATAGGTGTCACACATATCTTCAGGAGGAGGTGGCGGGTTATCCTGATCATCACCGTCAGGTGAGCCAGTCTCCTCCTCCACGGTGACTCTTGCAAGAGCATCCTTTCCGTCATATTGTGCCAGAATTGAGTACATCCCCGGTGTAAGGACATTAAATACCGGGTTAGCCAGGGCAATGGCTGTCACATCCTTTGCTTCACCCTTGAAGTTCACTGCGATCACTTTGAAGATGACAGACTCAGAAACTTTAACAGTGGCTGCTGATGGCTCAATCATAAGTTTCTCGGTTGACTCCAGCTCTTTCTCAATGAGGTACTCAAGCCATACTATCTTCTCTTCAAGACGAGCCTTGCTGCTGGCAAGTTCTCTTCGGGCAATAGCATTGAATTCCTTTATTTTATGGTCCTGATACTTCTCTTCAAACCAACCGGTCACATAATCGTCAAATTTCCGGTCCCATGCCGGAAGAAGGAACATTCCTGACGGTTTTATCTCCCGGAAGGGAAGGTCGCCGTACTGTTTCCGAAACTCGCCAAGAAGCTGTTGTTTGATATTGCCCCAGCTACGTATTCCTGCCACGGCATCATCCGGATCAAGTGGTATTTCCCGGCGGGCGATGTATTGATCTATCTCGTTGTCAAGAAGTGCCGGGTTTATGACAAAATCAATCAGGAGCTGCATCATTGCCCGGGCTTTGCCGGCCCAGTTCAGGGCTGAGGCTGCATTGGGGAAAATATCTTCGAACATCTCCGACAGAAGCTTATCCTCAATAAACAGCACTATTGCCTCGAACGCCTCAAAGTCCTTTGCCTCACTGACTTTGGACAGGACATCAACTATGGTGAAGATATCCGACACATCGCCGATTGCATCTTTTGCATCATCGTTTTCGTCATATACTTTTTTCAGGAGATCGGAGGAGAGACTCCATGATCGTCCTGTCAGGTCATACGCTTTTTTCAATCTCTCCTGTTCCCCGGTCGGCAGAGGCTGACCGCTGAGAGTCAGGCCTGTAAGTGTCAGGAGTATTATTGTCAGCGCTATGGTCCTGAGATAATTCCGGGTCATGTGGCTGTCCATTTCAGAATGAATACCGATAGCCAACGGATAGAACCGTCATCTGAAATCCTGCTTCAGTCAGCAGGAGGTCATTCAGCCATACATCGATTCCGAATTCGAAGGCCGAATGTTCAGTGCCTGTCCTCACCCTGGTAATAGTGTTGAAGGATCTGTCAGCTGCTACCTCGCCGCCAAGGTCAGACTCTGATGTGACAGGTCGGAGCATGGCGTTGGCTGCCAGGCCCAGGTCCACGCCCCAGTAGCGGTTGCCGTTAACCTTTCGGTATCCCGCAAACAGTGGTATCCTGATGGTGTACAGGGAATTTATCCCGGCTGACTCGTCAATTTTCCCTGTCAGTGCTATCATATGTATTCCGGTTCCGCCATATAATGCTGAGCCGAAAAACTGCTCCAGCCCGATGCTGAATCCCGGGATCATCGGAGGATCGGTGCCGTAGACCTTTCCCAGGTTTGAGAATAGGAGACCCATTAAAAGTGAGGTATTCCTGAATTTGAACTGTGGCGACTGAACGGAAGCAGGGGCCTGACCCGGGGGAGTGTTAAAAAACTCATTCAGATCTGGTGTGTTGTTCTGTTTTGCCGGCACCGGGGTGGTAGTGCCTGCCTGCCGGCTGACGGCGTCAGCAGCATCCTGATTTTTCTTTGTTTCTGCAGCCGGATCGCATTTACCGTCCGGGTAATTTTCCTTTACCCATTTTTCAGCTACCTGGTAAAAGGGAAATCCACCTTTCAGAGGTATCAGTTCAGGAGAACGGTCTTCGGTGGCAACGATTTTTACCATTCCGGAGCTCCTGTCACATACAGCCTTGAAAGTTTTTTGCTGGGCATTGAGAGCGACAGTGGTTGTAATCAAACCGGCTGCAAGGATGAGAGTGAGAAGTCTCTTCATTTTGGTCTGCGGATTAAGTCTGGCCGACAGTGGTTCCTGTCCTTAAAGTCTCAGATCAATTCGGTCCCCGCTCACTGCCTGATTAAGTCAAATATATGAAAAAATCACATCTGTTTAATAATCTTTTGATTACTATACGATAAATATAGACGGAAGGTGAAATTGCCGGGATAAAACTACCCCGGCGGCGGGAAGAAAATATGTTTGGCCGGCCGGCCTACCACTCATCGTAGTCATCAGGAAAAGCAGAGCCTTTCCAGACATATTTCTTGCAGCATTTGCCGTTCTGGTAAGGGACGTAGACCACCTGTTCCATCACCTTGTCACCGGCCTGATTATAGACCGGAGGGAATGATGACATGATGGGGTTTATCCATTCGAAGAAGTAATTGCCGTCATATTTGTATCTCACCCACGCACCGAGGTCAGAAGCGTACATTGGCGGGTTGCTTTCCCCTTTTTCGGCATCGAGGATCATCTCCTTAAGCCATGCGGGGACATCTCCGGAGGGTACGAGGTATTGTTTTTCGCATGAGGTGAGCATCATGACCGGCAGCAGCAGCAAGAGGACTCTTTTCATATGGCGGAAGGGATAAACTTCTGTAATTCACATCAAAAATCGCGCCATCCGGTTGATTTCCGGCGGGGTTCCGCCAGGAAAAATTAAACCTCCGGAGCGTAAATAAAAAACCCCCCGGTCAGACCGGAGGGTTTTTAGCTCAGGGTTAGGATTAATTGTGTATGATCCGGTCGAAGTTGCCGTCCGGGTCAGTTTTAACGTAACCTAAAAAGTTGGGTTTCCCTCCTGTAACTAATAGCACACCGCAGGCGTGGGGTGCCGCCATTGAGGTGCCGCTCATTGTGGCGAGCGCACCTCCCTTGTAAGTGGAGAGTATGTTAACGCCCGGAGCACAGTAATCTACCGGGGGGTTACCATAATTGGAAAAGGAGGCAAAATAATCATTTACATCGCATGCAGAAATGGTATAAACATTAAGACCATTTGCCCGTGCAGGTGAGTGATTGTTTGCATCATCGCTCTCATTACCAGCTGCAAGTGCAACAAAAATGCCTTTTGCTCCCATCGCTACAACTTTAAGGTCGAGAGGTTCATATACACCTCCACCAAGGCTCATGTTTGCAGCATCACCGGCAAGGGCATTTGCAGTTACAAAATCAACTCCGGCGATAATCTGGTCCATTGACCCTGAACCACGTTTATCGAGTACCTTCACTGGCACGACGTGAGCTCCGGCAGCCACCCCCACAACGCCGACAGTATTATCGATGGCGGCCACTATTCCGGCACAATGTGTTCCGTGACCGTGATCATCATCAGGAGTAGTTGTACGGGTAACGAATGTCTTGCCGGAGGATGCATCTACAGTCAGGTCAGGATGGTCAAGATCGATGCCCGTATCAATTATCCATGCTCTTCTGGTCCCTGTATAGGAAACTCCTCCGACTCTAGCGATTCCGGGGGGGGTTACTTCTGCCGGTAAGGGAGTTGGAGTCGGAGCAGGTTTGGCCATGATGAACATCATATTCGGCCATACTCCCCTGACATTGGGATGCCTCTCAAGCGCCAGGGCTTCGTTCTCACTCATCTGAACGGCAAATCCCTGGATACCAGCTGAATAAACATTTAGCGGTTCACGGTCATAAATACCAGCCTTGGCAAGGATGTCTTTCGTAACAACCGTCATTGCCAGCTGTGCATCGTCATAACTCATGGTTTCCGACTTGACATAGCCGAAATCGCCCTTGAGAAGTACGACATACTGGCCTGGTATTACTTCGAGTGATGTCTTGATGTAATCGTCCTCCTGAGTGACAGGTTCAGGGGCTCTTTCACACGCTCCCAGCAGCAATGCAGCTGCCGCAGCACAAAGAAATAGTTTTTTCATCTGAACGGGTTTAGGTTTAACCTTGGATTAACAATCCCCTAAATTACCTAAATCCTGTTCACATTATCACTCCTTCGCTAACTTTTATTAACACCCTCACCCCTGGCTGTTGAAAAACATAAACCCGAATGATATACCCCCGCCTTTCCGGTTCTCTTATTCTATGACTTTACGCCTTTCGCTTTTCGACTTTATGCCTTTCAGACTTCCCTGTCCATATATGGATACCTGAAATCCGTCGCCGGCATGAAAGTCTCCTTGATGGTCCTTGGCGAAACCCACCGGATAAGATTCAGACGTCCTCCTGCCTTGTCATTCGTCCCCGACGCCCTCGCCCCGCCGAAGGGCTGGAGCCCTACCATTGCTCCCGTGGGCTTGTCGTTGATGTAGAAATTGCCCGCCGCAAAACGCAATACCTGGCACGCCTTGACCATCGCCGGGCGGTCAGCCGAGAAGATCGAGCCGGTCAACCCGTATGGAGAGGTCTCATTGACAAGCTGAAGCGTCTCCTCATATTTGTCGTCCTCATAAAGATAGAGTGTCACCACCGGACCGAAGATTTCTTCCTTCATCGTAATGAAGTGCGGATCTTTTGTAAGAATGATTGTCGGCTCCACAAAGTAACCCTTGCTCTTGTCCCCCTTCCCGCCGTGAACTATCTCACAATCGGGCGACTTGATGGCAAGGTCAATATACTTCATGATATTGTCAAACGACTTCTCTTCTATCACCGCATTCATGAAGTTCCTGAAATCTGCCGGATCACCCACCCTGATCTCCGATGCCTGCCGCCGGATGTGTTCAGATATCTCTGGCCAGAGCGACTTCGGAATATAGACCCGTGAAGAGGCAGAGCACTTCTGCCCCTGGTACTCGAATGAGCCCCTGATGATTGCTGTCGCAGCCTCCAGCGGGTTGGCCGAGTTGTGTATCATGATGAAGTCCTTGCCGCCGGTCTCGCCTACTATCCTCGGATAGGATTTGTATTTGCCAAGATTCAGGGCAGCCGTCTTCCACAAACCGTTGAATGTGCTGTTTGACCCGGTGAAGTGTATCCCGCCCAGATCCGGATGGTTCATCACCACCGAGCTGATGACCGATCCCTGCCCGGGCAGGAAGTTGATAACACCTGCCGGCATACCGGCTTCCATGAATACCTTCATCAGCACCCAGCTTGAGAGGAGGGAGGTTGTTGCGGGCTTCCATACCGTTGTGTTGCCCATCAGGGCCACCGCCATGTTCAGGTTGGAGGCAATTGCCGTGAAATTAAACGGCGTAATCGTATAGACAAAACCCTCCAGCGGCCTGTATTCCACCCTGTTGAGCTGATCCGAAGTGGAGCGTGGCTGCTCCTGGTAGATCTGCCCGGCGAAATAAGCATTGAATCTCAGGAAGTCAATCGTCTCGCATGCAGCCTCAACCTCGGCCTGATGGACAGTCTTGCTCTGGCCTAGCATGGTGGCCGCGACGATTGTATAACGGTACTTGCGTGATAGCAGTTCAGCAGCTTTGAGCATTATGGAGGCCCTCTCGATCCATGACAGCGTCATCCACTGTTCCTTGGCCTGCATGGCAGCATCAATGGCATCTGACACCTCTTTCTCCCCGGCCATATGATAGGTGGCCAGTACATGATTGTGGTCATGAGGCATTACAACTTTCCCTGTCCGGCCGGTTTTTACAGCACGTCCGTTTATCATCAGCGGAATCTCCACCGTTTCAGATGAGAGCCTCTTCAGCTCCTTTTCAAGCTCAGCCCTCTCCGTGGTGTCGGGGGCATATGTCAGTACAGGCTCATTCTCAGGCCTGTGAATAGAGTAAATAGCATTGTTCATAGTCAGAAAACTCTTTTGTCCGGATGTGTAACAACAAAGGAGCGCCGATTGTTTCCGGGCCGGACCGGGTGCCTGAACAACTGGCTATTTCTGTATTTCCTTCGTAAGCAGGTCAGTTGCTATTGCAATCATCTCCGGCTTGCCCAGGAGATAGGCAATGTCATTGCTGTTAATTGTGATGGAGGGTTCGGGGTTTGGTATCACCGTTTCTCCATGCTTAATGGCTACCACAGTGACCCCGCATGTCTTGCGCATGGCTGTCCCGGCTATCGTCTTCCCGGCAAAGACCGATTTATCCCCAACCCTTACTGCGGCAATCTCGATATCGGGTATATCCTTCAGCAGCGAATAGCCTCCCAATCTGCCCCTGTCCCTGAATGTGCCGTAGTTATCCTCCCTTGTTCTGGCTATGGCACGCTCGATATCCATCCGGGGAATAAGGTATTTCCCAAGGATCCTCTCAAAGAAGTCGATTGCAGTTTCAAACTCCTCGGGTATGACCTGGTTGGCGCCAAGCCTGTAAAGCTCCTCGATGTCAGTCACATGTCTCGTCCGTACGATGATATGAGCATGTTTGTTCATCATCCTGGTATGCTCCACGATGGCCAGGGCGGTTATGAGGTTTCCCACCGAGACAACCACCAGCTCGGCTGTGTGCACGAAAGCCTCCCGCAGCACGGGCTCAAAGGTGGCATCACCGAAAACGGTCAGACTGCCCTTTTCCATCTCACGCCGTGCAAGGTCGGTATCAAAGACTACCGAGGTAAACGGCAGCTCCATCGACCTGAGCATGGAGGCCAGGTTGATTGCCCTAGAATCTTTTCCTATCAGTACGGTATGGTTACTGATCTCGGGTATCTCCACCTGCTTCATGGGGAAGAGCCCGTTAACCATCTTTGGCGGGAGAGGCAGCCTGAGGATGAGCCTGGCAAGCGGTCTGGATGCCTGTATCAGGAAAGGGGAGAGGGCCATTGATGTTATTGCCACAGCCAGGAAGAGCTGGTAGTGATACGGCGTAATAATTTCATTTGTCAGTCCTATTGTTGCAAGGATAAATGAGAATTCCCCTACCTGCGCCAGCGAAAGACCTACAACCACTGTCCCGAAGAAAGTATGACCCAGAGCAAAAGCCGTAAATCCGGCAACAGCTGTCTTAACAAGTATCACAAGCAACACGGTGGCCAGTACAAGCCACGGGTGTTCGGCAACAAACCCCAGATCGAGAAGCATGCCTATTGATACGAAGAAGAAACTTGTAAAGACATCCTTGAAGGGGATGAGGTTCCCGAAGGCGCTGTGGCTGTATTCGGTGTCCGAAATCATCAGTCCCGCGAGGAAGGCGCCAAATGCAAGTGTCATTCCCAGTTCGTGCGTCAGCATAGCCACTGCAAGGCAGATCAGCAGGAGGCTCATCAGGAAGAGCTCCTGGCTGCGTGTCATCGCAACCAGGTGAAGGAGCCATGGCACCAGCCATCGCGTTCCGGCCCAGATGAAGATCATGATGCCGGCAGCCTTCAGCATCATCAGCAGAATATTATGCCCCACATCAGCAGATCCGCCTCCCAGCATCGGCATAAAGATCAGAAGCGGAATCAGGATGATATCCTGGAAAATGAGAATCCCGACTATCGTTTTACCGTAGTGTGTGGTCAGTTCTGACCTTTCCTGAAGCAGTTTAAGTACTACTGCAGTACTGCTCAGGGCGGTCAGGAAGCCGACGAAAACGGCCTCGTTCCATGCGAGGTGATATACCCTGGCCAGAAGCATCGTTACCCCGGCCGTAAGGAGCAACTGCATGAACCCGCCAAGGAATACAAGCCGCCGGATATTGAGCAGATGGTTAAGCGAGAACTCCAGACCTATTGTAAACATCAGCAGTATTACCCCGATCTCGGCCATCACCTCTACATTCTCAGGCGAGCTGATAAGTCCCAGAAGGTAAGGGCCTGCTATGATCCCGGTCAGCAGGTAACCGATGATTGCAGGGACACGGATCCGTGTGAATATGAAATTCACAAAGGTGGAGAGGGCAAAAATGATAACGATATCCTTAAGAACACCCGGTTCCATTGGCTGATCAGGTTAGTGCCATAAAGATATGAAAAGATGATGTTCGTTGTTTCAGGCAGATGTTGCCTTATCGCTGCATACCGGGTTGTCAGAGAGGAGGCATTCCGTCACTGCCTCCAGGACATTCTTGCTGCCAGCAAGAACGATGAGCTTGTCGCCGGTATGGATGACGGTCATTCCGTCAGGGATAATGTACTGGTTGTCTCTCTTGATCATCGCTATGCGCGCGTTTTTCGGAAATCCCAGATCAATGATCTTCATGCCGGCAACCACGCTCTCGGGCGAAATAGTAAATTCAGCCAGCTCCGAATTAATTGGCTCGGACAGCAGTATGTCGGCGGCAGTGACCGTCTTGACCCGTGACGGCAGTGAGACGTGCAGCCACTTCGCCACAATGGGTATGGTGGTTCCCTGTAACAGTACTGAAGTCAGTGAGATGAAGAAGACAATATTGAAAATCATTTCCGCCTTCTCCAGCCCTGCCATCAGCGGGTAGGTGGCGAAGACTATGGGCACGGCGCCGCGCAGTCCCACCCAGGAAACAAACAGCTTTGTCCTGGTCCGCAGCCCGAACGGCAACAGGGTCAGGAAGACACTGAAGGGACGGGCAACGAAGATAAGGAATGCAGAGATCAGCATCCCGATGCCTATCACCGGCACGATGTGGCTCGGAAAGACCAGGAGCCCCAGAATAACGAAGAGGACAATCTGCATCAGCCATGCCAGTCCGTCGAACATCTTCATGATTGTCCGCTTGTGCAGCAGGTCCTGGTTACCAAGATAGATAGCCGATACGTAGACGGCCAGGAATCCGTTCCCGCCTACCGCCGTGGTGACCGAGTAAGTGAGCAGCATCAGGGTTATCGAGAGCACCGGGTAAAGCCCCTCGTAATCCAGTTTTATGTGGTTGATTACGAACTTGCTCCCCAGCCCGAAGAGATATCCCAGTCCGCCCCCCAGCAGCAGCTGCATGAAGAACATCGGCAGTACAGACCAGAGCGACTTTTCGCCGTTCTGCACTAGTCCGATGAAGACGATTGTGAGGATGTAGGCCATCGGGTCATTGCTTCCGCTCTCGAACTCCAGTGTGGGGCGGATATTCCCCTTGAGCGCAAGGCTCTTCGATCTGAGTATCGAGAAGACAGCAGCTGCATCCGTTGAAGAGACTATCGCGCCAAGGAGCAGCCCCTCATAGATGGAGAAGTCGGTTATCCACCATACAAATACACCGAGGGTGACCGTCGTCAGCAACACTCCCGCTACGGAGAGGGTGATACCCTGCCACAGGATTGGACGCACAGAGCCCCAGTCGGTCTCGAAACCCCCGGAGAAGAGGATGAAGTTGAGTGCAACGATGCCTATGAACTGTGCCAGCCCCGGGTCATTGAAGGGAATTTTGCCGATCCCTTCCGAGCCGGCCAGCATGCCCACGGCAAGAAACAGAACAAGCGTGGGAACACCTATCCTTAGCGAGGTCTTCCCTGCCAGTACGCTGATAAAAATCAGTACTGAACCGATAAGAAGGATATTTTCTGCCGTGACAGTCAAAGGCTGCTGAATTAAGGAGCTAAAGATATGAAAAGGTGGTTTCCCCGGCAAAAAAAATCCCGGTTGTTCAGGCCGGGATATTGAAGAGTAAAAATACGCAGGTGCAGATTTATTGCCCTGTATAATCGTCTATTGGTTGCGGGTAGCCCTCCCTGATCCGCCACGCGGGGGTCTCTCCGGCAAAGAGATGAAAGTTGAGCACATCAGGCGAAACGCCCTGCACAAACCTGATCTCGGTACCCTCCGGAAGCCGTATGTCTATGTCAACCATGGATCCGTTCCACCGTGCCCCGGCCGGAAGTGTGCAGTATTCGTCGAGGTAAAGCGTGTCACCCGAGAACTTCCAGCTGTAATCAATCTGCCGTGCGTTCTGAACGGCTTCACTGTCAGAATTGCTGCTTGCCCTTCTCTCCACCGAGATAAACCCGGTACCGTTCTCGCTGCCGTAGATGCTCAGATCCGGCGATACCCTCAGCACACCGTTCCCGCTCTCTTTGAAGAACCTGAAATCCTCCACCGAGGCATATTTTTCATAGTTCAGGTCTGCCTGCTTCTTCATAGTATTTATCCAGAGGGTCTTCGGTGCGGGGTCAAGGGTAAGCCTCTTCTCCACGGACTCACTGTTTGAATAGACCGAGAGCTTGAGACCCAGAATTATTGCCAGTGCGCAGAGCGAAGCGATCCAGACCAGGAAGAGCACGATGTTCACTACCCTGTAACTCTCCTTGATTCTGAATATAAGCTTTACACCCACCCAGATGAGGCCTGCCAGCGGCAGCAGTGTCACGAGCGCCGTGAGTATCATGATCGGCCATACGGTGTTGGTGCTGAGCACAATACCTAACAGGTCATGCACGTTGGTCATCTCCGGCTCCATTACCGAGGCAAAGAAGGGGACATTGTTGAAGAAGATCAAAATCACAAAGGTGAAGAAGAAGAGGAACCCAAACAGGGTGAACATGGCACCCAGTATGACGGCAAAGACCCTCAGGATTGCCGACATCATCCTGCCAAAGGCCCGGAAGAATCCCGAGAGTGCCCGGCCGAACCTGGCCGAAAGGCTGTTGGGATCATACATCGATTTCCTGATATAGAGCCTTTTGTCCGTAGCCGCCGGACCCTCTTCATAATAGTCCTCCGGAGCTCCCATGATGTTGATCATGCTGGTGACCATCTCCTTCGAAACCAGCGTGGGAGGCTCATTCCCGCCGCCAAAGATCTCGGCTATGCGTGCTTCAATGTCCGCCAGGGTCTCGTCTCCCCCCTGCTCGGTCTTGAAACGTGCCGCCACATGGTCAAGATAGTGCTTCAGGATCTCCCAGGCATCTTCATCCACTCTGAAGAGCTGCCCGGCAATGTTGATATCAAGGTTTTTTTTCATGGCTGCCTCTATTTCCTGTCACGTATCTGGTTAACCGATTCCACGAGCTCGTCCCATACTTTGTCAAGCTCCCTTAAATAGATCTTACCGAGCTCGGTGAGCTCGTAATATTTCCTGGGAGGACCCTGAGGCGATTCTTCCCAGCGGTAGCTGAGAAGACCGGCGTTCTTCTGCCTGGTAAGCAGTGGGTAGAGAGTCCCTTCAACAACTATCACCTGTGCTTTCTTGAGCTCATTGATGATATCAACGGCGTAGCAGGCATTTCTCGACAGTACCGCCAGGATGCAGTACTCGAGTATCCCCTTGCGCATTTGTGCTCTTGTGTTGTCCGTATTCATGGCTTTTTCTTTTTTTTCAGCTTTTATATGCCTTCGGCGAAGCTCAAAGATTCATCTTCTCCTTAACCGTATTGAACTCCTGCCTGACAGTCTCCCTGATGTTCTCAACTGTGACCGGATCACCCCGCATCTCCAGCTTCTGGGCCGTGGTCTTCGCTTCAGGAAGGACGATCCACAGGATCAGGTAAAGCGCGAGGCCGAAGCCTCCGGCGAAGATCAAGACAGCGAAGATGATCCTCATTATAAGCGGATCCCAACCGAGATATGCCGAGATGCCCGCACACACCCCGCCGAAGACACGCCTGTCCGGATCACGGTAAATCCTGCGCTGCGAACGCGGGGGCACCTCACCGGCAGGCTCGCCGCCACTGATGTCCTCCGGTGAACCCAGTATGGCCATCACCTCCTCCACATCCTTGATTGTGATGACCTGCTTGTAACTGTTCAGCTTCGTCCTGAACAACTCCGATATCCTTCCTTCGATATCAGACATTATCTCAGATGCCCCCGGCTCGCCTGAGAACTCCTTCTCAAGACGCTTCATATACTGCCGGAGCCTCTCGTAGGCGTCATCATCCAGGTTGAAGGCGTAACCCCCGAGATTGATGTTAACAGTCATTTTCATTGTCTTAATTATAAGGTACCTGTTAATGCAAGTTAATTTGATAATGCAAATATATAAATAAAAATTAATACCATGCAATACATAGTAGTAAAAATAATAAAATATTTTTTTTGGAGAAGTACTGAACTCATACGGAGGGTTGGGGTTAGATAGAGGAGGAATGACTAACTTTAAAAAAAATTACGGTTATGAAGGCATACAACTGGGCAATTCTGGGGACCGGCAACATAGCGAACAAGTTTGCACGTGCGCTTATGCTGCTGGACAATGCGCATCTATATGCGGTAGGATCCCGTGATGCCGGCAGGGCAGAGAAGTTTGCCGGGGAGTACGGATTCAGCAAACATTACGGCAGTTACCAGGAGATGCTGGCTGACCCGGGCGTTGATGTGGTCTATATCTCCTCTCCGCATACCCGGCACCTGGAGAATACTCTGATGGCACTTCAGAACGGCAAGCATGTCATCTGCGAGAAGCCTATGTCGATCACAGCGGCGGAGGTATCAAGGATGGCTGACGAGGCAAAGAGGAGGGGACTCTTTCTGATGGAGGCTCTATGGCCCCCGTTTCAGCCCTCGTATCTCAAGGCTGATGACATCCTTAAGAGCGGCAAGATGGGAAAGCTGCTGCACATGAGGGGTAAGTTTGCATTCATCTCTCCCTATGACCCTGAGTTGCGTACATATAACCTGGCACTTGGTGGCGGCTCACTGCTTGATATTGGCATTTACCCCGTGATGGATATTCTCAGGTACCTTGGTGAGCCTGAAAATATTGTTGCCACGTCTGTGTTTGCCCCTACCGGTGCTGACGAGAGCACGGCAATGATCTTCCGCTTCTCTGACGGTCGCCTGGCTGAGGCCTATAGCTCCTTTGCAAACATGGGTGGTGTATCAACCGAGTTTTACTGCGAGAAGGGCAACCTGATCCTTACCCGAGGCCGTGACCGCAACCAGCATCTGATAATTGAGACGCAGGGTGATGTTGACGACCGCATATTCACTCCCCCGGCACAGGGATACCAGTATGAGGCTGCCGAGGTGATGAGCTGTCTCGACAAGGGGCTGACAGAGAGCCCGGTGGTACCTCTTTCCTTCAGTATCACCCTTGCCCGCATCCTTGATGAGGTGCGTCGCAAGGCCGGCATCAGGTACCCGGGACGAGACAAGTGACAGCCATAACCGTCTGCCGGCTATGACCGAAACT
Source organism: Bacteroidales bacterium (assembly GCA_034002785.1). Lineage (GTDB taxonomy): Bacteria > Bacteroidota > Bacteroidia > Bacteroidales > VadinHA17 > SR-FBR-E99. Next base: position 16,210 of record JAVEZX010000047.1, read on the forward strand.
CCCTCAGACATTGAAAGGCGAAAGCTGCTGCTCAGCATGCTTGTTCCCTTCCTGCTCGTGGCTTTCATGTGGCTTAGCCTGGCAGTGGAGAAACTGTTCAGCATCAGTCTTCACAGTCTTGGCATTTTTCCCGGCAAAGTCACATCCCTTACCGGCATCGTCACCTCTCCGTTTATACACTCAGGAGCCAGGCATCTCTTCAACAACACAATTCCTCTGTTCATCCTGGGCACGTCGCTCTTTTACTTTTACTCCCAGGTAGCCTTCAGGGTCCTTCTCTGGTCCACCCTGCTTACGGGGCTCGCGGTCTGGCTGACCGGAAGGCCGTCATGGCATATAGGGGCCAGCGGCGTCGTCTACGCCCTCGCCTCCTTCCTGTTCCTGAGCGGTATCATACGCAGGCATATACCGCTGATGGCGCTTTCCCTGCTTGTGGCCTTCGTTTACGGCGAGATGGTATGGGGTATCTTCCCGGGCTTCAGGATTGACATCTCATGGGAGTCGCACATGCTTGGTGCCGCTGCCGGCATTATCCTGGCTGTCTGGTATCGGGCCGAAGGGCCCCAGAAGCCCGTTCCCTTCTATGAAAGAGATGAAGAGGAGGAGTCTCAGGACAATGATGATGAGGCGATGCCGGCTGAAGAAGAAAATGAGGCCGGACCGGCGAGTCGAGCGAATTAATTGCTATTTTTAAACCCGCTAAAACTAACCTAAAGCCCCGGTAATGTACATCAGAACTGGAACTCCGGCATTTGATGAGCTTATCCCGAGGATAAGCAGGTTCCTCGAACAGGATCTCCTCGAAATTAATATTGACGGTGAAAAGATAAAAGGCTACCGGTCGCCTGATGCACGTTCCGTGTGGATAAGAAACTATTCGGACATGATGAGGGCACTCCGCTATACGGAGAATGACCTGATAAGTGTTGTTAAGCATTTTGCTGACAACCAGGCGCGCAGCGGCCGCATCTTTGACTATTTCACCACC
>JAVEZX010000048.1:0-16724 GCA_034002785.1 Bacteroidales bacterium
CGGATTGCCGGAGCCTCCGAAGGCGAAGTAATCATGACCGATACCACTTCAGTAAACCTCTACAAGCTGGCCCATGCCGCACTTATGTTTCAAAAGGGGAGGACCCGGATAGTGACTGATGATATGAATTTCCCTTCGGACATTTATATCTTCCAGGGCCTTGTAAGGGATTTCGGGGAAGGATATGAACTGATAATTGTTCCTTCGAGGGATGGAGTGACTATTGAGACCGGGGATCTCAGGGCAGCAATTGATGAAAACACCGCCCTGGTATCACTGTCGCATGTAGCGTTCAAGTCCGCGTTCAGGTACAACATGAAGGAGATCACATCGCTTGCCCATGAGAAGGGAGCGATGATATTGTGGGACCTGAGTCACAGCATCGGTGCGGTCCCCGGTGAACTGAACGAGTCAGATGCCGATCTTGCAGTGGGTTGCACATACAAGTACCTCAACGGCGGCCCCGGCTCACCTGCCTTCCTTTATGTGCGGAAGGACCTTCATGATAAACTCTCTTCGCCCATATGGGGGTGGTTCGGAGAAAAAAATCCCTTCGATTTCAGTTTGAAATACCGTCCGGGTGAAGGTATCAGACGTTTTCTTGCAGGCACCCCGCCAATATTATCTTTAAAGACTACAGAGCCGACCCTTGACATGATGATTGAGGCTGGCATGCAGGCGATCCGGAACAAGAGTGTTTCGCAGGCTGAGTTCCTTTTGAGGATGGCCGGGGAGTATCTTTATCCTCTGGGCTTTCAGTCCGGATCTCCCGGTGATCCTGAGCAACGGGGATCTCACATATCACTGCGTCATCCGGAGGCATACCGTATCTGCAAAGCCCTGATCGACCCGGATACCGGAGATGCTGTTGTCATTCCTGATTTCAGGGAGCCCGATAATATCCGCCTGGGGATTACGCCGTTATATACTACCTACACAGAGATTTTTACGGCCGTCAGGGAGCTCAGGAATATTGTTACGGACAAGCTCTTCCTGAAATATTCATCTCAAAAGGAGCAGGTAACCTGATCGTAGTCCGGATATGCGCCTTCCTGCCATAACCCTGAGTCAGGGCCGAATCATAGTTTTATCCGGCATGAAGTGCCGGATAAAACCGGATTATTATTTCCTGGCCGGGGTGGGGTAGGGCGGAGGTGTCACTGTTGTCTCACCCTCCTGTTCAAGCAGTTTCAATGCTTCCATGACGGCTCTTACGAGCTGCGGATCAATTCCCTTTGAGAGGGATGCCGCATCCTGGCGTACCTCGATATCAGGAGCCACACCTGTATTTTCAGCTATCCATTTCTTTGCCACGGGATCAAAAACCGCATTGTCAGGAGCTGTAAGCGTTCCTCCGTCTACCATGGCATAATGCACTGATGACTTCACCAGTCCTCCCCATGTGCGTGTGCCGATCAGCGGCCCTGTCTTCTGCTGGCGGAATACCCACGGGAAGAAGTCGCCTCCTGAGCCTGACATCTCATTTATAAGCAGAACCTTCGGGCCTAGGATGCCTGCCGGCAGGCGGAACGGTCTGCCGCCGGGAGCTTCATTGGTGAGGGCAGCCCTAATCCTGCGGTTCATCAGGTCAACCATATAGTCGTCAAGCAAGCCGCCACCGTTGAAACGTTCATCAATGACCGCACCTTTTTTATCCTGCTGTGCAAAGTAATAGCGGTTGAAAGAGACAAATCCGGGGCCGCCGGTGTTTGGTACCCAGACATAAGCCAGCCGGCCGCCCGAGAGACTGTCAACAAGCCGGCGGTTATCCTCCACCCATGCTCTCTGTCGCAGGCCTGATTCGCTGGAGATGGGTTTAACCACCTCTTTCCATGAGCCCGCAAAGTCAGGGGTTTTGTTGATATGCAGGGTGGTCTGCACGTTAGCCGTACCGTCGAGATATTTCCATGGATCATCAGCGGCAGTGAGCTCTTTCCCGTTTATGCCAACCAGGTAGTAACCTTCCTCTACCTTCAGGCCCGGCCTGTCGAGGGGACCTGAAAGCTCGGGGTTCCAGCTCTCTGTTGTATAGATGCGACTGATCTTCCAGCGGTTGGTCTCAGCAATGAGGTCTGCTCCCAGTAATCCTGTAGCGGCCCTCTCCACTGCGGGGTAGTCTCCGCCACCGACAAAACTGTGACCCACTGAAAGTTCACCATTCATCTGGTCGAGGATGTAGGTCAGATCTGCCCGGTGCTTTACAAACGGGATCAGGGGAGCATACTTTTCATATACTGCATTCCAGTCCCTTCCGTGCATTCCGGGATCGTAGAAATAATCCCTTTCATATCTCCAGGCCTCCTCAAAAATCTGCTTCCACTCCTCCGACCTGTCGAGGAGCATCTTCAGGTCAATCTTCACCGCCTTACCGTCAGAGCCGGAAGCTGATGAAGTGTTCATTATCTTCCAGTCGCTGCCTGTACGTGCAAGCATTTTGTTCCCGTCAGCAGAAATGGATACCTGGCTTGCACCGCTGATGAAATCCTTTGCCTCGCGCTTTTCAAGGGTAAATTTCTTTATCACAAAACCAGGCACACCCTCCTTGCTCTCGCCGATGAAAAGGTTACCTGCCTGGCCAGTCACGAGCATGCGGTAATTGCCACCGGGAAGAGGAAGGGTAATGGTTCGGCGGCTAAGGTTTGCAAAGTCGATTGTGACAGGCACGGCCCCTTTGCTTTTTTCCGCCGTACTGTCTGCAGCCGGCTTTTCAGGTTGTTTCCCCTTTGCCGGTTTCTTTGCCTCCGGTTCCGGTTTCTTTTCTTCCTTTACTACTTCCTCGTCGCTCTGCGGTTTGAAGGGCGAAGTGTCATCCTTCCTGAGATTGATAACATAAGCAGTGTAGTCAGGGTCGGAGGTGATGGCGCTTGTATTTGCCCATCCCGAGCCGAGAGCCAGGCTGGTGCTGGCAAGGAAGTAGAGATGCTTGCCGTCCCTGTCCCATGCCGGAGAGAATGAGTCTGCAAAAGAGTCGGTGAGTGCATTTTTGCTGCCACTCTTCGCTGACCATACCTTTATCTGACGGAAGTTGTTGGATCCGGTTTTGGTGTATGCAAGCCACTGTGAATCATGTGACCAGGTGAGTCCCATATCTCCCCTTTCGGTGTTTACGCCGGCCGTGTCGATTGTCCTGATGGTTCCTTTTTCAATATCGACTATCCTGACTCTGACCTTGTCATCAGCAAAGGCGATCAGCTTTCCGTCCGGTGACCAGACCGGTTCCCATGCCATCTTCGATTCACCGATTGAGATTGTCCTGGGATCGGATAATCCGTCCTGCGAGGCTATAAGGAGGTTGTAACCTTTCCCTCCGGCATCGGAGAACCAGGCAACCTCATTTCCTTTCGGTGACCAGAGAGGGGCATGGTCTGCCGCGCCGGAGGAGCGGGTCATATTCCTTGCGTCACCCTCTTCTGCCGGCACGGTAAATATCTCCCCGCGGGCTTCCATTATTATCCTTTTACCTGTCGGTGATAGTGAAACTGACATTGCATTTTTTGTTACATCCGTCCAGTTTGCTTCTGCCCAGGGGAAATCGGCATTGATGGTTATATTCAGTTGCCGGGTTTCTCCGGATGAGAGGCTTAGGGTATACAGGTAACCGTCACGTTCATAGGCAAGGATATCCCCATGACCGTCAAGCCATTTGATGTCTGAGCCTGTCAGTTTGGTAACCTGTTCCAGCTTATCTGTGGCCGGTGTGAATGACCATATATTGGAGGTATAGTCACGGTCTGAAAGGAAGTAAACTTTGTTGCCGAGCCACATGGGCTGAATATCTATTGTTGACTCATAGGGAAGAAGCTTCTCACTCTGGTCTTCGAGGTTCAGTATCACCAACGGGGTGTTCTGGCCTCCGCGGTAATTGCGCCATTCAACATCCCAGCGCTGGACCCTGTCAATGACTGCCTGACTGCCGTCAGGAGAGAAGGAGCCGTCTGCTGCCCACTGCATCGTAAGCATGGTTGAAGGTCCGCCTTCAATGGAGACTGTCCACAGGCGCGAAAAGGATGTTGGGGCATTGTCACGTGACGTGGCATAAAGAACCCTCTTGCCGTCAGGAGACCAACCCCTGACGATGGCAGGTGCCGGGTGCCAGGTAAGCCTTTCAGGCATACCTCCGTCAACTGGCACAATGTAAACAGCCTGGCTTCCTGACCGGTTAGAGTTAAATGCGATCCATTTTCCATCAGGCGAGAAGTGAGGATTGCTTTCTACGGCTGGAGTGCTGGTAAGACGTACTGTTTTCCCTCCTTCGAAATCAGCGACCCAGATATCGCCTCCATATGCGAATGAAACACGAGTTTCATGTAGGGAGGGCTGGCGCAATAACCTTGTTCCCTGGGAAAAGAGTGCATTACTGTAAGTCAGGAGAGCGATGATCAGGATCATCTGACAGATTTTACTGTGACCTGCAAACCATCTGCCGGTGAGTTCCGTAACGGAGGACAATAGATTGTTCTTTGGGTTCATGATTGGAGTTGTTTGGGGAATGAAATAATCAAATTACCGGGTAATGAAGTTAATCTATTCCTCATTATCCGGCTGCGGAATTTTATTGAAAAGACACGTAATTTGCAGTGATGTTGCATGAATCGGACAGCTATTGTCCGCTTCAACTGCCATTAACAGCAGGAAGCCATTTGCCTGAACAGATCGCAGAGGTCAGGCAGCCTGTTTTCAGGAAGAATCTAGTATATACTTTCCCTTCTCACCTTCAGGGCCTCGTCAGAGATATAGTCATCATACTCCATCTCCCTGTCAATCATCCCTTTGGGGCCTATCTCGATAATCCTGTTGCAGACCGTCTGGATGAACTCATGGTCATGAGATGACAGCAGGATGTTTCCCTTAAACTTCATGAGAGTGTTGTTGAATGCCTGGATCGATTCAAGATCGAGGTGGTTTGTCGGACTGTCAAGGATCATGACGTTTGCATTGCGGATCATCATCCGGGCTATCATGCAGCGGACTCTCTCTCCGCCTGAAAGCACGTTGACTTTCTTGTATATCTCATCACCTGAAAACAGCATTTTCCCAAGGAACCCACGCAGATATAGCTCGCTTGTGTCTTCCGAATACTGAGCCAGCCAGTCGACAAGAGGCATATCGGTTTCAAAGAATTTTTCATTTTCAAGAGGCAGATAAGCCTTGACAATTGTCTGCCCCCATTCAAAAGAGCCCTTCTGAGGTTTGTCATGACCCTTCAGAAGCTCGAACAGGAGAGTCATAGCCCGGGTGTCCCTTGATAGAAAAGCGATCTTATCATCTTTATTGACAGTAAAACTAAGATCTTTGAAAAGGGTTTTCCCTTCATAAATGCCTGTCAGATCTTTGACAGAGAGCACCTTGTTGCCTGGTTCGCGCCCGGGAGTGAATATGATTGCGGGGTATCTTCTTGTCGAAGGCCTGATCTCCTCGATATTCAGCTTCTCGATCATTTTCTTCCGGCTGGTTGTCTGCTTTGATTTCTTGACATTGGCCCTGAAGCGTGCAATGAACTCCTGCAACTCCTTCTTTTTCTCCTCTGCTTTCTTGTTCTGTGCCATCTGCTGTCTCAGAGCGAGCTGGCTCGATTCATACCAGAATGTATAGTTGCCTGAAAACAGTTGTATCCTGCTGAAATCAATATCAATAATATGGGTGCAGATCGAATCAAGAAAGTGCCTGTCGTGAGAGACAACGAGCACGGTGTTCTCAAATTCCGAAAGGTAGTTCTCAAGCCAGTTTACTGTTTCAAGGTCCAGGTCATTGGTAGGTTCATCCAGCAGAAGGTTGTCAGGTTTTCCGAACAGTGCCTGTGCAAGAAGCACCTTCACCTTTTCCTTCCCCGTCAGTTCTTTAAGGAGTTTGTAATGGTTCTCCTCCTTGATTCCAAGCCCGCTCAGCAGGCTGGCTGCATTGCTTTCGGCATTCCATCCGTCGAGTTCATTGAATTTTTCTTCAAGCTCCGAAGCTCTCATGCCATCCTTTTCAGAGAAGTCGGTTTTAAGGTAGAGCTTCTCCTTTTCCTTCGTAATGTTCCATAAAACCGAATGGCCCATCATCACTGTATCGAGTACCGCGAAATCATCAAACTCAAAATGATCCTGCTTCAGAACCGAGAATCTCTCGCCAGGGCCGTATGTGACAGAACCTGAACGCGACTCAAAATCCCCCGCCAGCACCTTCAGGAAAGTTGATTTCCCGGCGCCGTTTGCCCCTATGACACCGTAGCAGTTGCCGGCAGTAAAGATCTGATTGACATCCTGAAACAAAATGCGCTTGCCGAACTGGATACTTAGGTTGGATACTGTTATCATCGGGATAATTTATTGCTGCTGTAAATCTTACCTGTAAAAGGGATGCAAAACTAAGCAATTTAACGGCAATACCGTTGGGATGGACTGATCCTTTTTAATACGTGTCTGACAGAAGGAACTTTTCCCTACTTTTGATTGAAGGCGTTAAGGCTGCTCCGGACGTTTTCTCCCGGCCAGCCGACGCATCGAAATGTAAACAGATAACTGATACGCAAGTGATAATCCTGACAGTGCCGGAATCAATCTGGCAGGGCGCCAATACAATCATACTTCTGCCCATAATGCTTGCCGTGGTCTTTTACTCCCTTTACTGGGTAACGGTAAGTTCAGAATGGATGAAATCGTGGTTTATCCGGAATTTTGAAGCTGAAACGGCCAATATCCTGTTCGTGCTTTCAAAGAGGACAACCGGCTTTATGCTGCTCGGGGTGGTCCCGCTGGTTTTATACATTATGATTAATCAGGATTTTTCCTTTGCCGATGCCGGTCTGGGATTGAACCCTGAGAAGGGTCTCTTCACTATAATCAGCATCATTCTGCTTTCGATGATAATAATTCCGGTCATCTCCCGCAGTGCCAGGAAGGCTGAGATCATGGCTGTCTATCCTGAAATCAGGGCAGAGAGGTGGACAAACCGCATGATGCTTGCAGAGACCGGCTCCTGGGCCCTTTACCTGCTCGGATATGAGACTCTCTTCCGGGGCGTGCTCCTCTTCCCGCTGGCGGAATCACTTGGCCCGGTGACTGCCATTGTCATAAACACAATTCTCTATTCTGCGGCGCATCTTCCCAAAGGTAAAACCGAGACAATTGCTGCTATTCCTTTCGGCATTGTTCTATGTATTCTGACTCTTCATTCAGGGACCATCTGGATCGCCTTCATTGCCCACCTGGTCAATGCCTTAACCATGACCTTCACAGCAGTCAAATTCAATCCCGAAATTCTTTATTTCCGCAATGAAGAAAAAGTTACTGACTGACCTGTATAAGTATCCCGTAAATCACAGGCACCAGCTCCGTTTCAGTGTATAAAAAAAGGATGCTTTTTTTTACCTCTGTTATTCATTTTTCAAACATTTATTTTAGCTTCGTGACAAAGCATTTTTATTGAAGGTTCTTATAGTATACGACATTGATCATTCGTGGGATGCAGCCGAGATCAGCGAAACGCGGAGCTCGAACCGCATTCTGTACGATGCACTCAGGGAGGAGGGGATGGAAACCTACCTTGAGGAACTGAGTGACCCGCATCTCGAGAGGATACTTGAGAGGCATGATCCCCGGCATACCATCGTTTTTAATCTCTGTGAAACACTTCCGGGGACTGACTACCGGGAGAGGAAGGTTACCGAGATCCTCGAACGGAGAGGATTTACCTATACCGGGAACACGCCTGCGGTAATTGATCTCAGCTATGACAAGCAGAAGACCAAAGAACTCCTTACTGCACTTGGTATTCTTGTTCCCGACGGTGCCGTTCTCAAGCCGGAGGAGGCTCACATCTGGTCCCTTTTCCCCGCCATTGTAAAACCGTCACGTGAACACTGCAGCCTGACCATTTCAGAGAATTCTGTCGTCTATGACACCCATTCGCTCCGGGAACAGATAAAGCTTGTTAACAGTGAGCTGAACCAGCCCGCCCTGGTAGAAGATTTCATTGACGGCCGTGAGTTCCATGTCTCTGTCTGGAACAACGGTCCGCCGGAGATACTGCCGGTAGCCGAGATGGACTTCTCCGCCTTCAGCGATGCCAGGGACAGGCTCTGCACATACGAATCGAAATTCACCCCCGGTTCCCTGCATTACGAAAGGATAGAAACGGTTATGCCTGCTTCGCTGGATGACCGGCTATACAAAAAGCTCGAAAAGAAGGTCATTGACACGTGGAACGGTTTCGGATGCACGGATTATGCACGGTTCGACTTCAGGCTTCGGGATGACAAGTTCTACCTTCTCGATATCAATCCCAATAATGATATAAGCATAGATACCAGTTTTGCCCTTGCTGCAGAGATGAATAACTGGTCATACGGTCAGATGGTAAAACGAATAGTCATGATGGCCGCCGGGAGGCATCCTGTTTTCGGTACGGCCAGCTGATCGGTATGGTTCATCCTCCGGAAGCGTGAGTGAGATGATACGCTATTGTTAATAACACGACATAACATAAGATTATGAAGAGATACCTTGTTTTTATCGGTGTGCTTCTTGTTTCAATTGCTGCACGGGCACAGGATTCAGGTGAAGTAGCGCTCCTGAAGGCACTGCACTCAATATCCAGTCATGATCTCCTTGAATACGTGGAGATACAGTGTGATGAAAAGTACCAGGGAAGGCTCACCGGCACCAGGGAGTACCAGGAGTGCGCTGAGTGGCTGGCCGGTGAACTTGAAAGCTGGGGAGTGAAGCCTGCCGGTGATGACGGCGGCTGGTTCCAGTGGTTTAAGATACCGTACACGATGATTTATCCCGACTGCGGTCTTACGCTTCACATACCGTTGAAAAAGGACGATGTGCTTCTCAAGCACTATAAATACATGACCGAATACATGCCGGGCTCCACGTCGGGTAACGGAAAGGTGACTGCCGAGGTTGTCTATGCAGGTTACGGGATCACTGCCCCGGAACTGAAGTATGATGATTACAAAGGTGTCGACGTGAAGGGCAAGATAGTTCTTATTGAGCGCGAATCGCCCGTAAACCCTTCGGCAGGCGAAGAGAAGTTCAGGCCCTGGTATGAGTATTCGTTCCACCAGCACAAGATAGCTAACGCCGTTAAGCACGGAGCTGTAGGTATGATCTATAACTACGGTCCGATTGCCAATCCGAACAACGATTATTTTGAAAACTTTGTCTATGTCCATATTGGTGACACGGTTGTCAGGGATATTTTTGCAGGAACAGGCTACAATCACAGGGATCTGGTCAGCAGGATAGATTCCACACTGAAACCCGCTTCATTCAATACTGGCAAAGTGGTGACTGTCAGGATGAGCACGAAGCATTTCCCTGACGGCAAGGGGAGCAATATTATCGGGATGCTGGAAGGTACGGACCCTGTGCTGAAGGATGAAACTATCATAATCGGCGCCCATCTGGATCACATGGGAATGTGCTATGAGTTGATTCCCGGAGCCAATGACAATGCCTCTGCGGTGGCTGTTATGATGGGTGTTGCGAAAGCGCTGGCTGTCAATAAGATTCCCCTGAAGAGATCTGTCATGTTTCTCTCCTTCGGGGCTGAGGAGCAGGGAATAATGGGAGCATATGAGTACATCAAAAGGCCAGTGGTCCCTCTTGAAAAAAGTGTTCTGCTGAACATGGACGGTGTAGGAATAGGTCATTCAATAAGGGCGGCAGCAGGTACAAACTATCCCATCCTATGGTCATTTGTTGTGGATGCCAATCAGAAGTACATTCACAGGCCGCTGTCGACGAATTACTTCTCCAACCTTGGCAGACCGCGTCTCGATGCCGCAAGATTCCTGAGTGCCGGGGTGCCCTCGCTCAGTTTCTCCACCTACGGGTCTGCTAATTACTATCACATTCCTCTGGATAACCTTGATATCATCAAGCCGGAGATAATGGAGGACCTGTGCCAGCTGCTGTTTATCACTGTGGTTAATATGGCAAACAGCCCGGATCCGTTGCGGTAGCAGTTTGCTGTACAGTAATGACCGTATCACTGAAGTCATACTCTGTGAGTGTCCAGACATCCTTCAATCCCTCCAGTTCAGAAGCCATAGTGAGGTCATTTGCCCTGAAGAATGTCTGGTTTGACCATCCCTGGCTCAGCTGCCGCCATACCAGAGAGAATCATGTGAGATATCGCCGGGGATTGACCCTATGGCTGAGTAAAGTTGAATTCCAGACTGACATGGCACTTTGATGCGGAAATGAAAATAATAAATAAATTTATGGGAAATTATTGATATCCGGGCATCTGGCCAAAGCTTGATTAACAAAACAGAACCGCATATGAACTTCAACAGGAGGACTTTTGTAAAAACAGGTGCGCTGGCGGTAGCCGGCACTGCGTTTTTAGGCAGCTCATTTTGCACTTCGCAGCGCAAGAATGCCGTCACAGGCCTGCAGCTCTATTCAATCAGGGATGACATGAAACGTGATCCCCTGGGATCACTCGCACAACTGGCGAAGATGGGTTACAGGCATGTTGAGCACGCCAGCTATACTGACCGCAAATTCTACGGTTACTCACCGACCGAATTTAAAAAGATACTTGACGGTGAAGGACTCAGCATGGTGAGCGGCCATGTTGAGTTCGTAAGAAGTGACTGGGATGCAGATAAAGGCGACTTTTCCGACAGGTGGAAGTACACTGTTGAGGATGCTTCCGTCTGTGGCCAGAAGTATGTAGTCACACCATGGCTGGAAGAGAGCATCAGGAGGAATTATGACGATTTCATGACCTTCATGGATGTCTTCAACAAATGCGGAGAACTCTGCAACAAATGGGGTATGAAGTTCGGATACCACAATCACGATTTCGAATTCAGCGAGAAATTCAACGGGGAGAGCCTGTTTGATATCATGATGAGGAGCTTTGATCCCAAACTTGTAGTTGTTCAGCTGGATACAGGCAACCTTTTTAACGGAGGTGCTGTTGCAAAGGATGTTGCTGACCGGTACCCGGGCAGATTTGAATTCGTCCACCTGAAGGATGTAATCAGTACAGGTGAGGAGGGACGCTTTGAAAGCACAATTGTCGGTGAGGGTTTGGCCGATGTACGGGAGGTCCTTGCAATGATAGAAGAATCAGGCGGAGCCCGGGTGATTATTATTGAGCAGGAGGCATACCAGGACAAGACTCCGATGGAGTGTGCCAGAATAAATCTTAAGCAAATAGGAGAGTGGGGTTACCACGCGATATCATGAAAAGAAACTATATGAATCCTTACCTGGCCGGCGTCCTGCTTGGGCTGGTTCTGCTGGCGGCAATGGTCGTATCGGGCCGGGGTCTGGGCGCCAGCGGAGGGGTAAAATATTGCGTCGTATCAATTGTTGGGGCTGTCAGTCCGCAGCATGTTGAAAAATCGGATTATTACTCAAAGTATTTCGAGGGAGGGAAGAAGCCTCTTACCAACTGGCTGACCCTCGAGATATTCGGTGTGGTACTGGGAGGATTTCTTTCAGGAGCTGTTTCCGGAAGGCTTAAGCTGAAGGTTGAAAAATCACCGAAAATCACCGTGACCCGCAGGCTGATATTTGCTTTCCTTGGAGGAATACTTTTTGTCTACGGCGGTCAGCTCGCAAGGGGATGCACCAGCGGGGCGGCACTTTCAGGGATGGCTGTGCTCTCAGTGGCGGGGTTCGTCACGATGGTCACAATCTTCGGATCAGCATACATATTTGCATGGTTCTTCCGAAAGAACTGGATCTGAATTCAATCGCAAATCGCAAATCACAGATATGGCTCCACTATCATCATTATATGAATTTCCCGAATGGCTCAATATGCTGACGGCATTGCTGATCGGCGCGGGTTTCGGGTTTGCCCTCGAGCAGGCCGGGTTTTCCTCGAGCCGCAAGCTTGCGGGTATGTTCTACGGATATGACACCACGGTTCTCAAGGTGTTTTTCACCGCCGCCATCGTGGCACTTATCGGTTCACAGTTCCTGTCGTATTTCGGTGTGCTTAATCTTAACCAGGTGTACGTTAATGAGTTCTACGTCACCGCCTCAATAGTGGGCGGCGTAATCATGGGAGCAGGATTCATCATGGGCGGATTCTGCCCGGGAACGGGCATCTGCGCCATGTCGATCGGCAAAATCGATGCAATGGTGTTTGTTGCCGGAGGGTTTGCCGGGGCATTCCTGTTCACCGAGAGCTGGCCGTTGATTGAGGGAATGGCCACCGCCGGTTACAGGGGACCGGTAAAAATCAATGATGTTCTCGGACTCTCTCCGGGTGTATTCACACTGATCCTGGTTGCAGCAGCGGTTGCAATGTTCTGGCTCGCCGAGCAGGCAGAGAAGAAATTCGCGCGGCCGGATATTACTAACGACTTATAATTTTACGGCATGAAAATCAGGAAAGAAATCTCATTGCTGCTCATTCTGCTCAGCCTTGTCCTGACGCTTCTTCCGCTGTCGGCAAACCGCTCTTTCAGTGAAGAGCCGGCCGGCCTGCTCGCAGAGGTGCTGGGGGATGATGTCTCACTTACAGCTGACGAGGTCGCAGAATTCATTGTCAGGGAGGATCCCTCCTTCAGTCTGATTGACCTGAGACCGGAAGCAGAATACAGGAAAAAAGCAATTCCCGGTGCGGTTAACATTCCATGGGCCGAATTCATCAAATCGGATCCGGATAAATGGCTTGGCAACCGGGAGGTCAGAACAGTCTTCTATTCAGCCGGTAATTTCGAGGCGGATTATGCCCTTGTTTTTGCCAGGGGAATGGGCTATGACAACTGCAATATAATGGACGGCGGTATCGGGGAATGGGAGAGGAATATCCTGGATACTGAATTTTCCGGTGAAAGGATTACAGCAAGGGAGAATGCCCTGTACGAGACCAGACGGCGGGCCGGCGAGATGTACAGGGAGTTCTCCAGCCTGCCCGACAGCCTGAAGTCCAGATTTCTTGAGTCGAAAAAGTTCTCAGCAAAAAAGCTTGACGGCGGTTGCGAATAATAAAACACTGACCATACAATCCGATGAAATTTCTGAAACAATACTGGTTCGCCCTGATCATCTTTCTGGTGATTATTTCACTTGTGCTTCTTCGGTCATTCAGCCGGGCCGGATTCAGGTATGACGCTGCAAGATGGGTGGAGGCATCGGTCGATGGTTCCAACCTGATCACTTTGGAACAGTTGTCAGCCCTGAAGGGTGAGATCATGCTGCTGAACCTTGGGAGCGAGGCTGGTCTTCCGGACAAGCTTATTGAAAAGGCTGTGACGGTGAGTCCGGAATCTGTAACCCTCAAAGAGAACCTGAAACAGATCCGCAATCATAAAGGCCCCGTCATCCTGTATTCCGAAAACAGATCGGTCTCTGCCAGGGTCTGGATGATCCTCAGTGAAATGGGCATGAGGAATGTTTTTATATTCAGCGACACTTGGTCCGACGCCGGCTAAAAAAAGAATTCCGGCCAGACACGTGTCAGACCGGAATCCCTGATGTGCTTAATCTGCCGGTTATTTAACCACCGGGAATTCATTTGATTCAGCCAGGGTGAAAGGCAGCCATGAAAGCTCGCTCTTTTCCCTGACCATCTTATCATACATGAAGCTGTTGTTCCCGTACCTGAGTGTTCTGGCATCATAGCCAAACAGTCTCAGGAATGCCGTTGCAAAGGCCGAGTTGTGACCTGTACCACAATAAACAACCACTGTTTTGTCCCAGGGAATTGTTGACATCATATCCGTAAAGCCAAGTGTTGACTCAGGCTTGTACCTTATCGCACCCGGAATATGCCCGTTGTCATATTTATCCTTGCGCTCAAGGTTTATAACGAAATACTTTCCCGGATCTGCAAAGATCTCATCTGCAGCTATCATTATCTCCCCGGTGCCGGATTCAAAGAGCTTCCTGAATCTTGCCTCTCCGATCTCCTTTCCTCCGGTTAAGCCGGTGCCGAGCTCAGGCATCCCGACCGGGGCAGGGGTCTCATTCGTTGCGATTTCCAGTCGGTCTTCATATTTTCCTGATGCGCCCTTAAGCCATCCTTCCTCGGCATAGGTTTTATTCCATGCTCCCATACCCCAGCGCATAGCGAAGACATTACCGTAACCCATCATCCTCAGAAGGGCAGTGGTGTAGCTGGATACCTGACCGTCTTCGCAAACCATTATGATCTTATCATACTCAAATGGTTTGATGCCGGTTTCGAAATATTCCAGGAGCTCGCTGAAATTCTTGTTAACTGCTCCCTTGACATGTCCCCGTACATATGATTCCGGTGACCGAAGATCGATAACCAGGTTATTCCCCTCAAGTTCCTCATATACAATCGATGCTTTGATAAGGCTCGGGAAGTACTGGCTGTTAACGTAATCACCGTTCTCCTCAAGGTCTTTCAGCAGGAGAAGGGTTTCCTGGCCTATGACAGGGGTAGCAACAGCTTCCTTTGCAGTCTCAGGCTTCTTTTCGCTTTTCCTGCCTGTGCAGCCCGCAACACCAATTGCAAGAAGCAGCAGGAGAACAGTATAATGATATGCCCTGTTTCTCATGTTCTGGACATGTATTACGACTGCGGCGTAACAGCCACTCTGTCCTTGTCGTACCTGATCGTCTCGGTGCGATTACCCTTCTCATCATACTTGTATTCGGTAATTGCAACGCCGTTGTCCGGATTATTGATGATATTCCTGTCCTTGTCCATATTCCTTACCTCGATAACAGCACCGTGCTTGTCATATGTATACTGAGTCACCGGGATGCTCTTGCCACCGAGGTATTCGTTATCCTGGTCAAAGACAGCTGTTTCAAGGACGTAGCCGTTCTCGTCATATTTGCTTACCCTGCGTGACCATCCCCAGTAGAGGTTTGACATCTGTCCGGTCACGTTATATACTGAAAAACTCAGCAGGTCCCCGAATTCGTTAGGTTCGAACTCGAAGTATGAGACTCCTATGTCACCGCAGTTCTCTGCCGTGCAGTTATACAGGCTGTCATTTTCGTAGTTTGCCATGGCCAGCACATACCCCTTGTCGTTGTATGTGAACCTGAGTTCATAGAAGGGGCAGAAGGGGTTCATGACCGTCTCCTCGCCTGCGAGGTTATATCTTCTCTCCTGAACTTTTCCGTCAGGGAGAATTCTCCAGACGTAATTGTTGATCTTATTTCTGTTTTCTACGGCCTGACCGTCACGGCCAAGGAATTTCAAACCGGTCCTGACGCCCTTTTCATCCAGGGTATATTCCGCAGTGAAGACGCCTCCGGATTCCATCGGTTCGTTGTTCTCATCGAAGAAACGCTTGATCTGAAGGTTTTCTGCGTATTCGTAGGTGATTTTTGCAGCGCCGCCGAGGGAGCCGTAGGAAAGGAGTTCATCGCCTCTGACGTATTCAACTGATGTAAGACGGCCGCTTTCGTCATAGGTGAATTTGTAGCTGTTGACTTCCTTTGCTTCTGCGGGTGTCAGCTGTCGTGCACCCCTTTCGGTGTCCCAGGGTGTCTCGCTGAAGAGGAGGTTTCTGTAATAAACGGTGCCGGTATCTGCCGTTTTCTTTGCCGGTGTCTGGTTGCATGCTGCGATGCCGGCGATGATCAGGGCTCCGATGCCCATAAGGATAGTGCTTCTTTTCAGGTTCATATAATTGTTTATTTGAGGTTATTTATTCGCAAAGCGAACGTGTACCAATGACAAACCATAAAAAGTGCTGAATTGTTCAAGGCACGGTTCAGACGTAAATATATTAAAAAGTTCATTCTGACGGCTCTTCGTCTGCCGGGAAGTGTCGGAATTGTCGTATTCAGGCGGGCCTGACCCAGGCGCGTACTATCTCCGCGATGTACACTTTATGCAGGCCCCCTTTGGTTCTGTAATGGGTATTCAGAGGCTCGTCGTCCAGGAAATTCTCCCGCTCAAGAGTTGCGGCGTAAAGTTTCCTGCATTCGATAACCAGTCGTGCTTCGGCGAAGGCCGGGTAACCTGATTGAGTGAAATATGGTGTCAGCCCCGTCTCTGCAACCTTGTCGCAGTTGCGACCGCTTTTTACCCCGCACAGATTTAGTGCATCACGGTATTTTTCATCGAAAAATGTCAGCGTGAATCCATCGGACTTCTCTATAAATTCATAGGTATACCGTTCCGGGCGGACAAATACAAATACGACATTTTTGTTCCACAGGTATCCCATCCCTCCCCAGTTGGCAGTCATGGTGTTGAATTTCTCAGGGGTACCTGCGGTAACCAGCATCCAGTCGGAGGCTATCAGCCGGATAAGGTTGTCCTTCAACTTCGCCGGATCGGTCAGTATGAAATCAGAGGTTTGCATATCGCGTCTTTTAGTTTTGAGGTTAAAATTTATATGGGATGTCAGATACTGTCTTCCGGTACGGCAAGCTCAGTCCTGACCGACAGATGTCACCACTTCAAAACCGGGGGCATTGTTTATGGTCTTCTTCACGAGGCAGAGTTCTGCGGCATTGACCACTGCAGCCCTGTATTTTTCCGGGAAATCTGAAGGTAACCGGATATTAAGCTTAAATGATGACGGGGCCCTCTTCTCCGGATCGAAAGCCACTGACTGGATGATTTTGATACCATCCGCGGGAATACCGCGCTGGTCACAAAAAGATTTGACATATATCCCCGCACAGGTACCTATTGATGCCAGAAACAGTTCGAAGGGCTCCGGCGCCGTACCTCCTCCTCCGTTCCTGACCGACTGGTCTGTTTTGATTGTCTTACCGTTTATTTGAGCAGTGACCACTTTGCCACCGTCCAGAGTTACT
>JAVEZX010000049.1:0-16631 GCA_034002785.1 Bacteroidales bacterium
AAAAGAGCGGGGCCGTTCCTCCGGGGATATATAATCCCACCTTCCCGATTGCCACATCGCGGCTCCAGCACTTAACCCCTTCTGCCGTCTCCACTCTCTCCGGTCCGGGCAACTGTGCAGAGTGAAAGGCTGTTATGCTGGCAAGAGCTGCACGCATTGCATCCCTGATTTCCTCCGGCACAACTGTCTCAGCCTCCTGTAATGCAGACTCCTCCACTTTGAATGATGCCGGGGCACAGCCGTCAAATCTCTGTGAGAATTCACGCAGGGCGACATCACCTTCTGCCCTGACTCCTGATATCACCTCCCTGACACTTCTGTCAATATCACCGATGCCTGCCGAAGGCCTCGCGAGAGCCTCGCTGATTTCAGCCTGCGACGGGTAAATAAGCCTCTTCATCACAGTATCATTTTTTCGATTGGAATTACAAGGATGCCCTCAGCTCCTGCTGCCCTGAGCTGGTCGATCCTCTCCCAGAACTCATCTTCCTTGACAACGGAGTGGAGGCTGCACCATCCTTTTTCTGCCAGCGGCAGTATTGTCGGGCTTTTCATCCCGGGAAGGATCCTGCAGATATCATTCACCGCCTCTTCGGGGGCATTGAGCAGGATGTACTTGTTCTCCCTGGCATTCTTTACGGCTCTGATGCGGAAGAGCAGTTTCTCAAGTATCTCTTTCTTCTCTCCGCTGATCTCCCTGTTTGCAATTATAACAGCCTGGCTTTTCATGATTGTCTCCACCTCTCTAAGGCCGTTTGTGAGCAGGGTGCTGCCGGAGCTGACGATATCACAGATGGCATCGGCAAGGCCTATTCCCGGTGCTATCTCAACGCTGCCGCTCAGCTCCTCTATTTCGGCCTTGATGCCCTTTTCGGCAAAATATTCACTGAGAAGCACCGGGTAGCTTGTGGCAACCTTCCTGTTCATGAAGAATTCCGGACCCCTGTATTCTTCGTCCTTCGGGATTGCCAGGCTGAGACGGCAGCCGGCAAATCCCAGCTGTTCAAGCACATCCACATCCTTTTTCTTTTCAAAGACCGTATTTTCACCCACTATGCCGATGTCAGCAACCTGCTGTTCAACGTACTGGGGGATGTCATCATCACGGAGAAGGAGGATCTCTACGGGGAAGTTGCCTGCGATTACCTTCAGGCTGCCTGAGCCGTTGGTTATCTTTATGCCGCACTCTTCAAACAATTTGCGGGAGCTCTCGCTCAGTCTGCCGCTCTTCTGGATTGCAATTTTAAGTATGCTCATTTATCTTTTCTATTTGACTGAGCAGACCACGGAGCAACAAAAAACCCGCCTGATCTGCTCAGACGGGTTTATGATATCAGTGATTACAACACACCATTTTCATCTCGCCTGAGAGCAAGTATGATGATGATGGTGATGATGTAAGTTATTCGTAAACATTGTTAATTATGCCGCCACAAATATAGCTTTTTATTCAAACAATCTATAACCGGAATTGTTTTCATCAAATTCCTTTTCTGATCTGATCTGATATCCACGTGCCGACCTCTGACGTTGTTTTCGGATGGGCCGGGTCAAGATCGACGGTCACGAAGCCGGCCTCAACCGATTTTTCAACAGCTGCTGTTATTGCCGCCGCCTCCCTCTTAAGGTTAAAGGAGAGATTGAGCATCATGGCTGCGGAGAGAATTGTTCCGCAGGGGTTGGCAATGTTTTTACCTGCTGCCTGCGGGTAGGAGCCGTGGATAGGCTCAAAGACCGAGGTTGAGGTACCGACAGAGGCTGACGGCATCATCCCCATGGAGCCGGCAATAACGCTTGCCTCATCTGAGAGGATATCGCCGAACATGTTTTCAGTGACAATTACATCGAAGCAGGAAGGTTGCCGGATCAGCTGCATGGCTGCATTGTCAACATACATAAATTCCATTGTTATCGCGCTGTACTCCGTGGCAATCCTTTTGGCCGTCTCCCGCCACAGTCTGGATGTAGCCAGTATGTTTGCCTTATCGATCACGGTTACCCTTTTCTTTCGCTGCATCGCATATTCGCATGCGAGCCGCACAACACGTTCTATCTCGTAACGGCTGTATACACATGTGTCATAGGCAGTGGATCCGTCTTCGGTTCTTCCCTGCGGCCGGCCGAAATAGATCCCTCCTGTAAGTTCACGTACCATGATTATATCCGTGTTCAGTGCTATCTCCCTTTTAAGCGGCGACATGTCAACAAGGGCAGGGAATGTCTTAACCGGCCTGACGTTTGCATAGAGGCCGAGCTCCCGGCGCATTTTCAGCAGTCCCTGCTCAGGCCTTACGCTGGCAGAAGGGTCGTTGTCATATTTCGGATCACCGATGGCGCCGAACAGCACAGCGTCGGACTGTCTGCACAGTTCAAGCGTTTTGTCAGGAAGAGGGTTACCGGTCCGGTCTATGGCTACGGCACCGATCAGTCCTTCTGAAAAAGTAAAACTGTGACCGAACCGGTCCCCAGTGGCCTGAAGCACCTTGCAGGCCTGTTCCGTCACCTCCGGCCCGATGCCATCACCGGCAAGAAGAGCGATATTATATGTCATCTGATACAGTAATTAGGGTTTTGTATGCAGGTTTGATCTCTTTGTTTTCAATTATGTTGAGCATCTTCTCAGTTGCCTTGATTGCAGATTCAGTCTGGTCGGCATCAAGTCCCCTTGTCCTGAATTCCCGGCCCTGCCAGCTCCACCTTATGACTGTCTCAACGAGAGCATCGGTCTTCCCTCCGGGAGGTATCGATACAACATAGTCAGTAAGTACAGGCAACTCCTTTCCCATCAGGTCATAAATCTTTCTGACGGCTTTCATGAAGGCGTCATACTGACCGTCGCCTGATGATGTCTCCTGGTACAGGATGCCGTCAACCTCCAGCTGCACGCTGGCAGAGGGCTTAAGCCCGAAGGAGAGGGAGAGTGAATAGTTTTTAATGAATATTTTATAAGCAGAACGGTCGTTACCAAGGACATCCGCTATGATGAACGGCAGGTCCTCCGTGGTTACGGTCTCTTTCTTGTCACCCAGTTCAATGACCCTTTCCGTTACCCTGGCCAGTGACTCCCGGCTCAGTTCGAGACCGGACTCCTCAAGGTTTTTCATTATTGTTGCCTTGCCTGACAGTTTGCCGAGGGCATATGTTCTTTTCCTGCCGAACCGTTCCGGCCGGAGGTTGCTGCAGTAGAGGCTGGCCTTGTTGTCACCGTCGGCATGGATGCCAGAGGTCTGGGTAAAGACGTTGGCTCCGATCACCGGCTTATTGACAGGTATCCTTATACCGCTGAATGTCTCAACCATCCGGCTCACCCTCGTGATCACGAATTCATTAACTCCTGCATCGGCCCCGAGGTGATCATTGAGCAAGCCGATCACACTCGAGAGCGGGGCGTTGCCTGCTCTCTCCCCAAGTCCGTTGACCGTGGTATGAATTCCCCTGATGCCCGCATTAATGGCGGAGTAGACATTCGCCACCGCCAGGTCATAGTCATTATGAGCATGAAAATCAAAGTGGAGTGATTCATATTTTTCGGTCATCTTTCTGCAGAAACGGTAAGCCTGGTCAGGATTCAGGATACCAAGGGTATCAGGAAGCATAAACCTTTTGATGTTTTCATCCCCGAGAGAGTCAACCAGTTGCAGTACATAATCTTCTGAATTGATCATTCCGTTTGACCAGTCTTCAAGGTAGACATTGACCTGCATTCCTTTCTCCCCGGCCCGCCGCACTATTTTTCTGATATCCTCAATATGTTCCCGGGGTGTTTTCCTCAGTTGTTTCTCGAGATGGCGCAAGGAGCCTTTGCAAAGGAGGTTGATCACCCTGCCTCCTGCATTCCTGATCCACTCCAGCGAGGTATCCCCGTCGATGAAGCCAAGCACCTCTATCCTGTCAAGCAGTCCGTTCTGGGAAGCCCATCCCGTTATCAGCCGCACTGCCTCCTGTTCCCCGGCTGATACGCGTGCTGATGCCACCTCAACGCGGTCGACCTTCAGATCGCGCAGCAGGAGGGTGGCAATGTGCAGCTTCTCAACAGGAGAGTAGGAGACACCCTGAGTCTGTTCACCGTCCCTGAGCGTGGTATCAAGAATCTCTATTTTCAAGGCGAATGTCTCTTTTCAAATGCAATTATCTCGTCCTTAATGCCCAGCAGGTAATCGATATTGTCATAGCCTCTGAGAAGGCATTCCTTCCTGAAGGGGTTGACCGGAAAGGACACTGATATCCCCTCCTCCTCCACTGCCAGCAGCTGCCGTCCGAGATCGATTGTCACAATTGTTTCGGGCCTGAGGATTATAATTGTCGTAAGCTTTCCAAGCGTATCTGAAGGAATCACCACCGGCAGGAGTCCGTTATTCAGGGCATTGCCGGTAAAGATATCAGCGAAGGAATCTGATACCACTGCCCTGAATCCGTGGTCGGCGATTGCCCATACGGCATGCTCCCTGCTTGAACCGCATCCGAAGTTGCTGCCTGTTACAAGTATGCTGCCGGTGTATTCAGGCCTGTTAAGGACGAAATCCTCATTTTTGTTTCCATGCCCGTCATATCTCCAGTCGCGGAAGAGGTTTTTCCCGAACCCTTCCCTGGTTGTTGCGCTAAGGAAGCGGGCCGGGATGATCTGGTCTGTGTCAATGTTTGCCAGTGGCAGAGGGACACAGGTGGATTTGAGTATTGTGAATTTTGTTCTTTTCATTGTACCAGTCTGTTTAGTGGTAACCATTTCGGATCAGTTCCCTGGGATCGGTTATCATTCCTGTCAGTGCCGCCGCTGCTGCAGTGAGCGGTCCTGCCAGGATGGTTCTTGCCCCCGGTCCCTGTCTCCCCTCGAAATTTCGGTTGGAGGTGGAGACGGCATATTTGCCGGGAGGTATCTTGTCGTCATTCATGGCGAGGCATGACGAGCATCCGGGCTGTCTCATCTCAAATCCTGACTGGCGGAAGATATCCGTCAGTCCCTCTTTTTCTGCCTGGCGCGCAACCTGTTGTGATCCGGGTACTATGAGCGCCGTGACACCGGAGGCCTTCTTCCTGCCTTCAACCATCTGCGCAAAGGCCCGGAGGTCCTCTATCCGCCCGTTGGTACAACTGCCCAGGAAGACATAGTCGACCGGGTGGCCGAGGAGCTTCATCCCGGGCCTGAAGCCCATGTAATCAAGCGACTTGCGGAAGGTGTCACTGCCGGCAGTGACGCTCTCCTCTTCTTCAGGGATGGTTCCGTCGACGGCCATTCCCATACCGGGGTTTGTGCCATAGGTTATCATCGGTGGAACTGCTGAGGCATCAAATACCAGCTCTTTGTCAAACAATGCCCCCGGGTCACTACGCAGCGAGAACCATTTCTCAAGTAGCCTGACGGCGTCAGGATCACTGTTGAATGAGGGAATATCCGACAGGTAACCAAAAGTAACTTCATCAGGTGCTATCAATCCTCCGCGTGCCCCCATCTCTATGCTCATGTTGCAGACGGTCATTCTTGCTTCCATGCTGAGACCTGAGATGGCCTCCCCCGCATATTCCACGAAGTACCCTGTTGCACCGCCTGTTGACAGCGAAGAGATTATGTAGAGAATCAGGTCCTTTGAAGTCACACCCCTGTTGAGGGATCCGTTGACGGTGATCCTCATCCTTGCAGGTCTCGTCTGAAGAAGACACTGGGTTGCCAGCACCATCTCCACCTCGCTGGTGCCGATGCCGAAGGCGATGGCGCCGAATGCCCCATGGGTGGAAGTGTGACTGTCACCGCATACTATTGTCATCCCGGGAAGGGTTTTTCCCAGCTCCGGGCCGGTTACATGGACGATACCGTTGTTCGGGTGTCCGATGCCAAAATGTTCAATACCGGCAGCCCTGCAGTTTTCCGCCAGGGCTTCCACCTGTGCCCTGGATACGGCATCCCTTATCGGCAGATGCTGATCAGCAGTGGGAATATTGTGATCTGCCGTGGCGACAGTCCTTGCAGGTCTGAAGACACTGATTCCCCGTTGCCGCAAACCGTTGAATGCCTGAGGGCTGGTCACCTCATGTATATAGTGCTGGTCTATGAAAAGCACGTCAGGACCGCCCTCGACAGACTTCACTACATGTGCATCCCAGATCTTGTCAAACAGCGTCCGTGGTACCATTGCCTATCCTTGAAATTGCATCTATGAAAGCCTCGACTGAGGCTGTAATTATATCCGTATTGGCCGAAAAACCGTAGTAGATCTTTCCCTCATGTTCAACCTGGATATGGACTTTCCCGATGTCATCGCTCCCCCTGGTGATGGCCTGAATGAGGAACTCCTCGAGGTGCACATTCTCCTGTATCAGGTGTTTGACGGCAGTAAGGGCGGCATCAATGGGACCGTTACCCGGGGCGGTGGAGGTATGCACCTCGCCGTTAATCCTCAGCCCGACGGTGGCAACCGGCATTACGGAATTGCCGCACAGAACCTGCAGCGACTCCAGCTTGAGCCTCTTCTCGCCGCGGAAGACCTCTCCCGACAGTATCTTTATGTCTTCGTCATTTATCTCTTTCTTCTTGTCTGCCAGGATGAGGAACCGGTGGTAGATCTCATCGAGCTCTTCCTTACCCAGGTTAATGCCCAGCAGGTCGAGGCGGTGATTGAGAGCTGCCCTGCCGCTACGGGCCGTCAGTATTATTGACGATTCCCTTATACCTACCTCTTTTGGATCAATTATCTCATAGTTCTCCCGGTTCTTAAGCACTCCGTCCTGATGTATTCCTGAGGAGTGGGCAAAGGCATTCCGGCCAACTATTGCCTTGTTGGCCTGGACAGGCATGCTCATCAGTGTTGAGACCAGCCTGCTGGTGCTGAAGATCAGCCTGGGGTTAATGCCGGTGGTGAGCTTCAGGTCATGATGACTCTTGATTATCATGGCTATCTCTTCAAGTGAGGTGTTGCCTGCCCTCTCACCTATGCCGTTGATTGTCACCTCCACCTGCCGGGCCCCGTTGATTATTCCCATCATGGTGTTGGCCGTGGCCATCCCCAGGTCATTGTGGCAGTGCGTCGATATGACTGCACGGTCAATGTTGGGCACATTTTCGACGAGGTACCTGATCTTGGCTCCGTATTCTTCAGGGAGACAATAGCCGGTTGTGTCCGGTATGTTTACCACTGTTGCACCGGCCCTGATTACGGCCTCGATTACCTCAGCCAGGTAGGCATTGTCACTCCGGCCGGCGTCCTCAGCGTAGAACTCCACGTCATCAACAAATTTCCTGGCGTATTTAACGGCATCGACCGCCCTTCTGATAATCTCTTCCGGCGTTGTCTTTATCTTGTACTGAATGTGATACGGTGAGGTCCCGATTCCTGTATGAATCCGTTTTCGCTCTGCGTACTTCAATGAATCGGCGGCTACCTCGATGTCTTTTTTCACTGCCCTGGTAAGGGCGCAGATGACCGGGTTACGGACTGCCTTTGAGATCTCGACAACCGAACGGAAGTCGCCCGGGCTTGAAATGGGGAACCCGGCCTCGATCACGTCCACCCCGAGTGCCTCGAGTGCCCTGGCCACTTCGATCTTCTCCACAGTGTTGAGCTGGCATCCCGGTACCTGTTCTCCGTCGCGGAGGGTGGTATCAAAAATTATTACCCTGTTGTTTTCCATGATTACTGTGTCCTGTTAATCACTTCAATGGTCTCAGTTTCCTCACGGCAGTCCCGGCTCTCCACAGCTCTGATCCGCCCATCTCTTCAAGCTCTGCATTAAGTTTTTCACGGTAGTCGGGTGATCCTGTTGAGGCAAGTACCCTGACACACTCCTCGCCGGAGCTGACTTTGGCATAGAGGTCCCTGAAGACGGGAAGGGTAGCCTCACGGAATTTCGGCTTCCAGTCGAGTGCACCGCGCTGTGCAGTGGCACTGCAGTTGGCGTACATCCAGTCCATTCCCTTTTCGTCCACCAGTCTTATGAGGCTCTGGGTCAGCTCTTCAACTGTTTCGTTAAAGGCTTCCGATGGTGAGTGGCCGTTATCGCGAAGCACCTGGTACTGTGCCTCCATGATACCCTCGAGGGCACCCATCAGCACTCCCCGCTCGCCGGTCAGGTCGCTGAACACTTCTTTCTCAAAAGTGGTAGGGAAGAGGTATCCTGAGCCGATTGCAATGCCCAGGGCAATTGCCCTCTCTTCGGCCCTGCCTGTGTGGTCCTGGAAGACGGAGAAGCTTGAGTTGATACCGGCACCGGCCAGAAAATTGCGCCTGACGCTGGTTCCGGAACCTTTGGGAGCACAGAGGATGACATCGATATCCTCAGGAGGCACCACCCCGGTGTGATCCTTATAGGTGACCGAGAAGCCATGTGAGAAATAGAGCGCTTTACCCGTAGTAAGATGAGGCTTTAGTTGAGGCCATAGTAAACGCTGGGCTGCATCGGAGACGAGGTACTGGATGACGGTGCCTCGTGCCGCAGCCTCCTCAACTGTAAAAAGTGTTGTGCCGGGAACAAACCCGTCGGCGACGGCCCGGTCCCAGTCATTCCTGAATTCAGGGGCCTGGCCTATTATCACGTTGATGCCATTGTCCTTCATGTTCAATGCCTGTGCGGGCCCCTGGACACCGTAGCCGATGACGGCGACAACCTCATCCTTTAATACCTCGCGTGCCTTTGAAAGCGGAAACTCCTCCCTTGTCACAACTGTCTCAGTTACTCCTCCAAAATCGATTTGTGCCATAATTGTCTATTGTTAGATTAGTGTTATTCAGTTAATTATATACTTCTGACGGTTCATGCCTGGTTCTATCGGCATCATCCATCTCCTTCAGATAGGCATTCAGCTCCTTGACCTGCCGGGTAATGGCTATCCTGCCCGACCTGACGAACTGGAGCAGACCGCTGGGCTCAAGAAAGGCAAGCAGTGCGGTAATCTCCTCCCTGCTGCCGCTCTTCTCAACAACAATATATTCCGGGGTCACCTCAAGGATGCGTGCATGGTAGGACCTGACGAGATCGTCTATCATTCTTCCGGACATCAGTCCCCTGGTGGTGACTTTGTAAAGGGCGATCTCCTGGCTGATAATCTCCTGGTTGGTGTGTACGAATACCTTGATGACATCAACAAGCTTTTCAATCTGTCTTGCCACCTTATTCACCATATCAGGGGTGGTTGTGACGACCATTGTAAGCATCTGTATGCCTCTGACTGCAGATTCCGATGCAGTTATGCTGTTGATGTTTATCTGCCTGCGGGTCAGGATGAGTGTTATCCGGCTGAGGATGCCTATATGATCCTCGGTGAAGAGTGATATTGTATATTCCTGTTGCATGACTGTTATCTGTATGTTAGTGTGACATCTGATACTGATGCTCCCGGTTCGACCATCGGGAGGATATTGGCTTCGCGGCTGATCACTGTTTCCAGGATATATGGTCCTTCGGCGGCAAGCATTGTTTCGATTGCCTCGCGGAGCTCTTCGCGCTGCGTTACCCTGTGGGCTTCGATGCCGTAGGCGCCGGCCAGGGCCACGAAATCGGGGTTGACCAGCTCTGTGGAGGCATACCGGCTGTTGAAGAACATCTGCTGCCACTGGCGTACCATGCCCAGGAAGCTGTTGTTCAGCAGTACTATTTTGACGGGGATCTTATATTGCATTATGGTGCCCAGTTCCTGTACCGTCATCTGGAATCCGCCGTCGCCGATAAAGGCCACAACCGGTCTGCCGGGGTTACCGGAGGCTGCACCCAGCGAGGCCGGGAGTCCAAATCCCATGGTGCCCATCCCTCCTGATGTCACCAGGGTGCTCTTCCCGGTGAATGCGTAGTAGCGTGCCACTGCCATCTGGTGCTGTCCCACGTCAGTAACAATAACCGCATTGCCCTCAGTCAGATTTGAGATTGTTCTCACCACCTCACCCATACGTATTTCACCCTCTTCCGGCTCTGTCTCCGGTCTGATCACTTTCTCATATTCAACCCTGTCGAGGATCCGGAATTCCCTTATCCATTTTTCCCTGCTGATCTCCCGCACAAGGGGATTGAGTGCCACAAGGACTTCCCGTGCATCATTGTTGATCTCGAGATCGACCCGCACATTCTTATTGATTTCTGCCTTGTCTATCTCTATATGGATTATCCTGGCATCAGGCGCATATTTTTTCAGGTTACCGGTGACACGGTCATCGAAGCGCATTCCGATGGCAATGATGAGATCAGCCTGGTTTGTCAGTACGTTTGGGGCGTAATTGCCATGCATACCCAGCATTCCCGCAAACAGCCTGTGCTTATTAGGAAAAGCCGGCAGTCCGAGGAGGGTTACGGCAACAGGTATGCCTCCCTTCTCGGCAAGCGTCCGCAGTTCTTCAGCCGCACCTGAGAGGATAACCCCGTGGCCTGCAAGGATCATCGGCTTTTCGGCGTGATTGATCATGACGGCTGCAGACTCGATATCCCTCATCTGAAGCGGGATAACGGGATTATAACTCCTTATGTATGTGCACTTACGGTAACTGTATCTGAGGCTGGCCAGCTGCGCGTCTTTTGAGATATCAACCAGCACGGGTCCGGGCCGGCCTGACCTTGCAATATAAAAGGCCCGTGCAATGGCGTCAGGTATATCCTCCGCCTTCTTGACCTGCGCATTCCATTTTGTCACCGGCATTGAAATACCCAGGATGTCTGTCTCCTGGAAGGCATCGGTGCCAATCAGTCCTGATGTCACCTGTGCAGTAATAAAGACCACAGGCACTGAGTCAAGAAAGGCATTGGCAATGCCGGTCACGAGGTTTGTTGCTCCCGGTCCTGATGTGGCGAAACAGACACCCGGTCTCCCTGTTACCATGGCATAGGCCTGGGCGGCATGAGCCGCTCCCTGCTCATGGCGGGTGAGTATATGCCTGAGCCGGTCACTGTAGTCAAGCAGCTTGTCGTAGACTGGCATAATTGCTCCGCCGGGGTAACCGAAAATTGTATCAACACCCTCCTCTGCCAGGCACTTCAGCAGAGCTTCAGCTCCGGTGACCTCTGTTTCTATGTTATTCTCAACCTGCACAGCGGCAGTATCAGTCTTCTCCTTCATGGTTCCTGTCTTGTTTTCATATGAGCCTCACTGCCCCCATGTCTGCCGAGCTCACATGAGCGGCATAGGCCTTCAGTGACGATTGTATGAGTCGGTTTCTACCTGCAGGAGAGAAGGCCAGTTCTCCTTTTTCCATCTCCAGGGCACGTCTCTGCTCAAGGATCACATCATCTGTCATTAATTTGATTCTTCTTTCCGGAATATTGATCTCAATCATATCTCCGTCACGGACCAGGGCAATAGCACCTCCTGCAGCGGCCTCGGGTGAGACATGCCCCAGGGAGAGCCCTGCCGTACCTCCTGAAAAGCGCCCGTCAGTTATGAGTGCACATTTTTTGTCAAGTCCCCTGGACTTGAGATATGATGTAGGGTAGAGCATCTCCTGCATCCCCGGACCGCCTCGCGGACCCTCATAGCGTATCACAACCACGTTGCCCTCTTTCACCTGCCCGTTCAGTATTCCTGTGACGGCCTCCTCCTGAGAGTCAAAAACAACTGCACTGCCGGAGAAGCTGAACATTGAACTGTCAATGCCGGCCGTCTTTACTATGCATCCCCGGGGTGCCAGGTTACCGTACAGCACAGCCAGTCCTCCGTCTGCACTATATGGATGGCTGACATCTCTTACCGCCCCGTTTTCCCTGTCCTTGTCGTGGGAGGGATACTGCTGCGTCGACGTGCCGCCCTGAATGTTTCTTACTCCTCCGGGGGCGCTCAGAAAGAGCTGAAGTGCTTGCGGCAGGGCTGTCGGTCTCATGATGTCCCACTCATCTATAGCCTGCCCCAGGGTCGGGCAGTCAACTCTTCTGACGTAGGTGTCAAGGAGCCCGGCACGTTCCAGTTCGCCGAGGATGGCAAAAACCCCTCCGGCACGGTTAATATCTTCAATGTGGAAGGAGGATGAGGGAGAGACCTTGCATATGTTTGGCACCCTGCGCGAGAGTTCATCAATGTCATTCATCGTGAAATCCACTCCGGCCTCATGGGCGATGGCAAGGAGGTGAAGCACGGTATTCGTGGATCCTCCCATGGCAATGTCAAGTGACATCGCATTGATGAAGGCAGCCCTGGTAGCAACTGAGCGGGGTAGTACGGAATCGTCACCTTCTTCATAGTATCTGCCGGCCAGTTCAGTGATCAGATGTGCTGCCCTGGTGAACAGGTTCATTCTGCCGGTATGGGTTGCCAGGACAGTTCCGTTACCCGGCAGTGCAAGTCCCAGTGCCTCCGTAAGGCAGTTCATCGAGTTGGCGGTGAACATGCCGGAACAGGAGCCGCATGTGGGGCAGGCTGATTTCTCGATATCCAGGAGCCGGTCATCAGTTACGCTGTCGTCAGCCGTGGCTACCATGGCGTCAATGAGGTCAACGGCTTTTCCTCCTGACCGTCCGGCCTCCATGGGACCGCCTGAGACGAAGATGGCCGGTATGTTCAGGCGCATGGCGGCCATAAGCATTCCAGGGGTGATCTTGTCGCAGTTGCTTATGCATATCATTGCATCGGCACAATGGGCATTGCATACATACTCTACACTGTCGGCAATCAGTTCACGTGAGGGAAGCGAGTAGAGCATCCCGGCGTGTCCCATGGCAATCCCGTCATCAATTGCAATTGTATTGAACTCGGCAGCGAACATGCCACGGCTTTCTATCTCTTTCCTGATAAGCTGTCCAATCCCGTGGAGGTGGACATGGCCGGGTACAAACTGTGAGAATGAGTTGACGACTGCTATTACCGGTTTGCCGAACTGTTCTTCTTTCATGCCGTTCGCACGCCAGAGGCTTCTTGCCCCGGCCATAGTCCGGCCGGTCATTGTTCTTGCACTCCTTAGTTCTCTCTTCATTGGTGCCGGGTTAAAAAAAAAGCTCCCCGGTTTTCCGGGAAGCTTTCGTATATTTTTTTTCTTAACTATATATTACTCCCCGATCATGCGCTCGTAGCGATAATAAGAATGAGGGCAATAATAAATAGTGAAGTCTGGTTCATGATCTCATCTGTGGTTGGCAAAAGTAGACATTATTTTAAAAAAACAAGGAAAAACTCAAAAAAGTTTAAGTTTATAAACCTTCACTATACATATTAATAAATGGGAGTGACAAGAAAGTTTAATATTTCAACAGCCGGAGGCAGGTTATCTGGGTCCGGAGTAATACTGGAGAAAGTGTTCCTTCGAGAACCGGGTGAATTTTCCCGGCTGAAGCATAACCAGTAGCGATTCCATGTCGGGCTTACCGCTTGCCTCACGAAGCACCTCGTAATTGCCTTTGCTGTGAAGGTACACTGTTCTTTCCATTCCCTCCGTAAACGGTGGAGTAATGAAGCTGAGGGAGGCCTCATTATTGACAAACGGCTGGACCAGGTAGCTGTCGTCATCACATTCAAGGAGGGAGGTGACATCTTTCCCTGTATCGTCAGTCGCCTTTTCCAGGGCCACAACGGTTTTCAGCGGTTCTGTGTCTGAGGTGAAATCCATCCCGGCAAAATCTATGTCCCAGAATAGTACTCCTGATACGAGCTTGATATTCACCCTGTCACCACTGATTCCTGAAAGATCAATTTTAAGAATATCCTTTTTATCAGCAACAGGTCCTGGCACATTGAAGTAATCGACAAACTCCAAACCGGAATCTTTTTCAATCCAGACCGAAAGCGGGATCCCCTGATCAAGAGTCCATTGTAACAGATCTTCACGTGTCCTCTTGTTTCGCCTCTCTTTCCATTCATCATGTCTTCTGCCGAACATGTCTGAGAGTCTCCCGAACATATAGTCAAGCCACATCGTGTTTTTCCCGGATAACACAAGCTTTCCGGATATACAGTCCTCCGGTTTTTCAAATGAGAGGGCAATGGTGTCAAAAACCTGATCATCTTTACGGATTTCACTCAGGTATCTGAGATCATCGCACGATGAGAGTTCACTGAGCAATGACTTTCCGTAAATATCTGCAGCCGAAAGAGGTCTGCTGATGGCTGAAACAGAATGAGCCTGCCCATATTTGTCAACAAAGATTTCGCAATCAGCCGGGTGATCAAAAACAAGCAGTTCAGCCAGGTTGGTATTCTGGATCTCCTTTACCTCATTCGTAATCCTGATCTTGTACAGGTCATTCACCGGAGAGATCGTCTTCAGCCTGAGATAGTCATCCCTTTCAAGGGGTGTTGCCGTCGCTCCGCTGTATATCTCCCCTTCGAAGTTGATATCCGCGATGTCTTCGCTGTAAACAAAGGGGCAAGATATTCCTTTAACAATCAATACAATAGTTATGTATGTCCAGAAAGCAGCCGTGACGGTTCCGGCTCCTATTGCAATAGCCTTACCGGCATCAACCTTGTAGATTTCTGCTTTTGCGATATTGGAGACAGGCACACTGATTACCTGTTCGTCCAATTTAATTACCGAGTCAGGGGCGACATATAGATGCATTAACTGGCCTTTGGCCGGTTTAGTGGCCGGGTGAGAAACAATACCTGTGAATATGCCGTTATCGATTGTTGTCCCGGAAACCTCGAATGATGAATTGGTGCCGTGGATGTAATAGTGAGTTCTTTCAGCATACTGGATTTCGTTGCGGGGCAACGTGGCAAGAGTGCGGCACCCGGAGAACTGTATTATTAACAGAGCTGACAGAACCGAGGCAATAATCTTCTGAACAGTATTGAAGTTTTTCATAGTGTTTTTTTTGATGTGGATCTGGTTGTAATCATACGATCAATCCCGGTGCAGAACCGGAATAGGTTGATGATTACAGGAAAAACAGGAGCAGTGTAAAGATTACTCCTGCCCAAATGGCACTATAACCTATAGTATCATCCATTTTGATGGCCTGATAGTCGGCCTTGGCAATATTTGCCGTTGGTACTCTCACGGTATCACCTTCCACCGTGACTGCATCTGAGGGCGCAACGTAAAGGTGTGCACTGTTACCCTTGTTAACCTTCAGATCACCCGGGGCGATATGTCCGGTCAGCATTCCTTCTGATACTGAGTAAATGTCGACGGTCCAGTAGTTGTCGTCAGCATGAATAATCAGGATTTGTCTTTCAGCAGGAATACCGGTTACCGGCACCGTCTTCAGCGTGTAGCAACCCGTCATGAGTAGACAGGCCAGAAGAAACATTACGGCTCTTAACGCCTTCCGCAGGCTCAACGCATGTAACATTTCAGATATGTTTCAGTAAATATAAGAAAATCACAGGGGAAAGCAAGTAAAAAGGGGGAAATATAAAGCTTCCCCCTTGTTGGATTGAATAATTTGTATTCTGGTTTTATGCCTTGTTTAGAACGCCCAGTTCCTTCCCAACCTTTGTGAATGCTTCAATGGCCTTGTCAAGATGTGCCGGCTCATGTGCTGCGGAGAGCTGGACCCTGATACGGGCCTGGCCTTTCGGAACTACCGGGAAATAAAATCCAGTTACGTAAATGCCTTCGTTCAACAGCCTTGCCGCCATTTCCTGGGACAGTTTGGCGTCATAGAGCATTACGGCGCAGATGGCTGACTGGGTTGGTTTGATATCAAATCCTGCCTTCAGCATCTTATCCATGAAATACCTGGTATTGTGATGGAGCTTGTCCTGCAATTCGTTGGTCTCAGTCATCATCTCAATCATCTTTATACCTGCGGCAGCTACAAGCGGAGGGATAGAGTTGGAGAAGAGGTATGGCCTGGAGCGCTGACGCAGCATCTCAACTATCTCTTTTTTACCTGTTGTGAATCCGCCGATGGCACCTCCGAATGCCTTGCCCAGGGTACCGGTAATGATCTCGATCTTACCCTTCAGGTTGTGGAGTTCCGTGACACCGCGGCCGGTTTCACCCACCACCCCGGCAGAGTGTGACTCATCGACCATGATCATCGCATTGTACTTGTTTGCCAGCTCATAAATCCTGTCAAGCGGCGCCACGTTCCCGTCCATTGAGAAGACCCCGTCTGTGACTATCAGCCTGAAGCGCTGCTCCTGTGCCAGCTGCAGCTGATTTTCAAGGTCTTCCATATCGGCATTCTCATAACGGTAACGCTGGGCTTTGCAGAGACGCACACCGTCAATAATTGATGCATGGTTGAGAGAGTCTGAGATTATTGCATCTTCACTGGTAAGAAGTGGCTCAAACACACCTCCGTTGGCATCGAAACAGGCAGCATAGAGAATTGTGTCTTCTGTCCCGAAGAACTCAGCAAGCTTGTGCTCCAGTTCCTTATGGAGATCCCCGGTGCCGCATATGAACCGTACCGATGACATCCCGTAGCCATGAGTCTCTAGTGCCTCTTTAGCAGCCTCAACAAGCTTTTTATTTGCGGATAGGCCAAGATAGTTGTTGGCACAGAAATTAAGCACCCTCTGCCCGGTGTTAAGGGTTATTTCAGCACCCTGGGGTGAGACAATGACTCGTTCATTCTTATAGAGACCGGCTTCCTTTATCTCATGGATCTGGTGCCTGAGATAATCCTGATATTGATTGTACATCTGTGTGAATATTCACTTAAAACGGATGCAAAGATGGTGTTTTGCAGTTATTATTCAATGATGATAATCATCTCCGTGCGAGAAAATATATGCAGAGATGAGAATATTCAACCGGGATTTTTACATGCCGAATTTTTCAATT
>JAVEZX010000050.1:0-15579 GCA_034002785.1 Bacteroidales bacterium
TGATGCCAGGGCTATGAAGGTCAGTGTGTACCATGTTGTTCCGTATCCTTCTCCGGAGAGCGCCCTGCGGCCCTTAAACCACAGGTAGAAATTCGTAAGTATGTAGACGGTCAGCACCACCGTCAGGAAAATTGCCATTTGTTGTCTTCTGGTCAGGTCCACTTCAGTTCGGAGAATTTTTTTCTTCCGCGTATATAATACTCATAAAGGAGATATTTGTTCATCACGGTATGCGGCATGTTGAAAAATCCCGGATTGGGAGTCATGGTTCTGAATGTTTTAATAGCCGTGCGTTGCCTGCGGAAGTCCCTGTGCGCCCTCACCACTGCTGCTGCAGCCGGCCTGCCTTCACGGAAGAGAAGCATCAGCCATGCCAGCCCGTCAAGCAGCTGTCTTGCAAGGATGGTTCTGCGCATATGTTTTGCCGGAAGGTTTTTAGCCAGCATAATCAGGCTGTTCCGGAAGTTGTAGTAGATTTTTGAGGGAGAGCCGTAACCCAGCGTGCCACCGCCGACGTGGTAAACCACTGTATGAGGGAAGTAGCACACTGTATATCCGGCATTTTGCATCCGCCAGCAGAGGTCTATTTCTTCCATATGGACGAAAAACGACTCGTCAAAGCCATCGCACTGGTCAAATGCCGCACCCCTTACAGCGATGCATGATCCGGATGCCCAGAAGATCTCACGGGTGTCTTCATACTGGCCGTGGTCATCCTCAATGGTGTCAAAGATGCGTCCCCGGCAGAAGGGGTAGCCAAGTCTGTCGATGTATCCGCCTGCCGCGCCTGCATACTCAAATGAGGCTGTATCGGAGAATGATCTGATTTTTGGCTGGCAGGCACCTACATTGGGATGCATATCCATGAAGGTGATGAGCTTCTCTGCCCAGCCGGGCTCGACGAGTACGTCCGAGTTGAGGAGGATGTAATATTCGGCCTCAATCTGTTTCAGCGCCCTGTTGTATCCTCCGGCATATCCGTGGTTGCTCCCGAGTCTTATGACCCTGACTTCGGGATGGTTGGCGGTGACCCACTCCACTGAGTCATCCTCCGATCCGTTGTCAGCAACAATGACCTGAGTGCCCGGGATGAGGGTATGCCGGACCACGTCCGGAAGGAACTGTTCAAGGAATGACCTCCCGTTCCAGTTTAGTATGACGACGGCTGTCTCAGTCATTGTGCACCGGTCTTTTGTATTTCCACCTTCGATGACTCCAGAGCCAGTACTCAGGCTTGTCTCTTATGACTTCTTCAAGCATGGTAGCATAACGGGCTGTGATGGCATTGGGCTCCTCCTCCCTGGGATGTTCGGAGATTAGTCTGTACTCAAGTTCGTAGAATCCCCTCTTCTTTTTGACTATGTGCATGAATATGACAGGCATGTCATACTTCACAGCCACCTTCTCTGCGCCCCGGTAAAAGCCCGTGTCCTGGTTGAGGAAGGTAGTCCAGTATGAGATGTCATCCCTGGGAGGGGTCTGATCACCTATAAAAC
Organism: Bacteroidales bacterium; assembly: GCA_034002785.1. Classification (GTDB taxonomy): domain Bacteria; phylum Bacteroidota; class Bacteroidia; order Bacteroidales; family VadinHA17; genus SR-FBR-E99. Next base: position 1,497 of record JAVEZX010000050.1, read on the forward strand.
CGGACAGTGTCAGTATCTTTTCGCTCCGGCACTTCACCAGGTCCCTGATTATGTGGCTCATCGGGGTAATGCATACTCCGAACCTCGACCTGAGTCTGAACATGTAGCGGTCAAAATCCTTGTTTTTTAACGGCTTATAGATTGTGATTGCCCTGTGTTTTGTGGAGAGCTGCATTGACGAGAACCATTCCCAGTTGTTGTAATGGCTGGAGAGAGCCACCACATCCCGTCCTTCGTTGTAGAACCGGTCGGTAAGTGATGTGTCAGGCACGAAGAAGCGCCGTTTCATCTGTTCCGGTGTCAGGTGCATTGCCTTGAGTGTCTCAAAGAACATGTCAGTGAGATGACGGTAGAATCTTATCTCGATCCGTTTGCGTTCTTCGGGGCTTTTTTCCGGGAAAGCGTTTCTCAGGTTTTTTTCAACAACTTTCCGGCGGTACCGGATGATGTGGTACATCACCGGGCAAAGCAGGTCAGAGAGCAGGAGCAGAACCCTCATGGGGAGCAGGGTTATCGTATAGCTGAGGGCAACGAATAAATAATAGCCTGCACGTTTCATATATTTTCAGTCTGAATTAGTTCCCCGTTCATTGATGAGTCGCCGCGCAGAGTTGTCAGTCTGACCTTTCGCACTGTTCCGGGAAGGTCCCTGATCCAGGGAGTAAGCACCCTGATATAGTTCCCGGTCAGACCTGCCACCATGCCATCAGCTCCTTTCTGTTCGAAGAGCACCTCCTGTACCTGTCCGGATGCGCTGCGCATGAATTGCATCCGCCGGCTTTCCGACAGTTTGATCAGTTGCCTGCTGCGTTTCTCCTTTTCCTGTTTGCTCACCCTGCCGGGCATGTCGGCAGCAGGTGTGCCGGGTCTCGGCGAATAGGCGAAGACATGGAGATAGGAGAGAGGCAGGCTCTCGAGGAAGCTGAAGGTATCCGCATGATCTTCATCAGTCTCGCCGGGGAAGCCTACGATTACGTCGGCACCTATCCCTGCGTGCGGCATCTTTTCCCTTATCTTCATCACCCTGTCGAGGAAGACCTCACGACGGTATCTCCGTCTCATAAGGCCCAGGATCCTGTCACTCCCGCTCTGCAGCGGCATGTGGACGTGCGGCAGCAGGACCTCTTCGGATGCTATCATCTCAATGACCGGGTCACTTACCAGGTTTGGCTCAATGGATGAGAGTCTCAGTCTTTGCAGTCCATTGACCTTCACGAGCCGGGAGAGCAGTTGTTCAAGAGACTCACCGGTGCTTTTCCCGAAATCGCCCACGTTGACACCTGTAAGTACGATCTCCCTGACTCCTGATCCGACGATTGCCTCTGCTTCTGATACAATCTCCGCTATGTGCGGGTTTCTGCTGCTGCCCCGTGCCAGGGGAACCGTGCAGTATGAACAATGGTAATCACATCCGTCCTGCACCTTAAGAAATGACCTTGTCCTGTCGCCGGCTGACCATGACGACATGAATCCCTCAGTATCAATCCTTTCGCAGGAATGAATTTCAGGTGCGGTCCGTTTCTCAATGTTATTTATATAGGAAGCTATGTCGAACTTTTCATAGGTGCCCAGCACGAGGTCCACCCCCTCGATGGCGGCAGCTTCCTCCTGTCTCAGCTGTGCATAGCATCCAACTACGGCGATGAAGGCGTCCGGGTTTTTATGCACGAACTTACGAACGGTCTGCCTGCACTTACGGTCAGCAGCATCGGTGACCGTACATGTGTTGATCACATAGATATCTGCATGGCTGTCAGGTGAAACCCTCTCGAATTTATCTTCGGGAAAGGTCCGGGCCATCGTGGAAGTTTCGGCAAAATTAAGCTTGCATCCCAGGGTATGAAACGCTACTTTCCTCTTCAATACTAAAAGGTTACTGTTCCGGTCGTAAAAATAGTCAAAAAAGCCGGTCTATAGCAGTCTGCTTGCCAGTTCCGCAAGGAAGCTCCTTTCGCCCTTGACAAGATGAACGTGGGCGAAGAGATCGAGGCCTTTCATCCTGTCTGACAGGTAGCTCAGTCCGTTTGACCCGGAGTCAAGGTAGGGAGAGTCAATCTGTTCGATGTCTCCGGTAAAGATCATCTTCGTTCCCTCTCCGGCCCTGGTGATGATTGTCTTCACCTCGTGGGGCGTAAGGTTCTGGGCCTCGTCGACAATGAAGAAGATGTTGGAGAGGCTTCGTCCCCTGATATAAGCCAGGGGAGTGATGACAAGCTTCTCGTCCTTGATCATGTCATTAATCCGGATGAACTCAGGGCTCTGGGCGCTGAAGCGATGTTTGATGACCGTCAGGTTGTCAAATAGAGGCTGCATATAAGGGTCCATCTTCTCCTTCACGTCGCCGGGGAGAAATCCCATGTCGCGGTTGGCGAGGGGCACTATGGGCCTTGCCAGGAAGATCTGCTTGTAGCGTTTGTGCTGGTGCAGCGCTGCCGCGAGGGCCAGCAGGGTCTTGCCCGTGCCTGCCTTGCCGGTAAGGGAGATGAGCTGTATCTCGGGATTGCAGAGTGCATCAAGTGCGAAGGTCTGCTCGGCGTTTCGCGGATCAATGCCGTAAGTGGTCTGCTTAAGAACCCTTACAAGCATTTTCGTGGCGGGGTTATAGTGAGCAAGTGCACTGGAGTTGGTATTACGGAGGATATAGAAATGGTGACCGGGCTCCGTGTCCTTCACTTTCAGTTCCGAAGCCGGAACTCCATCCGGCTGCTCATAGAGCTTGTTTATAAGTGAGTGGTCAATGTTTTCAATGATCTTTATGCCTTTATAGAGGTCATCAAGATTGGCAACCTTGTCGTTCTGGTAGTCTTCGGCCATGACGCCCACGGACTTTGCCTTCATCCTGAGATTGATGTCCTTGGTGATCAGTACCACCACCTTGTCTTTGTTCTCCTGTGTAACGAAGTCGGCAATTGCCAGTATACGGTGGTCCGGGGTTCTTTCGGGGAAGGATTCAGAGACCCTGTCTGAGAACTGCTTCCCGGTTTCGATATGAAGTGTCCCAAGCTTTTCGCCCAGCGGGATAGGACCTGTAAGAAGCATGTCGCCTGCTATCTTGTCAAGCTCGCGGGTGAACTCCCGCGCGTGAAAATTGATCATGTCATTGCCGCGCTTGAACTTGTCAAGCTCTTCCAGCACCACGATGGGTATGACCACATCGTTCTCCTCAAAATTGTAGATGCATGTGAAGTCATGCAGTAACACATTTGTGTCGAGAATAAAAATCTTTTTTTGCCTTTTCTTTTTCGCCATAACGGATTTGTTTAAAGGGTGTCATCTCCGGCGCAGATCCCACCGGGGACAAAGATAGCCGGACCGTCTACGCGGGAGAAGTGCTTTTTGTAAATTTGCGAACAACAGCATAAAGGTTATTAACATGACATATACTGAAACCGTAGACTATCTCTTCAGCCTGTTGCCGGCATACCATCGCATCGGGAAGCCGGCATACAAGGGCAATCTTGACAATACCGAGGAGCTTGACCGGTCATTCGGGCATCCTCACCGGCTGTTCCGTACTATTCACGTGGCAGGAACCAACGGGAAGGGCTCTGTCTCTCATATGACCGCCTCCATTTTGCAGGAGGCCGGATACAGGACCGGGCTCTACACCTCTCCTCACCTGAAGGATTTCCGTGAGAGGATCAGGGTCAACGGGCTGATGATCGGAGAGGATGAGGTGGTACGGTTCGTTGAGGAGCATGACTCGCTGATACGCAGGGTCTCTCCTTCATTCTTTGAGCTGACCGTGGCGATGGCATTTGATTACTTTGCCAGGGAGAAGGTTGATGTTGCGGTTATTGAGGTGGGGATGGGCGGCAGACTCGACTCCACGAACATAATTACTCCGGTGCTTTCGGTCATTACAAACATCGGGCATGACCACATGGAGTTCCTGGGCAATACGCTTGCTGCGGTTGCAGGGGAGAAGGCGGGCATCATCAAGGAGGGGGTGCCTGTAATAATCGGTGAGACGCAGGAAGAGACCGTAGCTGTTTTCCGGCAAAGGGCAGATGCGATGAATGCTCCGCTTACTTTTGCAGACAAACGGTACAGGTGCGTTTTGGACCGGGCAGGGGCCACGAGAGCGATGAGGCATTTTACCCTGACCGGACCAGGTGACGGTATCAGGATCAAGGGTCTTACTCCTCTGGGGGGGCTGGCGCAGCAGAAAAATTTACAGACTGTTGCGGCGGTGGCGGAGGCGTTATCGGCTGGCTTTGGGCTGAAGCAGCAACACTTTCTGAATGGAGTGGAAGCGGTTGTCACAAATACGGGGTTGCTGGGTCGCTGGCAGGTGCTGTCGCGGTCGCCTCTGACGGTTTGTGATACGGGCCATAACCGTGAGGGATTGGAGTACGTTATGCGTCAGGTCAGGGCTACGCCCAAAGAGCGCTTGCACATGGTGATAGGGTTCGTGAATGACAAGGATCTGGCGTCTGTGTTGCCATTGTTCCCGCGGGATGCCTGGTATTATTTTACCAGAGCGTCAGTACCGCGGGCGCTAGATGAGAAGCTGCTCATGGCGGAGGCAGTGAAGTACGGGCTTAACGGAGACAGCTACCCTTCAGTCGCCGGGGCTCTCAGTGCGGCGCGTGCGGCCGCCCTGCCTGAAGATATGATCTTCATCGGCGGGTCGACCTTCGTTGTGGCAGATGCCCTTTGAGTTATGAATGGCGAGTTACGAATGCCGAATTCAGATTTGCGATTTTAATTAATTCGCAATTCGCAATTCGCAACTCGCAATTCCTCAGACTGCTTCTATGGTTGAGGGAGGTTTGGTAGCTATGTTATATGTGACTGAAACCACCCCGGGGACGGTGTAAAGAATCTCAGCCGCCATTTTCTCGAGCAATTCAAACGGCAGCCGGGTAGGGGTGGCAGTACGGGCGTCGACACTGTCCCAGCAGCGTACCTCTTTCTGCCTCCCGAAATCGCGCTTGCCGTCACGCATGCCGGTAACGCGGTCGTCATGAAGGATAGCCATGTATTGAAATGCACCCCGGCCTGCCAGGAGCCGCTCAACAATGACAGTAGCTTTTCTTACGATGTCCAGTTTCTCCAGAGTTACTTCGCCGATGATGCGCGCCGCCAGTGCCGGTCCGGGGAAGGGGATCCGGTTGAACATCTCTTCAGGCAGTCCTGCAGCACGGCCGGTCATCCTCACTCCGTCCTGAGTCTTTCGCCCAGCGCCATGTGGCCTATCATTGTTACAACCGACGAGTCGACTCCCCCGGAGAGAGCATTGATTGCCATACCATCTCCCACGGCGGCCCTTATCTCATTCACCTTCTCAGCAATGAACTGTCCGGTATTAAGATCCTGCATCTTTATTTCCCTGATCATTTTCCCTGGATTTATTTGGTTAATGCAAAGATAATCAAGGCTCATTGCCATGAGGTATATATGACCAGGAAGAGATGAGCACTCTTTCAACCATTGCAGAGAAAAATTTGACAACGCCTTTCCCGTAGTGTAAATTTGATTAACAATAACCTCAGACACAATTATATAAGGAGTTTCCCGAAAATCCCCGTCAAGAGTAGGGAGTAGAGGCCGAAAAACTTAAGAGTAGGCATACCTAAAACACGGACTATGAAAAAATCTATTCTGACGGTTGCGGTTTTCTTTTTGGGTATTGCAACCATTTCAGCACAGCCTCAGCTTGAAAAAGGCAACCTGCTGCTGGGGGCTACCTCGACAATAGCTCTCAGCGGATCAGCCAGTTCAGAGCTTATTGGTCTCAGCTTCATCAAGGCAACGTACAAGTACGGGTCCGAACCTGCCGAGGATGCATTCAAGCGTACAAGCTATAACATATTGCCGAGAGCGGGATATTTTGTGACCGATAATCTGGCAGCGGGCCTTCAGGCAGTAGTTTGCGGGTACACTGAGAAGGATCTGGAATATGACGACACCTATAAGGAAAGTATGATGGGGATCGGTCCTTTTGTGAGGTATTATTATCCTCTTGACAAATTCTACCCCTTCGCTGAAGCCGAATTTCTCTTTGGCACAGAGAAGGAATTATGGTACGTCGAAGATGAAAAGACTCCTTTTATAATGTTCGGAATAATGGTGGGGGCCGCACTTCCCCTTGGCGATAATGTGACCTTTGATGCCGCAGCGGGTTACCTGCGCTCTTCATTGAAGAATACTGACGTGGAGACTGAGGACGAAGTCCGCTTCATAACCAGCGGATTCTGTCTGAGGATGGGTTTCACAATTTACCTGTAATAAGCCGGAACTATGAAAAGAAAACTGTTGACAATAACTGCAGCCCTTGTGATTGCATACAGTGCAATGGCACAGGCGCCCCAGCTTGAAAAGGGAAATATTCTTCTGGGGGTTACTTCCACCGCAATCGTTGAAGGATCATGGGGATCCGACCTGATGAGCCTCGGCATCATGCGAACCAAATATACCTCCGGCTCCGATTCTTACAATGAACATAAGGTAAGGTCATTCAGCCTGATCCCGAAGGGGGGATATTTCATTATTGATAACCTCTCCGCCGGACTCGAGTTGCTGTTTGTCAGATCTTCATACCAGCATGTCGATTCACAGGGCAAGATAACAGAGACTTCCTTTGCTGCCGGGCCGTGGGTCAGGTACTATTATCCCCTTGAGAAGGTCTATCCATTTGCTGAACTGGAGGTTATGGCCGGAACATGCGTCGAGAAATATCCTACCTCGGGTAACGAACCGGATGTGTATCGTTACTCACTGTTCAGCCCCGGATTCTCACTGGGAGTGGCTGTTCCGCTTGGCGACATGGTGACTTTTGATATTCAGGCCGGATACGTGTGGAGTGTTTGGGGGAGTACCGAGTGGTATGAGGGTGAAGAAACCGATCTTCGCGAAATATACTCAGGACCGGCAATCATGGTGGGTTTCTCGGTTTTCCTGTAGATTTACCAGCTTAAGCTGCACGGAAAGTCGAATTTAGTCTGCGCCATCCGGAACCTGATGCATCCGGAGAGGACAATTCTTTTAGTCACTCTGTGGCAGGGATGTAAAGCTTTTTACTAACTTAATCCCAAATTTCATGCACAATGAAAAGGATGATTATTATGTCATTTTTTCTCACCGCGGCAGTGGTGCTCACAGCACAGGAGGGAAAGAAACTAACGATACTGCACACAAACGACTTTCACTCGCATCTGCAGGGGTTTGCACCGGAATCGGCCTATACGCCGCTTGTGGTTGACAACGATCCAACCATCGGTGGAATGGCTCGCATAGCCGGTATTATTTCAGATGTACGTAAGGAGAACCCCGGAACAACTCTTGTGGTTGACGCCGGCGATTGCCTGATGGGCACACTGTTCCAGGCGCTGGAGCCTGAGACGGGATTCCAGATTCCGCTAATGAAGAAGGCTGGGTATGATGTGGTTGCGATGGGTAATCACGACTTCGACTTCGGTCCGGAGGCCTATGCGGGTATCCTCAGGAAGGCTTCGCAGCGGGGAGAGATTCCGGTGATACTGATGGGAAACGCCGTCACCGATCCGGATGATCCGGCAGATGATGCCTTTGAGGCACTCAGGACTGGCGGCCTGGTGATACCATGGGTAATCAGGGAGGTCAACGGCATCAGGATAGGGATCTTCTCCCTCCTGGGAAAGGATGCCGATGAATCTGCCCCTTATGCCCCGCCGGTGACCTTTGAAAAGATAATCCCTGCAGCAAAGAAGCTTGTCAAAGAGCTGAAGAATGAGGGATGTGATATTATCATATGTCTGTCTCACAGTGGAATATCTAAGGATAAAAATGGCGTGTGGGCAGGAGAAGATGTGAAGCTTGCACAGAAGGTGAAAGGTATCGATCTCATTATCACCGGGCACACCCATGTACTGGTGAAGGAACCCGTCACAGTCAACGGTGTGCCTATTGTAGGGGTCGGTGACAACGGCAGGTTCGTCGGCAGGCTGGATCTTCTCGTGGGCAGTGGGGGCCTTGAAATTGTTAAATACGAAGCCATTCCGGTTGACGACAGGGCCAGGGCCGAAAGCGCAATACAATCGGAAATTCTGGATCAGCAGGAAAAGATAAACGTTGCAATACTGAATCCTATTGGGATGACATATGCCATGCCAGTGGCAGTCGCTCCCTTCAGGGTAGCTTACGAGGAGTACGGCGATGCAAGAGGAAGCAACCTGGGCGCCCTTGTGGCCGATGCGGTATATGATTACGTAAACAGTGAAGGCCCGGGTACCGACATCGCTATAGTGGCAGCCGGCGTGCTGCGTGATCCGATCGAACCGGGTGTGCAGAGCGTGGCTGATATTTTCAGGGTAATGTCACTAGGTTCAGGGACAGATAATGTTCCCGGATATGCACTTTCGAAGATGTGGGTGACAGGAAAGGAGCTCAAAAATATCACCGAGATCCTCCTCTTCACCTCAGCTTCGGCGCCGTCAAATTTTCCCTTCTTTTCTCATCTGCGCATCGAATACGATCCGGAAGGAAGGCTTTTCAACAAGGTGCGCAAGATTGAACTGACAGACAGACAGGGAAATGTGACGGTAGTCAATACCTCAAAAGATGATCCGAAGCTCTATTCTATTGTCGCAAACTCATATATTGCCGATAACCTGGGTCTTGTAAAGAAGAAAACGCTGGGACTCATCAAGGTTGAGCCAAAAGACAGGGACGGCAATCCGGTTACCGAGATGGATGACTTTATAATGGACTTCAATCCGGGGCAGACCGGTATCCAGGAAGGTAAGGAGTGGCTTGCCCTTGTCAAGTACCTGCAGCGATTCAAGCCGGCAGAGGAGGATTCATTGCCGGTCATTCCGGATCATTATAAGGATCCTCCGAAATCACTTGTTCCAACAGCCAGTGACCGGTGATAATCAAAGCCAGACATATCCCGTTTTTTGTAAGGTTCTTCAGCTTCTTTTCACGGACCGGCCTGAAGAGACATTTCAACGAAGTCGTATTCGAGTGCAATGCGGATACTGCAGGAAGGCCCGTTATGCTCATCGGCAATCACTTCAGCTGGTGGGACGGATTCATCGCCTACCGTATAAATGATCTGTTTCTCCGCAAGAAATTCAACATCATGATGCTTGAGGAGCAGCTGAAGAGCAGGCTCTTCCTGAATAAGGCAGGGGCTTTTTCGATTAAGCCCGGCTCGCGGTCGGTTGTGGAGACTCTCAGTTATACATCGGGGCTCCTTCATGATGCTGAAAACATGGTGGTTGTCTATCCCCAGGGAACCATTACCTCAATTCACCGCAGGCCCGTAAGGTTTGGGAGAGGTACTGAAAGGATCATTGCGGGTGCCTCTGACAAACTGATGATACTTTTTTATGTCGCCCTGCCCGACTGGTATTCCAAGAAGAAACCGGGCCTGTATGTAAGGGTGATTGAATATTCCGCCAGGGAGAGAAGCGTCACCGACCTTGAGGAGGCCTACAATATATTCCTTGACGAGTGCATTGCCAAGCAGATTCCTTTATGATACTGACTGTTACCGGGTTCATCGTGCTATTTCTAACCTTCCTTCGCTTTGCGGTGGCATTGGTGAACTGGCTTTCCCGGCCATATCTCCCTCTTGTCGCAAGAGACAGGTCGGGGCTGCCGTCGCTATCTGTCCTCATCCCGGTAAGGAACGAAGAGAAGAATATAGGCACGCTGCTGGGCAGTCTTGCGCTGCTTCCCTACAAAAATGCCGAGATTATTGTTTATGACGACGGGTCGACCGACAGCACTGCCGAGGTTGTATCCGCCTGCGCGAGGGTTGACGCAAGGATCAGATGTATCAGGGGTGATGAGCTCCCGGAAGGATGGACGGGTAAGAACCACGCATGCCACAGGCTGGCTGAGGAGGCAAAGAATGATTACCTGCTCTTCCTTGATGCCGATGTTATGGTGGGTGACGACCTGCTGAAGAGGGCGGTCTCCTTTGCGTCAGGGCACAGGCTGGCCCTGCTCTCGATGTTCCCGCGCCAGAAGATGCGGAGCACGGGAGAGAAGATTGTGGTCCCGTTCATGTTCAGGATATTGCTATCACTGCTGCCTTTATTCCTTATAAGACGCTGCAGGTGGAGCTCCTTCTCAGCTGCCAACGGCCAGATGATGCTTTTTCATGGTGCGACCTACAGGCGTTACCGCTTTCATGAAAGGGTCAGGGACAGGATGGCGGAGGACATAGAGATAATGAGGCTTATAAAGAGATCGCGGTTGAGGGGAGATACGCTCGTGGGACGAAAGGAGATAGAGTGCCGGATGTACAGGAGCTATTCCGAGGGAGTCAACGGTTTTTCGCGGAATATTTTTTCGATGTTCGGGAACAGTTTGGCTTTCCTGCTGCTGTATGCGGTGACAGGCCTGGTTGGCTGGGTTATTCTGCTTTTCCTGCCATGGCAGTTCGCGGCAGCATATTTCTTTATGGTCATTGCCCTTAACGCAATGATCGCATTGACCAGCAGGCAGAGGGTGAGGGAAAATCTTCAGTGGCTGCTGCCCGGAATCGCAGCTTTTTACCATATTGCATTCCTCGCTCTCAGGAGGCGCGCAAGCAGGAATTTTGAGTGGAAAGGAAGAAAAATCAGATGAAAAGGATATTCAAATTTATCATAATATCACTGCTGGCATTCCCGGCATCAATGGTTTGCGCGCAGGGCGACTGCAGCAGTTGCACCGTATACAGGGGCTATACCAGCGGCAAGATGGAGGTTTGGAAGAGTGGGATGAAGGATTTGGAGGATCAGTTCCGGAGTGACCCGAAAGCATGCACGCTTTATACGCTGGCCGAAGCCAGGTACGGGTATATCGGGTATCTGCTTGGCCTTAATCAGAAGGATGTTGCCAGGCCGGTTATTGAAACTTTTGCAGCAGAAGTCGAGCAGCTTGCTGCTTATCCTGAGTACAGGGCTGAGACAGAAGCCTTCCGGGTGGCACTCCTTGGGTTCCGGATGGGGTTAAATCCGGCCCGGGCAGTCACCCTCGGACCAAAGGCTCTGAAGCAGCTTGAGAAGGCGATTGAAGCAGGGAAAGATTCGCCTGCAGTATGGATAGAAAAGGCAAACTCTGAAGCGCATATGCCTGCATTTGCAGGAGGCTCAAAGGAGAAAGCCACAACTTCCTACAGGGAGGCGCTGAGGCTCTACGAGGCAGATGGAACCGTTGCTCCCTGCAACTGGAGATACCTGAATACGATGGTACTGTCAGGCCAGTTGCTCGAAAGGATGGGTGACTACAGGGGCGCAATCGAAGCCTACAGGCGGGCGCTCAGACGGGAGCCTGATTTTCAATGGGTGAGAGATGAACTGTTGCCGGAAGCAGAGAAAAAACTAAAATGATTATATGGCAGTAAAGAAAGCGCTTATTGTTGGCGCCGGATTGGGCGGTCTGGCCACTGCCCTGAGACTCAGGCGCCGTGGCTATGAAGTTGAGATGGTAGAGATGTACCGTCAGGCCGGAGGAAGACTTAACCAGCTCACCTCTGACGGTTTTACCTTTGACATGGCCCCGACCTTCTTCAGCATGAGCTACCATTTTGATGAGTTTGTGAAGGATGCCGGAATTGAGATGCCCTTCAGGTTCGTGCAGATTGACCCTCTCTACCGTGTGAACTTTCGCGGCAGTGACAGATGGTATACAATCTACCGTGACCTTGACAGGCTGGCCCTACAGTTTGAAGATATCGAACCTGGCTTCAGGGAGCGAATGGAACGGTTCCTGGCATCGGCCGGCGTACTGTTTGATGACATTGAAAAAGGAGTACTGTCAAAGAACTTCAGGTCGCTGCCGGATTTCATCATCCAGATGACGAAGCTGCCGGTGAAGCATGTCCCGAAAGTGCTGCGCTCGGTATGGAGTGAGATGAGCAGGTACTTCACCTCCTACGAGGTACGGGTAATCTTCTCTCTTGTGTCATTCTTCCTCGGCGCAACACCCTTCGACACTCCTGCAGTCTATACCCTGCTGAGCTACACCGAGATGGTTCATGACGGCTACCACAATGTCGAAGGGGGGATGTACCGCATTGTTGAGGGGCTTGTTCGCGAAGCGGAGAAAGCCGGAATAAAAATCAACTACAATATCACAATTGCCGGGTATGAATCGACCGGCAAGAGGAACAGAGCCTTTGTTGATACTACTGGCAGGCGCTGGGAGGCAGATTTCTTTGTTGTCAATGCCGATGCCGCCATGTTCCGCGGCAGGGTCTTTAACCGTCCGTCTTTCAGCGATGCGAGGCTTGACAGGATGCAATGGACCCTGGCGCCGCTGACACTCTATCTCGGGGTGAAGGGGAAGATGGAAAACATCCATCACCATAACTATTTCCTGGGCGACAGGGACTATGAGCCATACTCAAAGGGGATCTTCCGCAACCGGGTCTCGCTGGAGAAACCGTACTATTATGTAAATGCCAATGCCATCTTCAACCCGCAAAGCGCGCCGGCGGGATGTGAGAACCTGTTTATACTGGTACCTGTGCCAGACCTGCGGTTCAAGCCTGACTGGAGTGACAGGGAGCGAATTGCAGATGCAGTGATAAAGGATCTGTCGGAACGCACAGGCCATAATGTAGAGGCGAACCTTATGACGCGGGTCGTTCTTGACCCGGTTGACTGGCAGAACATGTTCGGGCTCTGGCGCGGCAGCGGGCTCGGGTTAGGGCACAAGATGACACAGGTAGGAGGATTCAGGCCATCGAACAGGGACGAGGTTCTCTCAAATGTCTGGTATACCGGCGCATCCACTGTGCCGGGGACAGGACTGCCAATGGTAATAATCAGCTCGAAACTTACAGTTCAGAGAATAGACAATGAAATTGACACTGTATGATACAATCGCCCTGAGGTGCAGCAGGGAGGTAACCACCGGGTACAGCACCTCATTCTCGCTGGGTATACGAACGCTGGCTGCAGCCCATCGTCCGGCTATATATGCAATCTACGGATTCGTGCGACTGGCCGATGAGATTGTTGATACCTTTTTTGACCAGAAGCAGCGTGAGATGCTGGAAAAATTCAGGCAGGATACCGCAGCGGCGATAGCTGACGGTGTCAGCGCCAATCCAGTGCTGCACTCGTTCCAGTGGGCTGTCAATACTTATAATATTGACCGGGAATTCATCGATGCATTTCTTTACAGCATGGAGATGGACCTGGAGCAGAAGAGCCATAACGAAAAGAGCTACGAAGAGTATATCTACGGCTCTGCAGAGGCAGTGGGGCTGATGTGTCTCAGGGTCTTCTGCCACGGAGAGCCCCATCGCTTTGCGGAACTCAGGGAACCTGCCCGAAAACTGGGTTCCGCCTTCCAGAAGGTAAATTTCCTGCGGGATATCGGGAGTGATTATACAGACCGGGGGAGGGTATATTTCCCGGGGGTTGACTTCGGTAATTTCACGGTTGCAGACAAGAGACTGATAGAGGAAGATATTTCGTCTGAGTTCAGTGACGCGCTGGAGGGGATCAGGAGGCTTGACCGGGGAAGCCGGAGAGGAGTATACCTGGCATATTCATATTACCTGGCGCTTTTCAGCAAGATCAGAAAGACGCCTCCTGAAGCAGTTGCAGGACAGCGGTTTCGCATATCCGACGGCAGGAAAATTCTCCTGCTGGTAAAAGTAATATTGAAAAGCTCGACAGGGCTGATCTGAAAAAAGGAAAGAGATGAAGGAAAAGGCTGTTGTAATCGGTTCCGGCATAGGTGGAATGGCATCGGCCATCAGGCTTGCCCTGAAAGGATATGAGACGCACCTCTTTGAAAAGAACGGGGAGGTGGGAGGCAAGATAGGAGAGCTGCGAATAAGCGGCTGCCGGTTTGACACCGGGCCCTCACTCTTCACCCTGCCGGAACTGGTTGATGAACTCTTCACCCTGGCCGGGGAGAACCCCCTGGACCACTTCAGTTACATCTCACTTGATTCGTCATGCAGATATTTCTGGGATGATGGCACACTCCTTAACGCCTGGACAGACAGGAACCGGTTTGCGGCGGAGGCGGAAAAGGTGACCGGTGAGCCTGCTGAAAATGTTATCCGCTTTCTTGACGAGTGCGCCGAACTCTACGCCCTGACGGCCGGCATATTTATCTTTTCGCCATTCTATCAGCTCGA
>JAVEZX010000051.1:0-5478 GCA_034002785.1 Bacteroidales bacterium
AGGGAGTTTATTTCGTGAAACCGATTTCATAAAGTTATGAAACTTTTAAGTAGCTGTAGACAAAATGAAAGTGAAAAGACCAATATCCGCAATTATGGTTTTACTGCTGGTTGCAGGTGCAAACGGGCAGACGGTTCCGGGCGCAGACGGGCTGACCGGAATTGAATGGAACGCCAGCCAGGTGACGAAGGGTGTAATGCTGAAATCTGTTCAGACCCGGTTATTCGACTCATTTCAGGCCATTTACGTGATTGACATCGATACCACTGCCGGGAAGTTCGAGTTTGGTGTAGCCGTGCCTGATACCCGCCTCGTTACCAGCGCAATAGCAGCCAGTGAAGGGGTATTGGCGGCCGTCAACGGCACCTTCTTCAACATGCAGGAGGGTTATAATGTCCACTTTGTGAAGGTGAATGATTCGGTGGTTGCTGTGACTGATGACAAAGAGTACGGCATACGTGCCACCGGCCTCTTCTCTGCTGACGGCGAGGCTGTTGACATCTCTGCCTGGGGGCCGGAGAGGGAGGATCGCAGGGCTGTGACAGCCGGAGATGCAATTGTGAGCGGTCCGCTGCTCATGGATGACGGCAGGGAGATCCTTCTTGACAGCATCAACTTCAATACCCTCCGTCACCCGCGCACTATGATCGGTGCAACAGGCGACGGGCACATACTCTTTATAGTTGTCGACGGCCGGCAGCCTGAATATGCCGAGGGCATGAGCCTCTTTGAACTCAGGGCCCTTGCCCGCAGCCTGGGATGCACAGAAATACTGAACCTCGACGGTGGCGGATCCACAGCCATGTACCTCAGGGATGAGGGCAGCAACGGAGTGGTCAACAGGCCCTCCGGCAAGGTGGAGAGGGCGGTGCCCAGCATTGTGTTTGTAAGAAAAATTGAATGACAAAAATGAGAATGATATGAGTTATACACTTCAACATGACCAAAAGGCCCCGGATTTCAGGCTCTCGGCCACTGACGGCAGGGAATACAGCCTGTCAGACTTTGATAATCATCCTTACCTGGTGGTGTTCTTCACTTGCAACCACTGTCCCTATGTAATCGGCTCTGATGAGGTGACCCGGGCCACTGCGGAGAAGTTCCAGGATGCCGGGGTAGCTTTCGTTGGGATCAACTCCAACAGTGAGCAAACCTATGAGGAGGACAGTTTTCCGAATATGGTGAAACGGATGGAGGAGCATAAGTTCCCGTGGAAATACCTGTATGACAGGGATCAGAACGTGGTGAAGGAATACGGGGCACTGAAGACGCCACATTTCTTCGTCTTCAACCGTGAGAGGGAGCTTGTCTATACCGGCAGGGGCGTTGACTCACCCCGTGATACCACTCGCATGACTGTCAATGACCTTGAGAGGGCGCTTGAGGAGCTTATCTCCGGCAGGGAGATCTCCGTACCTGTCACAAACCCCATAGGATGCAATATCAAGTGGGAAGGGCGTGATGCAAAGTGGATGCCCCCTGAAGCATGCGACCTGGTATGAGCAATCCCGCCATTCAGATCACGGATCTGACCAAGAGATACGGCAAAGACCGCGGGATTGATAACATCAGCCTGCAGGTTGAAGAGGGAGAGATCTTCGGTTTTATCGGTCCTAACGGTGCTGGCAAATCGACTACCATCAGGGTGCTGCTTAATCTTCTCTTCCCGACATCGGGGGAAGCCCGTATAATGGGATTGGATGTGGTGCGGGATTCGAAAGAGATAAAGCAGAGAACCGGGTACGTTCCCTCCGATGCCAATGCGTACCCCCAGATGGAGACCGGGGATTTTCTAAGGTATTGCGGCAGGTTTTTCGGCCCTGAAGGCAATGAGAAGCGGATCAATGAGCTGACGGAACTGTTTGAGGTAGACCGTAAAAGAAAGATTGCGGATCTCAGCATGGGAAACAGGAAGAAAATATCAATAATACAGAGTCTCCTGCATGAACCGGGACTTCTTATTGTTGACGAGCCTACTATGGGGCTTGATCCTCTGATGCAAGCCAGGTTCTTTGAACTGCTGAGATCAGAGAACCGCAGGGGTATGACCGTATTCTATTCGTCACACACACTCAGCGATGTGCAGATGCTGTGCAAGCGGGTGGCAATCATCAGGGAGGGCAGGATCATCAATGTGGAAGAGATAGAAACTCTCAGAAAGAGGCAACTGAAGAAAGTATTCATCGAATTCGGAAGCGCGGAGGAAAACTCCCTCACCGGACTGTCCGGAATTGAGAATATACCAATCGCTTCCGGCAGGAGCGTGAGATTCCTTTATTCCGGAGAGATCAACCGGCTCCTTTCACTGCTCAGCAGCAGGAACATTGCTGATATGACATTAGAGGAACCATCTCTTGAGGAGATTTTCATGCACTACTACAACTAACCGGAGGAGAGCATGATGAACAAAAATCTGTTTATGAGGGAATTAAGGAGCAACGCAGTGAGTCTCCTGATCTGGACTTCGGTAATAACCGCCCTCACGGCGCTCACAATGTCTTTTTACGGAGTCTTCCTGGAAAACAACCAGAAGATACTAGCAATGATCAGCATTCTCCCGGAGGGCACCCTGCAGTTCAAGGGGATATCAGATGTGGACGATCTGTTTTCGGTTTTGGGTTTTTATTCCGCCAACAATGTTATCTATATGCTTGTCCTGGGAAGTATTTATTCAATCGTCCTCTCATCAGGCATCCTGCTCAGGGAGGAGTACAACAAGACTGCGGAGTTCCTGCTGGCCTGGCCTCTGAGTCGTGCTGAGATCTTTTTCAGCAAGGCCGCAGTGGTGTTCCTGAATGTTGCTGTTATTAATATCGTGACGGCAATTGCAGGATACATCACACTGGAGATTGTCAAGAAAGAACCTTACAGCACAGATGCCTTTATTATAATGTCGGTCTATACCCTCCTTCTCAATCTGTTTTTCGCATCGCTGGGACTTGTCATGTCGACACTGGTGAAGAGGGCAAGGCCGATCACCACCCTGAGTATCGGGCTGGTACTTATCCTTTATTTCATCTTTACAATATCGAACATCACGGAGGGCCTGTCACTCATAGGTTACGCAACCCCTTACAAGTTCGTTGGTATGGACACGCTGGCCCCGGATTACAGGCTCGAGTTCATCTCTTTACTCTATTTTGGCGGTCTGTCATTGCTTTTCACATTCGTAGCTTCCCGGATGTACAGACGCAAGGAGATTTATTTATAAACCTCATCAACCAGTAAATGAAAAAAATCAAATATTTAACTACAGTGCTTGCAGCATCTCTTTTTTCAGGCTACGGATCATACGCACAGGATTACTCAGCGAATATATTTGAAGGTCATTCAGACGTTGGCTCGTGCGCTCTGAAGGGTGAACTTCAATTTGTTCCGCAGACCCGGGAATACATTCTGACCGGATCCGGTGACAACATCTGGTTCGGTGAGGATCAGTTTCATTTTATATGGAAGAAGCTGAAGGGTGATTTCATCCTGACTGCCGGTGTCAGTTTCATGGGTGAGGGCAGTCATGAGCACCGGAAGGCCGGGTGGATGCTGCGGCATACCCTTGACACGGATTCGCCGCATGTCAGCGGCACAATCCACGGCGACGGGCTGACATCACTGCAATACCGGGCAGTCAAGGGGGCTGAGACTTACGAGCGCAGATCGACGGTCACAGCGCCAGATGTGATACAGCTTGAGCGAAGAGGTGACAAGATCATATTCTCCTGCGCAGTTGCGGGCAATCCCTTTGATACTCTGATGATCACCACAGGTTTGAATGACGGTGAGATCTATGCCGGCCTATTCATCTGTTCACATGACAACACCGTCCGGGAGAGCGTCCGGTTTACCAATTTGCGTATCACGAGGCCGGCAAAGGCTGATTTCGTGCCATACCGTGATTACCTGGGGAGCAATCTGGAGATACTGGATATTGAGACCGGCCTTCGCCGGGTAGTCTTCCAGGCGCCGAATTCAATCCAGGCGCCCAACTGGACCCCTGATGGCAAATACCTGATATACAACAGTGAAGGTCTGCTTTACAGGTTTGATATTGCTGCCGGGAAACCGGAAGTCATAAATTCGGATTTTGCAACAAACAACAACAATGACCATGTCCTCTCCTTTGACGGCAGCATGCTTGGCATCAGTCATCATGTGGCAGATGAGGATAGCAAATCAATCATCTTTGTCATGCCGGCTGGCGGAGGCAAGCCTGAACGCATCACAGCAAAGGGTCCCTCCTACCTGCACGGCTGGTCGCCTGATGGCCGGTGGCTCACCTACACCGCAGAGCGAAGCGGTGAATATGACATTTACAAAATTTCTGTAGATAGGAAGGAAGAGATAAGGCTCACCAATGCTCCCGGCCTCGATGACGGCTCAGAGTATTCGCCTGACGGCAGGTATATCTATTTTAACTCAGCACGTACCGGTACGATGAAGCTGTGGCGGATGAAACCCGACGGAACGGACCAGGAACAGCTTACCTTTGACGGCTATAACGACTGGTTCCCGCACGTATCGCCGGATGGCAGGCAGGTTGTATTCCTCTCGTTCATGCCTGATGTCAGAGCTGACGATCACCCCTTTTACAAACATGTATATATCAGGAGAGTAACCATCTCCGGACACGATACCGACCGGCAGGATTTTGCATCCTCCACCCCTGAGGTAATTGCCTATCTTTACGGAGGCCAGGGCACCATCAATGTCCCGAGCTGGTCGCCAGACGGCAAGCAGATAGCATTTGTAAGCAACTCCGGACCGATCGAATGATTTTATGATAAGAATTAGAAAAATAACCAATCCCTTTCACGAGGCCAACATAAGGAAGATTGAGGCTGTGAAGGAGATACTCCGGAAGCAGTTTCCGGCCATCAGCGAAAAGAAAATCGGTGAGCTTGAGTCGCAGTTTGTCAATCCACTCCGTAAGAAGTACCAGACAGCTGTTTTTGTTGCAGAGGACATTCACGAGACAGTGAGGGCTTTTGCTGTCTTGCTGTATATGCCTGATCTGCAGTTCTGTTATCTCGATTACATAGCTGCCTCGCCTGACAGCTCCTCTTCAGGCCTGGGAGGAGCACTGTACGAACGGGTCAGGGAGGAGGCCGTATCGGTTGATGCCATCGGTCTGTTCTTCGAATGCCTGCCTGATGACCCGGCCCTTTGCAAGGATCCGGCGACGCTGGAGCAGAACCGCAAGAGGCTTGCCTTTTACGAGCGGTTCGGGGCAAGACCTGTTGCCAATACTCTGTACGAGACTCCTGTCAGGCCGGAAGACGACTGTCCGCCTTACCTGGTCTTTGACGGTTTGGGCCGGAGGGAAACCATCTCTGCCGCTGATACACGCGGGATTGTAATGGCAATACTTGAAAGGAAATACGGCGATTATTCTGGTACTGATTACAACAATATGGTTGTCAACAGCATAACTGATGATCCCGTAAAAATCAGGGCACCCCGATATACCCGCAAAAAGGTGAG
>JAVEZX010000051.1:5578-15548 GCA_034002785.1 Bacteroidales bacterium
TTGCGCTTGGTCTTGATCCCGCGAAGGGTGATCCGACAGGGACGTGGAGTTTTACCTACAACAACTTCACAGCTAACGGGGAGATGATAGGTAGTCTGAAGCTGCCGACACTTGTGGTTCAGGAAGGGGGTTACCGGAACCAGTCGCTGGGCATAAATGCCAGGGCATTCTTCACTGGCCTGCACAGGGCATATAACGGTAAAAAAACAATGAAATGAAGAAATCGATATTCACAATGACCGGGATAAAGCGTTATCTGCTGGTGGCGGCCATACTGCTGGTTGCCGTGATACTGCTGGCCAACAAGCTGCTGGTCTGGGGAGCTGCCTTTCTGGCTGCCGGGCTGATAATACTGGGCATACAGCAACTCATCCTGCTGAACGTAAAGGTCTCAAAATTCGAGGACAACATCTCCGGCCTGGAGGAGAAGAACCAGAGTCTGGCTAAAATGAATGAGAAGTTGATGGAAGAGAATATCTTTTTGAAGGATAGGCATTTACAGATAACCCAGATCAAAAGCATCCTCGAGATGAACCTCTTCGAGATTGACACACGGTTCAAGCGTACCATCAACCGGACGGAGATGCTGAATGACCGTGAGATCCGGCATATGGGAAGCCTGGGTGTATCGCTGAAGGCGAAGTATGGTATTGATCTCAAGGAATTAAGGTTCAAGTACCTGCCTGAAAGCGATGAGCTTATTGTGGCCAATATCAACCCGCGGTTTCTTTCATTTGGCAACCGGAAGCTGGAATGGGAGTTCTTTGAGACGCTGGAGTACAGAAGACAACTGCCCCTGACAGGGAAGAGGTGGATGACCAGTGATGACCTGGCAGAAAAATCCGAGAAGCTGAAGGAGGAGATCAGGCTGCAGACAGAGCATTCGCTCGAAAGCGGGCCAGAGGAGTTTGCGTGGATCATGGAACCGATCAGGGAAAACGTCGGGAATACAATCAGGATAATGTTCAAGGGAATATGCAGCAACATCCGTATTGCGGAGCTGGCTGACAGCAGTTTCGTGCCGCTTGAGGGAATCAGGCTTGAGAAACTGGAAGAGCAAAAGAAACTCAAATAGCTTTTAAATGAAAATACTTTGGTTTGCAGCCCTCGTGACGCTGGTTGTCGTAACAGGCTGTGCTTCTTCTGAAACAATCATGATGTCAGGCCCGGACGGCAGCATAAAGGTGGCTTTTAACCTGAATAAGGACGGGCAGCCTGTCTATACCGCCATGTATCGTGACACGGCTGTAATCACTGACGGGTTTCTTGGTATTGTCAGGAGTGATGTCAATTTCTCAACCGGACTGAAGCTTGATTCAGTAACAGGACCTGCAGAGGTCAGGGAGAGTTATACTCTTTTGCATGGCAAGACAAGGAATGTAAACTACGGTGCGCTGAAGCACATCGTTCACCTTTCCGCATCATCGGGTGAGGCATTTGATGTTATTTTCCAGGTCTCGGATGAGGGGTTTGCATTCTGCTACAGATTCCCCGGCACATCCGAAGAGATAAAACAGATCACCTCTGAAGCGAGTTCATTCGGTTTTAGTGAAGGAACGCTTGCCTGGATACAGCCCCGTGCCGCATCAAAATCGGGCTGGAACCAGACAAATCCTTCATATGAGGAGAATTACCTGATGGAGGTGCCGCTGGCCGTTGTGGCGGCTGACACCAACGGGTGGGTCTTCCCTTCCCTTTTCCGCTCGGGCAGTTGCTGGGTGAATCTGACTGAGAGCTGGCCTGACCGTAACTACTGCGGCAGTCATCTGGTGAAAGGGATCGGTACAAATGAGATGACAATAGCTTTTCCCGAGTCCACGGAGGGTTATACCAACGGTTCAGTATATCCGCAATCAAAGCTCCCCTGGCAGACACCGTGGCGAATAGTAACAATGGGCGGCAGTCCCGGTATCATAGCTGAGTCAACACATGGCACTGACCTTGCCCTTCCGGTACGTGAGGGCGACTTCAGTTATGTCATACCGGGGAGGGCAGCCTGGAGCTGGGCCCTCATGAAGGACGGGTCTGTCAACTATGAAATGCAGAAACAGTTTATATCCTACGCTTCCGAGATGGGCTGGGAGTATTGCCTTATTGACGTTAACTGGGATAAGACCATCGGCTGGGAGAAGATTGCAGAACTGGCAAAACTGGCTGATGAAAAGAAGGTGGGTCTTATTTTATGGTACAACTCGGCGGGCGACTGGAACACAGTCACATATCATCCGAAAGACCGGCTGCTGACACCGGAATTGAGGGAGGAGGAGTTCAGCAGACTGGAGAGTCTTGGTATAAAGGGAATCAAGGTCGATTTTTTCGGCGGCGACGGTCAGTCGATGATGGATTATTACCAGGATATCCTTGCAGATGCCCACAGACACAAACTGGTAGTCAACTGCCACGGATCCACCTATCCGCGCGGGTTGCAGCGCACCTGGCCAAACCTGGTGTCGATGGAGGCTATCCGCGGGTTCGAGTTTGCTACCTTTGATCAGGTAACGGCTGACCTGGTGGCTTCCAAAGCCACAACACTGGCTTTTACTCGGAATGCGTTCGATCCAATGGACTTTACACCGGTCTGTTTTACCGAATATGATAACAACAAACGTGTCACAGGCAACGGGGCTGAGCTGGCCCTTGCTGTTCTTTTCCTCTCAGGTGTGCAACATTATGCCGAGACGGCTCAGGGAATGTCAACGGTTCCGGATTATGTAAGATCTATTATGCGAGAGATCCCGGTAAGCTGGGATGAGTCAATGTTCATTGACGGTTATCCCGGGAAATACATCGTGCTTGCGCGACGATCAGGAAACGATTGGTACGTTGCAGGTGTAAATGCAGAAAAGGATACGCTCAGGCTTAATCTGAACCTGCCATTTGCAGATGGCATTTCAGGCACCATCATTGCCGAAGGAGAAACACTCCGGTCATTCTCGCAGGGTACAATCACTCCTGACCAGTCAGGCACGGTGAGCGTTCAAATAATGCCAAACGGCGGCTTTGTTATCAGGTTTGAGAAACCTGCACTTTAAATTCATAACCGATGAGAAAAAACATACTGTACCTGGTGATTTTCCTTGTAGCAGCCACTGGCTGTGATATGCTTAAAAAAACTCCCGGAGATAACCTCCTCTGGTATGACAAACCCGCATCGGAGTGGACCGAAGCCCTTCCGGTGGGGAACGGGCGGCTGGGAGGAATGCTCTTCGGTGATCCGGCAGTTGAGCATCTGCAGGTGAATGAGGAGTCGCTCTGGGGAGGTCTCAAGGTTCCCAACAACAACCCCGGTGCACTGGAGAACCTGCCCCGGATAAGGAAGCTTATACTTGAAGGTAGCATTCCTGAGGCTTATGAGCTGGCAGAAAAGTATCTGGCGGGGATACCGGGAAAAACCTGGTCATATCAGACTGTGGGTGACATCTTCTTCAGGTTTGCAGACACTGCTGCCATAGTGACTGACTTCCGCCGGAAGCTGGATCTTTCGACCGGAATCGCCTCTGTCAGCTTTAAAAGAGACGGGAAAAAAATTGAGTATGAAGTCTTCGTGCCTGCACGTGAGGATCTGATTGTAATCACAATGAAGTCGCAGGAAGAGGGAGGACTTGACATGGAGATCATGATGACCCGGCCTCAGGATGCAGAGATAACTGTATCGGAAAACAGGATTGACATGGAGGGTCAGGTGGTTGACCCGGTTGACCCCGGGAGGGGACCGGCAGGTGAGCATATGAAATTTTATGCATCACTGATAATAACAAACTGCGATGGGATACTGACCCCCGGTGAAAACAGCCTGAGCTATTCCGGAGGGAAGGAGATTACACTCTTTTTCAATGCCCATACGGACTACAATATTGATTATCTGAACTTTGACCGGTCAATTGACCCGCGAAAGGAATGCACGGAGGCTATCAGCAAGGCATCGTGGACGTCGATGAGTCAGATCAGGAACGGGCATAAGACCGAGCACTCATCCATGTATAA
The DNA here is from genome assembly GCA_034002785.1 of Bacteroidales bacterium. Classification (GTDB taxonomy): domain Bacteria; phylum Bacteroidota; class Bacteroidia; order Bacteroidales; family VadinHA17; genus SR-FBR-E99. The sequence goes on from JAVEZX010000051.1 coordinate 9,563, forward strand.
CAGGGTGAAGCTCTCGCTGGGTGGCGATCCGGCACTTTACGAGATCCCCACGGATGAACGTCTGAGGAGGTTTCAGGCCGGTGAGGATGATCCGGGACTTATTGCCACATACTTTCAGTACGGACGTTACCTGTTGATGGGATCATCTCGTTATCCGGCACGACTGCCTGCCAATCTTCAGGGCATATGGAACAAGGACATAAACGCACCGTGGAACTCGGATTATCACACAAATATCAACCTTCAGATGAACTACTGGCCGGCTGAAGTGTGCAATCTGACCGAAACTACAGAGCCGCTGACACGTTTTATGGAGAAAATAACCGGTCCGGGAAGTGTCACGGCACGTGATACTTACGGTGCGAAGGGGTGGACTTTGCACCACACCACTGATGTCTTCGGCAAGACCGCGGTGCTTGACGGGGTTTACTGGGGAATGTTTCCCCTGGGAGGAGCCTGGATGACGCTTCCGTTATGGGAACACTATGAATTTACAAATGATACGGCATACCTGCGTGAGCATGCTTACCCTGTGATGAAGGGTTCGGCGGAATTCATCAGGACATTCCTGGTCCCTGACGGCCAGGGCCGTCTTGTAACCGTTCCCTCCTACTCGCCGGAGAACAGTTATATAGACCCGGTTTCCGGTAAGGAATTCAAACTGACATATGCACCGTCGATGGACAACCAGATCATCCGCGAGGTTCTCGGTAACTGCCGGAAGGCTTCAGCAATCCTTGGTGTTGACCGGGAATGGGCTGACTCGCTGCAATTCATCCTTGACAGGATCCCTCCCGACAGGGTGGCATCAAACAGTACGATCATGGAATGGATAGAGGAGTTCAAGGAGGCCGAGCCGGGGCACAGGCACATGTCGCATCTCTTTGCCCTCCATCCGGGAACGCAGATTACCCCGGAGACCCCGGAGCTCTATGCTGCCGCGCGCCGCACGCTTGAGCGGCGGCTGGAGAACGGAGGCGGCCACACCGGCTGGAGCAGGGCATGGATAATCAACTTCTATGCGCGACTGTCTGACGGTGACGAGGCATACAAACATCTCAGGCAACTGCTTGAGAAATCGACCCTGCCGAACCTCTTTGATAACCACCCCCCGTTCCAGATTGACGGCAATTTCGGCGGTACCGCCGGTATTGCCGAGATGCTTCTCCAGAGCCAGAACGGGGTGGTGCATGTGTTGCCTGCACTGCCGTCGTCATGGCCTAAAGGTGAAGTTTCGGGATTGAAAGCCAGGGGCAACTTCGAGGTAGGGATAGAGTGGTCTGGCGGGACAGCCACACTGATCAGCGTGAAGTCGCTTTCGGGAGTGCCGCTGAAGATTACCTATCATGGAAACGAGGTTTGGATGGAGACAGAGAAGGGGATCACATACAACTTTGACAGCGATCTGAAATGGATAAAGTAATCTTCTTCATTGCCCTGAGTCTGCCAGTGATATTCTTTTCAAAGCAGAGTCTTTTTGAGCCTCACAGCCACGGGTTCACAAGGTTTTTCAGCTGGGAGTGCATCATTGTGCTTTTTGCTGTCAATTATGAAAGATGGTTCACAGACCCGTTATCGGTAAAGCAGCTGATCTCATGGATTCTGCTCTTAATCTCTGCATGGTTGGTAATTGAGGCGGTGGTGAGGTTAAGTCGTGCAAGGAAGCCCGGCATTGTCAGGGTTGACGAGAAGCTGTTCAGGTTCGAGAAGACCACAGAGCTGGTCACCGTCGGTATTTTTAAATACATCAGGCATCCGAAGTACTCATCTCTGCTGCTTCTGACATGGGGCATATGGTTCAAGCAGCCGCTGTGGTACACACTGCCTGTCGCATTGCTTTCATCATGGCTGCTGTGGCTGACAGCCGGTCGTGATGAGAAGGAATGCCTCTCCTATTTCGGGGATAAATACAGTGAATACATTAAAGGGACGAAGAGGCTTATCCCTTTCATCCTGTGAGGTCTCAGGCAGCCCTGGCGTAGGTACAGGTCAGGCCGACACGCCATATGATACCTGCGGGTAGCCCGGGAACTTCCCGATCAGAGATTCTTGTCAGGGTACATCTCGTTCCAGTGCTGAGGCTGGTTCTTGAGTTTCATGTCAAACCATGACATGATTGTATTATGCCATTCGATTCGCTTCTTATAGTCGAGGATATGATGGTTTTCGCCACTTACCAGGATCATCTCCACATCTTTTCCCAGAATTTTAAGGGCTGCATAATACTGCAGGCTCTCACCTACCGGCACGTTGGTGTCAGCCGTTCCGTGGAGGAGCAGTATGGAGTTACTGAATTTGTCAGCGTTGAATAACGGGCTGTTATCCACATATATATCACGCCTGTTCCAGGGATAGCTCCCTTTGGTGGCGCCCGAGCTGTATGAATAGCCCCAGTATCCCTCACCCCAGTAGCTTGAGATGTCACTGATGCCGGCATGGGCAATTGCAGTCCGGAAAATATCAGTCCGGGTCTGGAGCATCATCGTGGTGAATCCTCCATATGAAGCGCCAATACATCCTACATTGGCAGCATCGGCGGACGGAAATGCAGCCAGGAACTTCTTGGTACCTTCGATTATATCATCAATTGCCTCGCGCCCCCAGCCGTTGACGTGCAGAGCTGAGAAATCCTGCCCGAATCCCGTTGATCCCGAGGGCTGCAGGACATAAACCATATACCCTTCGGCAGCCCATACTCCCTTCGGATAACGCCCCCCGAAAGACCTGTCGGTCGGTGTTGTCCCGCCATAGAAGTTTACAATCAGGGGGTACTTTTTTGAAGGGTCATAATTTACCGGATAGTATACCCTTCCATATATTGTCGTTCCCCGGGAGTTTTTGAAATTCCATTCTTCAGTCCGGCCTGACAACACATCTGCCAGACGGTCTGCACCCGGATCAGAGAGCAATGATGATTTCCCGGTTGCCAGGTCAATTGCATAAAGTTTTTCCGGGGCGCTGATGCTTGTTCCGCGAAGTAAAGCAACATTCCTGTTTTCCGCAAAGTCAACGGAAGTGACAACCTCCACCGGCACATCGATTTTTGTGAAGCTCCGCCTTTTCGGGTCAAGCCTGTAGAGATTCACGTAGTCGCGTTCCGTGGCAGTAAGGTATATTTTGCCGTCCGGAGCCCAATGTGCCATCCCGGCTGCCGGGTCAAAATTGCGTGTGAGAGGCTCGGCTTTACCGGTCTTCAGATCAAAAAGATAGAGCTGTGTATCATAGCTGTTTGGGATCCGGCCGTCGCTCACCTTCACCCCCAGGGTGCCGAAAGTCTCCGGTCCGCCTGATACGAGCAGTTGTGTTCCGTCAGGAGAGTACTGGCATGAACCGCCGTACAGCTTGTCCTTCCAGATTGTATCGAGGCGCATAGTACTGATCTCCAGCTCATAAAGAGTCTGCTTGGAGAAAGGGACCTCGCTGTAGTCCTGGCGTGAGACGGAGAAGAGAACCCGCCGGCTGTCGGGGCTGATTGCATGCAGCATGGCTGACCTTGATCCGGCGGTAAGAGGTTGTGACACCTTCGTGCCCGGGTTATAGATATACAGATAGCTCCGGTTGCGCGTTCCGGGAATACGGTCCTCGTTGTCAAAAACCCGTTTCAGATCGCCTGTTTTTTCAGCCTCCTCATTCCGTGAGTACACAAAATAATCTTCTGCCGGTGACCATACAATGCGGCCAGGCGATTTCAGTCCGGAGGCGGCAATGCTCTCCGTGCCGGTCTTCATGTCATACAGGATCACATCGCTCGTCCCCTCCCTGTCAACCTGGTAATAGAACCGGTCGGATTGTGGCATCCAATCGGCACGGAGGGCATTGTTTCGCAGAGCGAACAGGTTTCTGTTCAGTTCCAGATCATAAACCAGGAAGGAGCTCTGGGGTTTTCCGCTTCCCGGCAGGACTTCAGTAGTCTGGATAAGAACATATTTGCCTGAAGGAGAAAGCCTTGCTCCTGATATGCTCACCCCTTCGAGGATATCGTTGATTGTAAGTGTACGGCCGGGGTTCGTGCTCCACGAAAGTGCAGCCGAATCGTTTGCTGCTGATACGTCAGCGGCGAACCTCAGTGTTTTTTCCGTGCTGATTAGTTTCAGGCTCACCTCGTGAATTCCTGTTCCCAGAGTCAGATCAATCTTAACAGGCTTGTCAGAAGGTTTGCCCTGTGATTTCACCTTTTTCCCGTCGAGGCTGAGCTCGAAGATTGCATTGGTTGAAATGTTAACCGAAGCTTTAGTCCAACGGTCACTGCTGATGAAGCCGGTCACCCTGACAAGCTGGTTCTCACCGTTGATTGAAGTGAGAAGGCTGTCGCCAGGAAGGGTTACAACAGGCCATGCTTTCAGGTCTGCATCATCAGACTGCACATTTTCGAGAAGGGCTGCCTCGTCAAATTTTTTGCCGTCAACTGATGGCTGATCAGCAAAGAACGGCATAAACAGCTGGGTGACTCCGGAGATTCTCCAGTCATTACATACAGTTTTGTTTTGTGCAGTTGTCGCTACTGCAATCAGCAACAGTAATAAAAGGCCGGTGAGCTTTTTCATTTTATTTGATTTTTATTGATTTCGGTTGTTTCCGGGAGAAATCCAAATACCCTATCGCCAGCTGTCAATTTTATCAAGCGGATAGATCGGCCTGGGGATATGCACATAGTTCAGTGCGAACGGGTCGGTATTGCTCAGTCCCGGTGAGATAACATTGACAGTCTTCCTGTTGTAAAGGAGGTAGTTGTACCTGAACGGAAAGAGGTTCTTAACGACTACTATATCGGCTTTCCAGATTGAGAGGCCCAGGTCCTTGAAGTCTGCAGGTGTCCTTGATGCCATCGGTAGTTCCGAGACAATCAGGTGGATGCCGTTGTGTTTCACAATAACCGTTTTTCCGAAAGAGGTCTCCTGTTTGAGTGTTACAATCCCGGTGTATGTGAAGGGCTGGTTATAGACTGTGTCTATCTTCCCTCCCACAGTCAGTGTCACATCATCGCCCACGTTGCTGTTACATGCTTCGCGTGCCGCAGCTTCATCGCGCAGAGCGACATATGATGTCAATTCGCTCCCGTTTTCCACAAGTGCCTTCAGTATCCAGGTGCTTTCACCGGGTGTGCCGGTACCTACAGCATCGGAGACATCGCAGAAGACGAGGGTGCCAAGGGCTCGTGCGACCTTCTTTTCGCGTGCAATGGCAACCGCCTCTTCCGGAGAGTTACCCTCAGGCTGGGGCACATCGCGGACATCCCATGCCATCTCAGATATTTCGTCAGCCAGCTTCTGTGACAGGTCGGACTTACCGTTTGTGATTGCAATAGTACTGTAACCAAGCTCAGGGTCATCTATCCAGATATGGACCGGGAAGAATGAGACGGATAGGACATCTTCCTGTTTCTCCATCTTCTTCATTGCAGAAAATATCTTGTTGAACGGGGGAAGGAAATCGACATTAATCCCGCCGCCTTTCAGAAGTTTCATTTTGTTCACCACCATTACAGGCTCTATCTCACCCATAACGGTTCGGATCAGCAGGTCACCCGCCTTAAATGCAGTCTTGAAATGGTCACGGTGGGGGTTGGTGTGATAACCTACGATAATATCTGCATTACCGGCCCGGCGCTTCGTGACATTTGCATGGAGGTCAAAGGTCACGGCAATTTTCACCTCCGGCCCGACGGTATCCCGAAGTGATTTGATCAGGTCGCCCTCAGGGTCAAACATACCCTGTACTCCCATTGCACCGTGCAGGGAGAGATATATTCCGTCAACCCTCTCCTGACTGACAACAGCATCAATGATGTGATTCTTGATTTTTCTGTAGAAAAGGCTGTCTACCGGACCGCCCGACATGGATTTTGCCTGCAGGATCGGCACGGCTTTGATTCTTCCCCTGCCGCTCTTCTCAACTGCGGAGAGGAATCCCGCCAGTTGCTTGTCCTCTTCGATAGCTGATGCGGGAACATCCTCGCCGTAGAAGAGATGATCCGCCTTGAAGTTTA
>JAVEZX010000052.1:0-15427 GCA_034002785.1 Bacteroidales bacterium
ATTATGTTTCCAGATTTCAATATTCCCGGATGAGGTCAATCCACAAGAAAAAAAATGAATTCTCATCGACTTAACGAAAAAGGAGGGAAGATGCATCTCGCAGCTCCGAATCAACCAACCGGATAAAGATGAGAAAACCTCCAGATTACAGATGTAAATACATTGAAAAGAGAAAGAATAGCACCTTGTAATTACAAATGTAATCAGGCGGGGGTTATCAATGTAATGTTTCATTGACGAGCGAAAAGAATCTTTATATAGTCTTATTTATCAGTGTTTTATATAATTAATCTGAATTAAGGATTGATATGAAAGGCAGACTGCCGGGCCGAATTGATTAGAATTCATTTATTAATTAAGGTTAAATCACTATTAATCAGTAAGTATAAGATTCTAAACTCAAGTAATGATGCTGATAATTAAGCAGTAAATAGGGCTCATCTACAGGTAATGATATACTCTGCCTTAAGACGTTCTGTTTTGTTTATTACAAATGTAAATAGATTAAAGTTACAGATGTAAATAACATTCTCATTACATTTGTAATAGTGATTTATATGTTATGAAAGACAGAATACAGGCGTTTTTACAGAACGAGAACAAGAGCTACGCTCAATTTGCCGAGGAAATAGGGGTTCAGCCATCCGGAATCTCCCATATACTCTCAGGAAGAAACAATCCCAGCCTCGATTTCGTAATTAAGATGCTGCATAAATATCCGGCGCTTTCAGCCGAATGGTTGCTCTTTGGCAGGGGATCCATGTATAAGTATACATCCCAGCCCACCCTGTTCGATACAGAGGTGCCTCAGGGCTCATCTGACAGAGAAACAACCTCTGTGTCGTCCGGAGCACTGCCGGACTTGCCGGAGGTTCAGGAGAGCAGGGAAACGCCTGTGACGGGAAGACCAGAAGCCGGGTTGGATTCTGAAATCTCTGCCAGGCGACTGACACGGATAGTAATGTTCTATTCCGACAAATCTTTTACCGAATACATGCCATCCTGACTCCGTATCCCCAAATTGTCTATTTTTGCATGTAAAGGGTTACTGATGAAAAAGCGGATCGAAGATCTAACGGTTACCGAGAATAAAAAGCTGACTGACAGCTTCTTTGTGTTAAAAGTCCACTCGGGCGGGGGATTGCCGGAAATAAAGCCGGGACAGTTCGTGCAGGCCCTTGTGACAGACAGTCCTTCCACATTCCTCCGCCGCCCCCTGTCGGTCCATGATGTTGACTACACCACAAATACACTGTCGTTGCTTGTCCAGATAGCGGGACCCGGCACTGAGCGACTGTCGCGGCTTGCTCCGGGAGAGACTCTTAATCTCTTATACCCGCTTGGAAACTCGTTTACCCTACCCGCAATGGGAGAGAGAGTCCTTCTTACGGGAGGCGGGTGTGGTATGGCGCCGCTGCTCTATCTTGGCAGGAAGATCAACGAATCAGGTGTGCAGCCTCACTTTGCGCTTGGTTTCAGGAACAGATCCAGGATTCTCAGCCATAAGGAGTTCAGTACCCTGGGTCCCGTGTGGCTCTCTACGGAGGATGGCTCGGAGGGACACATGGGCTTTGTGACTGACATCCCGGCATTCCGCGATGAACAGTGGGACAAAGTATACTGCTGCGGTCCGGAACCAATGATGAAGGCTGTAGCAGCCCTATGCCGGCAAAGAGGGATATTCTGTGAGGTCTCACTTGAAAACCTCATGGCATGCGGGATGGGTATATGTCTTTGCTGCACTGTGTCAACAATCTCCGGAAACCTCTGCTCCTGCACTGACGGACCGGTATTCAACATAAACGATTTGAAATGGCAGACCTCAGGTTAAAGATAGGGGCACTGGAGCTGCGAAACCCGGTAATGCTTGCCTCAGGAACATGCGGTTACGGTTCCGAACTGGAAGATTTCATGGATCTCTCAGAACTGGGGGCCATAATAGTCAAGGGAACCACCCTGGAATGGCGCGAGGGAAATCCATATCCCCGGATGGCAGAGACAGCAGCCGGAATGCTCAACGCCGTCGGACTCCAGAATAAGGGAATCGATTATTTCGAGAAGAATATCTATCCCCATCTTGCTGAATATGACACACATGTAATTGTAAATGTCAACGGCAACACAATTGAGGACTACGTCGAACTCTCCCGTCGTCTCGATCGACTTCAGGCAATCCCGGCAATAGAGCTGAATATTTCCTGTCCCAATGTCAAAAAGGGAGGGATGATTTTCGGCACCAACCCTTCCTCTTCCAGGGAAGTGATCTCAGCAGTCCGCAAGGCCTACAGCAAGACGCTCATTGTCAAGCTGTCGCCGAACGTAACCGACATTACTGAATTTGCGCGTATTTCTGAAGAAGAGGGAGCGGAGGCGATCTCACTTGTGAATACCCTCCTCGGGATGGCCATAGATGTAAAGATGATGAAACCCAAACTCTCAACGGTCACCGGCGGTCTGTCGGGTCCAGCCATCAAACCGGTTGCCCTAAGGATGGTATGGCAGGCAGCCAGGGCTGTTTCCATTCCCGTTATCGGGCTGGGAGGTATAATGAATGCCGATGATGCACTCGAGTTCATTATGGCCGGCGCTTCTGCGGTGCAGGTGGGTACTGCCTCCTTCATTGAACCTGATACTGCTGTCCGGGTTGTAAAAGGGATCGAAAAATTCCTTGTTGAAAAAGATTTTGATTCTGTCAAAAGAATTACCGGTATAATAAATAGGATTTGAACTTGATTTGCTTTAAATTTGCAAGTTTAGGGGCGGAATTATATTCATTGACTAAATTATAGAAAGTAATCATGGCAGAAAATTTACAAATTGACAATCTGGACAGAAAGATCCTGGATATCATTACCAAGAATGCGAGGATACCGTATCTTGAGGTTGCGCGTGACTGTAACGTCTCAGGTGCAGCCATTCATCAGAGGGTTCAGAGACTGATCAGGATTGGCGTAATCAAGGGGTCTGAGTTCAAGGTTGATCCGATCATGGTCGGATTCAGAACATGTGCTTACATAGGACTCTACCTGGATAATCCAGGCAAATACAAGGAGGTGATCAACAAACTGAAGGATATTCCTGAAGTTATTGAATGTCACTACACAACAGGTAATTATTCGTTGTTTATCAAGGTTTACACACACGATAACGAGCACCTGCGCGAAGTGCTGACTGAAAAGATACAGGCCATAACCGGTATCATGCGCACGGAAACACTGATCTCCCTGGAGGAATCAATCAGCAGGCAGATACCTGTGCTCTCGAAGTAACTTAAACGGCAACATGAACATAAGGGTCGTCCCGTACCGGACGGCCTTTGTTTTTTACAGTATGTCTATACAGTTCTTTAACCCCTATGGGGTGAGCATATGTTATGCCGGCTAAGGTGTAAGCACTGTTCCGTTGATGCTCGTAGAACATCAGGAATTGTAAAACATGACGCTGATGGACACCCCCTCCCCAAAAAAAAAGGCAACCGTAAGGCTGCCTTTGTGATCCAGCTGGGGCTCGAACCCAGGACCCCATCCTTAAAAGGGATGTGCTCTACCAGCTGAGCTACTGAATCAGTCCAATTTTTGAGAGTGCAAATGTAGGGCAAAAAAAATTCCTGTCAAAAAAAAATCCTCACTTTTACCGAAAATTGTAAAAATTTAACCACCGGACCCGGTAACGGCAAAATGTCATTATATTTATCCTCCGTCTGAAAGAATATGAAACGCAATATATTCCGCGATAAGGTAGTGATTGTCACCGGTGCTTCTTCAGGCATCGGCAGAGCTACGGCACTCGAATTCGCCCGCAACGGCAGCAAGGTGGTCCTCGCGGCACGCTCAGCCGAACGACTGGCTGAGCTGGAGAAGGAAATAGTTGCCCTGGGTGCTGAAACCCTGTCTTGCACAACTGATGTCTCCAGTGAGGAGGATTGTCGGATCCTTGTTGAAAAAACAATCGAGAAATTCGGAACTGTCCATATCCTGATCAATAATGCAGGAATCTCAATGAGAGCTTTATTTGATGACGTAGAACTGTCAGTTCTCAAGCGACTTATGGACGTTAACTTCTGGGGAACTGTTTACTGTACAAAGTTCGCCCTGCCCTATATCGTAAGGAACAGGGGTTCAATTGTTGGTGTATCATCCATTGCGGGATTTCACGGCTTGCCGGGCAGGACAGGTTATTCCGCCTCAAAGTTTGCCATGCACGGTTTTCTCGAGACTGTCAGGATCGAGAACCTGAAGGAGAAACTTCATGTTATGGTAATCGCACCGGGATTCACTGCTTCGGAGGTTCGTAAACATGCTCTCCTCGCCAATGGCACCGAACAGGGCAACTCGCCAAGGGAGGAAAAGAACCTGATGTCGCCGGAGTTCGTTGCGCACTGGATCCTTAAGGGTATCCGCAAGAAAAAGAGGAACAAGATCATGACATGGGAAGGCCGATTCACGGCACTGTTACAGAGAGTCACCCCCGCGCTGGTTGACTATGCCTACTACCTCGAGATGAAGAGGGAGCCCAATTCACCTTTAAAATAATAACCATGGCTGAACTGGCAGCACAGATACGCAGCAGGCAGAGCCTGGTGCTCAAAGCCCTTCCCGCCCCGGTCTCCGAAGCGGACAGGACGGCGCTGAGCCTTGCCACTGAGATCGCAAGGACATACTACCCGTCAGAGACCAGGTATCTTGGTGAACCTCTGCCGCTCTACTATCTCGAGCTGGCAAGACTGACCGCCTCAGTTATCGGGCTGGGCACCTCCGCCGTCATAAGTGCCATGCTATCAGGCATCAGCGAAGGATCGGAAGCCTGGGAGAAAATCGATTCCCTCAATGACCCATCAATAAAGGAGGTCATCAAAGGTATCTCGCGCGTCACCGCCCTCAGAGGCAGGGACTTCTCCGGTCAGGCTGAGAACTTCCGGAAACTGCTGCTCTCACTGGCAGATGACGGCAGGGTAATTCTTATAGCTCTCGCAGAGCGACTTCTTGTAATGAGACGCCTCGACTGGCTGTCGGATAAAGAGAGGCTTCCGGTGGCATCGGAGACCTATTTTCTTTTCGCGCCCCTTGCACACCGACTGGGTTATTATAATATCAAGTCGGAGATGGAAGACCTGGCCATGAAACTGATGGAACCGGCAGAATATAATGCAATTGAAGCACGGCTCAAACAGACGACAACATCCAGGAACAGGCTTATCAGGGAGTTCTCCGCTCCCGTAACGGAGAAGCTCGATGCAATGGGCATGAAATACGAGCTCAGGAGCCGCACCAAATCGATACACTCCATCTGGCAGAAGATGAAGCGCCAGGGTGTCGCCTTCGAAGAGGTCTTCGATATCTTCGCCATAAGAATCATTATTGATGCAGACCCGTCTCATGAGAAATCCTCATGCTGGCAGGTATATTCGGTGATTACCGATATGTACCAGCCTGATCCTAGCAGGATGCGCGACTGGATATCAGTGCCCAAGACAAACGGATATGAGTCGTTGCACACTACCGTAGCCACACCCGCAGGCAAGTGGGTGGAGGTGCAGATCCGCACCAGGCGTATGGATGAGATAGCTGAGAAGGGTCTTGCAGCCCATTTCCGCTACAAGGGTGTCAGAGGCGAAGGCGGTCTCGATGCCTGGATGGCACAGATGCGCGAGGTGCTCGGAGCATCGGAAAAGGAGGGAAGCGACCTGCTCGGCGATATCCGCCCCGGACTATATGCCGATGAGGTCTTCGTCTTTACCCCAAAGGGTGAGGTGAGACAACTGCCTGTGGGAGCGACACTGCTCGACTTCGCCTTTGACATTCACACCGAAGTGGGCTCCAAATGCATCGGAGGAAAGATCAACGGCCGTAACGTACAGCTAAAGCAGAAGCTCCAGAACGGGGACCATGTTTCAGTCATCACCTCCGTGAAACAAACCCCGAAGCGTGACTGGCTCTCGTTTGTAATCACAAATAAGGCCCGCACCAAGATCAGGCAGGCTCTGAACGAGGAAAAATTCAAACTGGCAGCCGAAGGGAAGGAGACACTCACACGAAGATTGAAGAACTGGAAAATACCTTACGGCGATGCCACTGTAGTCAAACTTCTGACAGAGTACGGGTTCAAGACCTCACAGGATCTCTATTTCAGTATTGCAATCGGTGAGATAGATCTGCTGCAGCTTAAAAAGGTGCTTCTAAAGGCTGATGAACATGCCGAAGAGAGTCTGCACAGGGCTCCTGAAATAAATACCCAGGAAGAAGTATCTACATCCGGTGGGGATTATCTTGTTATAGATGAGAGGGTTGAAGGACTCGACTATAAGCTTGCCAAGTGCTGTAACCCGGTGTTCGGGGACCGTATATTCGGGTTCGTGACTGTACTCGAGGGGATAAAGATCCACCGTGCCACCTGTCCGAATGCCGATTTCATGATATCCAGCTTCCCATACAGGGTTTTAAGGGCACGCTGGACCAGGCTTGATGCCTCCAGGGGATTCCTTACCTCTGTCAGACTGACAGGTGTTGAGAATCTGGGGATAGTGGCGCGGATCTCGGAAATTCTTGGCGAGTACCGTGGCGTGGCGGTAAAAAACTTCACCTACAGCATGAACAACGGTCTCTTCGAGGGGCGTACCGAGCTGCTGGTACCGAACATAAACGTCCTCTACGGCATCATCAAGAAGATTCAATCCGTTAAAGGTATCACCAGGGTCATCCGGGTAGAAAACTGAATTGCGATTTTCGCGTTGCGAGCTGCAATTTTTTAATTCGCACATCGCAATTCGCAACTTGCAAATCCTCAATATCTCGGATCCGGCTGAACAGGCAGCCTGGCCATCTTCTCCACCTCCACCGAGCAGCTTCCGAACTCGTCAACCACCTTGCCCTGGATAAGATAGGTGCCGCTGCCGCGAAAAGGCCAGCCAGCAAGCGACTGAGGGAAATGGACCGTGTCAAAGAATTCGCCCTCATTGTCGATGAAGCATCCGAAGTTCATCCACTCATTCTTCATTGTCTTGATATACTTCACATTAACCAGGTGCCCGACCATCCTCACACTTCGGCCGACGGCGCCCGGCATCCCGGAGGCGGAGACCTCGCCCCGGTACTTCGTCTGAAGCATGTCAAACCAGGTCAGCGTTACGGGGAAACCGAGCAGCTCAATCTCGTCATAGGCATCCTCAAGCCGCGACTGCCCGAAGGGAGGCATTGTGAACTTTTTCGGCTCCGGGTTAAACAGGGTACGGGCAGTCTCGGTCTTACCCCTGTTTATAAGCAGATGAGCCTCCCACAGTAGCAGCGCCTTGCTCTTCCCGGTGAAGCGGAATGCACCTGTACGGATCAGTATGACAGTCTGCTCAAGACCGGAACCAACACGTGAGATAAAGTCCTCCAGCCCGTTGAAATTGCCATACTTATCGCGGTCAGCAATGATTGCTTTTGCCAGGTTTGTCTCCAGGCCCTGGATGTGTACCAGACCTATAAAGACTGTCTCACCATATATGGTTGTTTTGTATGTGCTCCGGTTGATGCAGGGCGCTTCTATGACCGCTCCCTCGCGGCGCGCTTCCTGCACGTAGACCCATGTGCGGTAGAATCCCCCGAAGTTGTTGATCACCGCCACCATGAACTCGAGCGGGTAGTGCGACTTGAGCCAGAGGCTCTGAAAGCTCTCAACGGCATATGAGGCAGAGTGCGCCTTGGAGAAGGAGTAGCCGGCAAACGACTCAATCTGTCTCCACACCTCCTTCGTGATCTCCTCAGGGTAACCCTTGTCGCGGCAGTTGCTGAAAAACCGTTCGGTGATCTTCTGCATCTCCCTGCGCGACCGGTACTTGCCGCTCATCGCCCTGCGCAGCGTGTCAGCATCAGACAGGTCGAGGCCGGCGAAGTGATGGCATACCTTGAGCACATCCTCCTGGTAGACCATCACCCCGAAGGTCTCGCTGAGAAGATCCTTCATCACCGGATGGATATATTCGAATTTGTCCGGGTTATGAAACCGGTAGATGAACTGCTTCATCATCCCTGAACGTGCCACGCCCGGGCGGATGACCGAGCTGGCGGCCACAAGTGTCAGGTAATCATCGCACTGCAGCTTCCTGAGCAGTCCGCGCATGGCAGGACTCTCTATGTAAAAGCATCCCTTGGCGTCTCCGCGGCGCAGGTGTTCCTTTACCAGCGGATCATTCTTGAACTTCTGTATTGCATGAACGTCTACATCAACACCGCAGTTGGCACGGATGATCTCGGCGCTCTCCCTGATGTGCCCGATACCCCGCTGGCTCAGTATGTCAAGCTTCTCATAACCAAGCTCTTCAGCGGTATACATGTCCCACTGCGTGGTGGGGAATCCCTTTGGCGGCATGTCGAGGGCCGTGTAACAGCATAGAGGCTCTTCCGAGATGAGTACCCCTCCGGCATGTATGCTGCGCAGATTGGGGAAATCGGCAATCCTGTTCCCTGTTTCGAAGATAAGATCCTGGATATCACCCCTGTTGCTCTCAGCTGATGGACTGCTTATAAGGGCGTCGATCTCCTCCACGGGCAGGCCGTGCACCTTCCCCAGCTCACGGACTATCGACTTGCCGCGGAAGGTGTTGATTGTACCCAGCAAGGCTGTATGACGGTGGCCGTAACGGCGGAAGATGTACTCCGTGACAGTGTCACGTTCCTTCCATGAATAGTCTATGTCGAAGTCGGGCGGCGATGTCCTTTTCGGGTTGATGAAACGCTCGAAGTAAAGGTTCAGGTCGATGGGGTCAACATTGGTGATTTTCAGGCAGTAGGCAACGACGGAGTTGGCACCGCTGCCTCGTCCTACATGGTAAAAACCGCACGCCATCGAGTAGCGGATGATGTCCCATGTTATGAGAAAATAGGATGAAAAACCGAGGCGGTCAATGATCTCCAGTTCATGCTTCACCCGTTCCTGTGCCGTCCTGTTGTCTGGTCCGTAGCGGTACTTCATGCCGTCCCATGCCAGTTTCTCCAGCAACAGCTTGTCGTCATACCTGCTTGCTGAATATATCTTCTTGTTTTTCGGGGTGGTGAAGTCTATCTCCAGGGAGCAGTCGTTCAGCAGCCTTCGGGTGTTGTCGATGACCTGCGGCCACATGTGGAAGGGGCTCGCTGTCTGAGCTTCAGAGGTGATGTATTCATCGGGCAGTGCGCTCATCTCCGGGGTAAGGCGGCTGAGCAGGAGGTTGTTATCCACGGCGCGCAGGCTGCGGTGTATGGGGTAGTCGGCGGGCGACTCCATCGTAACAGGCTGGAGGACAACAAATTTTGACAGATCCTTTTTTGATGCAGTTAGCAGGCGGCCGGCGGCGGAGGGGCGTATGCCGACATACTCATTGTCCTGGAGGCTGGCGTGCGAGGTACTGACGGAGCCATTGATGCCGCCGGCCGGGTAGATGATGTAGGCGTTGGGGAGGGAGGGAGGACGGGGAGGGAGCGGCTCGCCGGTGATGTTATGATGTGTGAGAAACTCGTTTAGCTCGCGGAAACCCTCATTGTTTCGGGCTATGCCGATATACAGCAGCCTGTTGCCGTCACGAAACTCGATCCCGGCGGCCGGGGTGATGTTGCGGCTGCGGCACTCGCGCACGAAATCGGGCACACCGGTAGTATTGTTGATATCAGTCAGCATCAGACGCTCCACGCCCGTAGCCGCAGCGAGCTCAGAAAGGCGCTCCACGGAGAGGGTGCCGTATCGCAGGCTATAGTATGAGTGACAGTTTATATACATGTCTGAAAGTCTGTCGCTTCGCTCCGTCTGAAGGTCTCAAGTCTTGCGGTCCTGCGGTCTTGCAGTCGTGCAGTCTGAATATCCTTTGACTCTCAGACTCTCAGACCCTCAGACCCTCAGACCTAAAATCTCCACCCCCGCAGCCGTTCCTCCATTCGTGACTTCTCCGCCAGCAGCTCCGACGCCTTTCTGAGCTCGCGCTCGCTGCGCTCCGCGGCGGTCATCACCCCGGCCGCCCGGCGGATGGCATACCGGCCGAAACGGCCCCGCAAGCTGTCCATAGTCATATAGAGGCTCACCATCTCGGGCGTGTCCTCAAACATGTTCAGCTGCTGCACACCCCGCACCAGGCCGCTCACCTTCACCCCGATGAGCCTGATGAGCATCCTCCGCTGCCAGAGACGCCGGAACAGACTCTGAGCCTCGCTGATGAGAACATGATCAAATGCAGTGTAGGGTATCCGCTGCTGCAGCGTGTGAGTATCAAAATCAGAGTATCTTATCCGCACCGTGAGACACGATGCCAGCTTCTCCTGGCGCCGCAGCTCATAGGCCAGCTTCTCGGTCATGCTCACTATCAGCTGGTTGAGCGCTACCGTATCAGTTGTGTCACGGTCAAAGGTATGCTCGGTGCTGATCGACTTCTGCTCGGAGTAGCTGATTACCGGCGTGTTGTCAATGCCGTTGGCCTTCTTCCATATCTCCATCCCGTTCTGGCCCATGAGCGACTCCAGCATCTCCGCGGGGATGTTCCGCAGGGTGTTTATAGTGGAGATTCCCATCGAACGCAGCGTGTGATAGGTCTTCTGGCCTATCATCGGTATCTTCCTGATTGAGAGGGGGTCAAGGAAGGGGAGGACCTGCTGCTGCACCACCTCCCGCTCACCGTTGGGCTTGGCCTCGCCGGCAGCAATCTTCGAGACGGTCTTGTTGACCGACAGTCCCAGTGAGATGGGCAGTCCCGTCTCATTTATGATTGTGTCACGCAGCTCATGTGCCCATCGTGCACAGCCGTGAAAGCGTTCCATCCCCGTGAGATCAATATAGTGTTCATCCACCGATGCCTTCTCATAGAGCGGCGCCTTGTCGGCGATGATGTCAGTCACCATCCTCGAATACTTCGTGTACATCTCCATGTCACCGCGGATGTAAACCGCCTCGGGACACATGGCCCGGGCCATCTTCATCGGCATGGCAGAGCTGACGCCGAAGCTGCGCGCCTCGTAACTGCAGCTCGAGACCACCCCGCGGTCCGAGCTGCCGCCGATGATCACGGGACGGCCGTTGAGCCGGCTGTCGCGAACCCTCTCCACCGACACGAAAAAAGTGTCGAGGTCAAGATGCAATATGCTGCGCGTGTCCATGGCTATAAGGTCTGAAAGTCTGAAGGTCTGTCGCTTCGCTCCGTCTGAAGGTCCTGCGGTCTTGCAGTCTGAATATCCTCAGACCCTCAGACTTTTTTTCATTTCCTGCTTGTTATTTCCAAAACTTAATTTATCTTTGATTAGAAATTAATCAAACTTGTGATTACAATATAATCAAATTTTTCAATATGTACTTCGCATCGAACATAAAATTTTTAAGAAAACGCAGGGGACGCACGCAGGATGACGTGGCATCGGCCCTGCAAATGAAGAGACCCACCCTCAGCGGCTATGAGAACGGCGTGGCACAGCCGGGAATAGAGGCCCTGGTGGCTTTTTCCGGATACTTTAACATATCGCTTGACACAATGCTCAAGGTTGACCTGACCCGTCTCTCCGAGAGCCAGATGGGTGAGCTCGAGAGGGGATATGATGCATATATAAAAGGAAGCAACCTGAGGGTACTTGCCACCACCGTGGCTCCTGACAACCGCGAGAACATCGAACTTGTCAGCGAGAAGGCCAAGGCAGGCTATACCACAGGCTATGCCGACCCGGAATTCATCGGAGACCTCCCGCTGTTCAACCTGCCGTTCCTGTCGCCAAACCGCAAGTACAGAACCTTCCAGCTGAAGGGCGATTCAATGCTGCCCATCCCCGACAAGGCGTGGGTTACCGGTGAGTTTCTGCAGGACTGGCATGACATCAGAAGCGGACAGGCATATATAATCCTTACGTCAAATGACGGCATCGTCTTCAAGGTGGTTGAAAACAACATAGAAAAAAGCGGCAGACTGGTGCTATTCTCCCTCAATCCGCTCTATGAACCCTATGAAGTCCATATCAACGATGTGAGAGAACTGTGGAAGTTCGTACATTATATAAGTGACGAACTGCCCGAGCCGGTACTGCCGGAGAAACAGCTCCTCCGCACCGTCGCCTCCATGAAACAGGATCTGTACCAGCTGAAGAAGAGCATGGGTCGCGATATCGAGGATGCAAAAGAACTCTGACACCGAAGGCAATAGCCAGTCAAAAAAACAGTCATAGAAACTGCCGTTTAGCACGATCTTTGCTGATTACCCAATGTCCTGAAAACAATAACCTTAAAGTGATGCTGCCATGAAGAAAACCGCCATCCTGCTGATCATCATGCTACTGTCAGCCTCTGGTGTGGCATCCGGCCAGATACCCGTCAGCCTGAAAGGCAAGAACCGCGCCACCGGAGAAGTGATTACAATTAACTTCGTTATCCGCCCCCTCGGCCGGCTGTCAGTCCAGACCGTGCCAGACCCGGTGACCGGAAAAATTGAAACCATCCTCTATTCTGAACTCAGGAAGTATGACATTGTTCCGACTGACATTGAATCGCTCTGGCAGGTTAAAATGCTCGAGTCCCAGACATATGACGGACTGCTGAAATCAGGGTACAGCTATGACCTTCGCTATGCAATGGAGGAGATGATGAGGGAGTTCATGAGCAGGGCAGACCAGAACAATTTATTCTATATTGACAGCTATCTTGAAGCAAGGCTCTACGGTCTCCTGAGGATGGTCTATCCGGTCCGGAATTCCGACAAACGCCCGGGAATAATCAGCCTCAGGATACTCTCGGATATTGTGCCGGATGCATGGGTGGGACCCGACGGCACCATGATAATCACCACGGGAATGATCACTGCCGTGAACAGCGAGATCGAGCTTATGGCGCTGATGGCACAGGAGGTTGCACACTTTGCACTTGACCATCACCTGAGCAACTACAACAACCTGCTGCTTACTATGACAGAGCCTGCCCTGGGGAATCTTATCAGATATACTACCAAACAGGAGCTTGTGGCCGACGCCTGCGCAGTATCTGTCCTTAAACTGTACGGGAGAGATCCTTCAGTACTGGCTTCAATGCTCAGAAAAGTTCTTGCAGCCGGTGAACTGATGGGTAACTATTATCTCGGTTCCACAAATGGCTTCTTTCCTGATGCCGCCTCAAGATCATGGGCCTATCAGGATACGCTCGTCTGGTTTTCCGCCGAATACGAAAAAATGATTGCTCCGGTAATCTCCTACAATGCCTTCAGCGCCTACAGCCAGTCGCAGTATCTTCTCTGCCTCCGGCTTCTTGAAAGGAACATCGCGTCAGGAGTGGCTACCCCTGACGACCTGGTGCTTCTCTCACAGGCCATGATGAACCTTTCGGGCTCTGATCAGGAAGATGAGAACGCACTCGCAGTAGTTCGCTCGGTAACAGAAACTATGCAGGAGCCGTCTCCCGCGGCATTCAAGCAGGAAGCCCTTCTTCTGCTGAGGCTGGGACGCAGAGGCGAAGCTGAAAAAGCTCTCGGCAGATGCGATGAAGCCCTTGACAGGGAAGAACAAAAATACAGGGCCATGACAGGCGACTGGTCCCAGATGCTCAGCTACCTCGCCTCGGAGAAGGAATGGGTGGCCAGGACAAAAAGAAGGTGAAGCTGACGCTGCAGGAAACCAGGCCTCACGGCTATTAAATTCTGGCTTAATTCTGCATGAATCATGATATTTGCAATCTGACCGGAATTTACCACTGTTCAGGGTAAAATATAAATCCGCGACAAACGTTTCCTTATTCTGAACATCAGTATTATCATGCCCGGAAAAGATTACAACAGCGCAATGCATACCGCCGAACACATACTCAACTCGGTTATGGACAAGATGTATCATTGCGGCCGATCATTCAACAGCCACATTGAAAGCAAGAAGAGCAAGTGCGACTACCGCATCAGGAAAGGCCTGTCTGATAAAGAGGTAATGGCAGTGGAAAAGACAGTAAATGAGATAATTAAATTAAGCATACCGGTGGGAGAGGAGTTGGTCAGCAGGAGGGAGGCTGATGAGAAGTATTACACCGGCAAACTGCCTGATGATGCCGGAGAGATGATCCGCATTATCACAATTGGAAATTTCGATGCCTGTCCGTGTATCGGTCAGCATGTTTCAAATACATCCGAAATCGGTTCGTTTTCAATTACTTCGGCCGATTTTAATGAAGGCGTTCTGCGGATACGTTTCAAGCTGAACCAGGAGTTTCCCGAGCAGGGAATCCGTGTTCCGGCCTGATCCTGTCCGGCAGAAAGCAAAAAAAAACCGGTGCAAGCCGGTTTTTTCATTAATGGCCTGTATGTCAGGGCCTATTCCTTTGTAAGCTTGGTTATCATCTCAATAATGCCCGGGATGTCGCCGTCGGCAATCTTGCCCTTGTATACGCCGCGGACAACACGGTTCTTGTCCACTATAACAATTGTATAGCTGTCCATCGGCATTCCCCACTTCTCATGAAGAAAACCCTTGTAATCAAACAGTATGGTAGTATCATACTTCTTTGCCTTCCTGCCTGCGATGGCACGTACAAGCCCGTCCGGCAGTTTGGTGGACTGCAGGTCAACGATCCCGAATCCCTTGTATGCGTTCTTGTCAATTATCTTGTCGATATCAACAGCCTGGTCGATGGCATCATTGAACGGATCGTTCAGGTCGTCATTGTCAGGATCCACATAGTTTATCTGCAGTACCTTGCCAGGCCATGAATTCATCGTGAATTCCTGCTTGGAAGCGTCAGTCAGAACCCACTCGGGAGCTTTCTGTCCGACCTCGAGTTTGCCCTGTGATGCAGCATATGGCAGTATGAATGCTGCCAGGAGAAGAGTGAAAAACAGTTTTTTCATTTTACGTTTTCTTAAAATTTAGCGAAAGATAATGTTTTTTAACATTCCTGCACATAAGAGTTAAAAATGTGAAGGGGAGATGCTCAGTAATCCCCGGGAGTGCAAAAAGGATTACCCTCTGTCAACTGTCAGGAAGTCGATCACCGGCTTCATCGCCCTGAAGGCACCAATGACCATTTCAAAGAAATCAGGTGCGGTAACCTCATTATCGGTCAGAAGCTTCTCGGGGAGAAAACTCTTCATCTTGATCAGCTCAATATGCGGATGATCCTTTGCATAGCCACGTGGTGGCAGTTTAAGCTTTTCTCCTTCGAGGCCGCTGAAATATCTTTTGTACTCTCTGCTGTTGAGAATCTTCATGAGCCTGTCGCCGTTCTCCGCAATATTTTCCCGTATGGCATTCAGCCACGGAGCAGGTGGTATGTAAGCTCCGCCGGATATAAATGATTGACCTGGTTCAATATGAAGATAATATCCCGGAAACCTGTCAGCGCTCTTTTTGCCACCGCGGACCATGAATGCGCCGAAATTCGTCTTATAAACGGATTTGTCATGCGTGAACCTTATGTCGCGGTTGATCCTGAAGATGCAGCTTTTGGCTTCAAGACCTTTCAGAATGGGATCAAATCT
>JAVEZX010000053.1:0-12398 GCA_034002785.1 Bacteroidales bacterium
GTCATAGGCACCGTACTCCTTGTTACGGTCCCGGAAGATAATATAATCAAACCCGGGTGCCTTTTCTTCAATCCTCTTCATAATTTCAAGATTTAGGTTTATAAATTAAATGAAGAGGCGCCTCTTGACTTATATATATCAAAAACTGTACCACGAACGTTTAACAAAACACAAAATCATGATATGTGTCATTTATTTGTGAAAGCTGCATACTATCTTTGTCGGCGATATGAAAACAATTGCATAACGAATAAAAACAGAGATTAAATGAAAGCAAGATTTGCACTTTTGGTTCTTCTTCCGCTGGTGGCGGTTATGATTTCAGGATGTGAGAAGGAGAAGAAGGATCCCTCGGTTACCCTTGGCGCACAGGCGAACACAACTGTTCCCGGGTTCTATTCGGTTTCGCTGGATAAGAGATATACGATGAGCCAGGCTGCCGACAATGCTGATGCGGTTGACATTTTCTGCTTCTATGAAGCTGAGACCGGCAACAACATCGCGCTGGCATCTCCGGGTTCAGGTATTACGGATATTTTTACCGGTGATGACATGCCTGACAACTGGACTGTAAAGAATACAACCTTCTTCTTCCAGACTGCTCTTACTGCAGCGCAGTTTGAGGCTGTTCAGAACGGTGACGCGCTTATTGAGACCTCTTTTGACAGCGAAAACGCCCGCAGGAAGGCAAAGGATGTACAGGTTGGCCAGGTGTGGGCATTCAAGACCCAGGACGGAACCTACGGACTCCTTAATGCAACAGCGGTCACACAGGGAACGAACGGTACCGTCACTTTCCTGATCAAGACCAAATAGTCAGGTCATGCTCTTGCGGCTTAAGGCAGCAGTGCTTCTGCCCTTACTGATGCTTGCCGGATGTACTCCGGAAGAGCCTGAGACCACTCCGCTGGTGCTGCTCAAAGGGGGCGGAACGTACACGGCTGACGGTTCGGCGGTGGCCCCTGGAGGAACTCTCCGGTTCGGGCTTTCGGTATCGGGTGGCGGTGGTGCAATAACCAACCTTGTTGTCAGGAGAATCTCTGACGGGGTGGCTGTGACTGAAGCAGACAGAGGAATGTACATCAGCTACGGCGGTCTTGATACTACCCTTACCTACACCAGGGGGTACGGCCTGGTGGAGAAATGGGTCTTCTCGGTGATGAACTCACACCGTGACACTGCCTCTGCCTCGCTTACGGTACTCAGGGGAGCCGGCTCGGCGTGGGGTGAGATAAGCTATCACCCCTCCATAAGGATAGGACTGCAGGAGAACAGCTCACTGCCTCATTTCGTCGATTTGCACACCGGTGCCGCTTATGATGCTGCCGGTGTTGCGGGACATGAGGCTGAGGTTGACATGGCTGCGTTCTGGTATCTTACCTCGGGCACCTCGTCACCAACACTGACATGTCCGGCTTATTCCTCGGCGCTTACATATTACCCGCTCTTCGGATCATGGAGTGTGAAGAACCAGACGATGTACGACTATTACACATCCGACAACGACCTGGTCACTCCCGCCCAGTTTGAGCTTGCTGCCAATGACAGCCTGCTTGTAAATGCATACCGTCCCGGCAGCGTCAGCGGACAGTCGAAGTTCGCCTATACAGGCAAGGTGGTCCCTTTCCGTACCGCCGACGGCAAGTACGGCCTCATGAGAGTCATCCGTGCGGACGAGACGCCTTCGGGGGAGATGGAGATTGCTGTCAAGATCCAGAAATAGATTCAGATTCAGGCGAAATGAAGATCGCAGTCAAGATTCAGAAATAGATTCAAATCCAGGCGAAATGAAGCTCGCTGTAAAGATCCTGAAACAGAATATGTTAAAACCATCAATAGTGAAGTCCTCCCGATTTATTATTTCTGCAATACTCCTTCTGGCCGCTGCCGCCGGTGTCTCTGCCCAGGGTATCATTACCGGGAGAGTCACCGGCGCTCCGGAGGGCCGCCCTCTTTCAAATGCGGCCGTCATCGTTGACGGTGTCAGGGGAGTGACCACCGGCAATGACGGGAGGTTCCTGATTGAAGGGGTGCCTGCCGGCACACATTCTGTTGAGGCAAGGATTCTCGGCTATATTGCGGTGACTGAAACGGTGACTGTTAAGGACGGAGGTACGGTGACTGTCGATTTCGCTCTCGGCGAGGACTTTATCGACGCGGGCGCCGTAGTTGTTACCGCCAACCGCGGAGCCAGCCGCATTGCAGACGTGCCTTCACGGGTCACCCTCATCAGCTCTGCAGCCATTGCCTCACGGCCGGCAGCCACCGTCGATGAGATGCTGTCAACCGTACCCGGGCTGAATATCAGCCGGTCATTCGGTATCTTTTCCCACAAATCGAGCGTCACAATGCGGGGCCTCAGCGGCAACGAGCAGGCCAGAGTGCTGGTGATGATAGACGGCGTTCCGGTGAACAAGTCGGACGGAGGATCGGTCAACTGGAACCTGCTTGACCCGGCAATTGTGGAACGCATTGAAGTGGTCAAGGGACCCGCTTCGTCAATGTATGGCAGCAATGCCATGGGAGGGGCCATAAACATCATCACCCGCAGACCCTCCGGCGCACTCTCAGGGAGAGTCACCGCAGGTTACGGCACCTATAACACCTTCTCAGGGCGTGCCAGCCTCGGCCAGAAGCTGAATCCAGGAGAGGATAAAGGATTCTACTACATGCTCAACGGCTTCTACCGGCAGAGCGACGGCTACATAACACAGTCGGAGTTTGACCAGGCCGCCAATCCTTACGTGGTGGCATCAGACATGCAGGAGTACTCCGCCAGTCTCAAGACAGGCTATAATTTCAGAAAGGGGGAGTTCCTGGAGGCCGATTTAATTGCCTACAATGACAGGCGAGGTACCGGTGAGCTTGTATGGCAGCCTCACGGCAACACCACTGACCATGACACCTGGCAGTTCAGAACCAGGTACAGCCTTGAACGGGACCGCCTCTCTGCGGACGTGAGCTTCTTCTGGCTTAAGGAGGACTACAGGAAGGTCAATGAGTACCTGAAGGACGATTATACCTGGTACAACGTTCTCTCGGAGAGGGTTGATGCAGGGTTTCTTTCATCGGTGTCATGGAAGGCCGGAAACCGCCACAGTCTCTCCGCCGGAATAGACCTGAAGGCGGGAAGTGTTGATGCTGCTGATGTATATTACACCTCCACGGATATCGTCTATAACAGGGGCAAAATGCTGAGCTCAGGCGTTTACCTCCAGGATGCCTTCTCAATTGTGCCCGAACGCCTGGCGCTTACTGCCGGGATAAGGTACGACCTCTCAATGTTCCGTGACGGCGCCTTTTTTATAGATACCCCTTCTGCCGAGACAGTCTTCATGAGAAACATCGAGGAGCGCGACATGGATAATGTGACGTGGGGGGCGCTCAGCCCGAAGCTGGCGCTTAACTATACCCCGTCTCCCGCTACCAGGATATATTTTTCTGCCGGACGGGGATTCCGTCCGTCGGTGCTCGATGACCTCTGCCGGTCGGGCCGTATCAGGGGCGGGTTCAAGCTTGCCAGTCCCGATGCCTCTCCGGAGTACCTGGCCAACATCGAAGCCGGGGCCGACTTCGCCCTTGCGAAAAAATTAAGAGCTTCACTGTCAGCATGGTATTCGCAGGGCAGGGACTTCCTCTATTATGTAAACACGGGTGACTCTATTGACATGGGATACGGCCTCAGGCCGATACTTGTCCGTACCAACATCCCGCTGGTGGAGATAAGTGGTGCTGAAGCAGAGCTCAGCTGGCCCGTTACTCCTGCTCTGATGCTCAGCGCCTCGTACGGATACAGCTATTCGGTTATTTCTGACTACAGGCCTCTGGTTGAGGCTGACCCGATTGACCTGACAGGCAACCATCTGACCGATGTGCCGTCATCAACCATGTCTCTTTCGGCGCGGTGGAACAACCGGTTTGTGAATGCCGGTCTCGTGGCACGCTACCAGGGTGCCATGTGGGCCAATGACCAGAATATCTTTGATGAGGTGATCGGGAGCGACCGATACCCGGCGTACACCATAGTGGACCTGAAGCTTTCAAGGGTTTTCCTGGAGAAGATCTCCGTTGACCTGGGGGTGCAGAATATTCTTGACACGAAGTTTTATGACAGCAAGGGTGCCGTCTGCCCGGGAAGGTTTATCACCCTGGAGCTGGGATATATTTTCTGATTGTTGATGCCGGTCCCGGGAAATTTGTTATCCGGGAGCCGGTGTTCATTGTTGTGACGGGTGCCTGAAACAGCTTACCAGGTGGTCATTTACAAGGCCGGCAGCCTGCATGAAAGCGTAGCAGATTGTTGAACCCACGAAAGAGAACCCTCTCTTTTTAAGTTCCTTGCTGATCAGATCCGAGAGAGGAGTGCGTGCCGGTATCCCGGCCAGGCTTTTCCAATGGTTTACAACTGGTTTGCCGTCAGTGAACTTCCAGATCCATGCATCAAAGCTTCCGAATTCCTCCTGTATCTTCCGGAAGGCAATTGCATTGCTGATTGCTGACCTTATCTTCAGTCTGTTACGTATAATGCCTTCATCTTTGAGCAGCTCCAGGTATTTGTCTTCGCCATAACGGGCAACAATGGCAGGATCGAAGCCTGCAAACGCCTTCCTGTACCCTTCGCGACGGTGGAGGATTGTTTTCCAGCTCAGTCCCGCCTGGGCGCCGTCAAGCACAATATGTTCAAACCATTTGATGTCATCATGAACCGGCACTCCCCATTCAGTGTCGTGATAACTTATCATCAGGGGATCGCCTGACGGCCAGCTGCAGGTATTGTTCATCATAGCCCGAACCTCCATGAAAATTTGACAAGAAAGACATTGTGAGGTTTTGTGTTGCCAAAGAGCGCATCAGCCTGGGAACCCAGGTCAAACATGCCGTCGCCTGTGGAATATTCACGTGTCTGAGACCATACGATATAGGCAGTTGAGCCGGGCAGGAACTCCCAGCGCACCACCAGGTTATGAAGAAACTCACTTACTGTGAAATCCGGAATACCGAAGGAGTAATCAACCCATGAGTCCATATTCTCATCAATGCCAATATAGTTGTCTCCTCCGCTGTATTCAATCTGTGCCGGGGTGAAAGTATCGGTCCTGTCAGCGAACTGATCCGCAACCGGATCAGTCACCCGCTTGAACTCACTGTACTTGCCTGATCCGAAGAAAGGCTGGCCCCAGTACTGAATTGTAAGATCCGGGGTTATGTTATAGTCGACTCTGAGGGACATACTCAGGATTTTCTGATCTATTGAACCGAATATGTATCTCGGGGTGTAAACTCCGCTTGTCAAAGACTGGGTAGTGACATACTGAAGACTGTTTTTTGTCCTGCTCCATTCCGGTTCAATACTAAGGGTAAGGGTGTTAACCGGCCGGTACTCCACCTCGAGGCTGTAGCTGTAAGAAGTGCTGACATCCTTAAATGTCCTGTGCAGTGAGAAGTCGATCTCTCCGCTCAGTTTTTTCCGTGAGTCGGTGTCAATCCCTCCGCCTATGTACATGTTGCCGGGCATTTTCATCGTAGGGCCTCCGCGGAGCATCAGGTTATCTTTCTCCGGGCTGTTGATCTGTCCGCTGATAAATGTTCTCCAGAGGTTTTTGTAACGGGCCGACCAGGAGCCCGAGATACCCATGACATTTGTATTTCCCCCGAAATCCATCAGGTGTATCAGGTTGGTACCGAAATTCATGCTGTTAAATATGCTGAAGGGCTTATAGATATTGTAATTTATTACCCCAACGCCAAGGTACTGGTCGGCAACCTGCATATAACCCGCATCATTCAGTTCCAGGCCCGGAGATTTCCAGGCTGACAGGTAAAGGAACTGCCAGTTGCCCCCTATTTTTCCAGCCATCAGGTTGCCCCCGGTTCCGGAGAGTGATGTGCGTGTCGGATCATATTCGGTATAGCCGGAGCCCGGCCGGTTGAAATTGTGGATCACTGAACGCTGGGTTCGCGCTATCATCTCCTCAGTCCCGGTGACGTTGCTGAAAACGGTACGTAACCTGAACATATAGTTCATGTTGCCGAAATACTGGGTGAAGTCAAGTCCGCCTGTGGTGGCTGATTTATGGAAGCGGTTCTCAGTGGTTTCGTCAAGCTGACGGATTGTGCTCGTAACCATTCCGCCGATGATTGTTTTTCCGCCGTTAAGATCCTTCTGGACCCGGCCTACTGCAAAATTGGACAGCGGCTCAGCGCTACTGTATGTTGTTTCTCCGGTACTTTCGTTATAAATCCGGGTATTCACCTGTGCCGTCACTGCCTCTATGGCTCCCACGGACAATCCTCCTGCAGTCTTACCGGTAAGTTTGGCTGCTCCGATAATCGGGGTGAAGGAAGGGGTCCATGCGAATTCATTGTCGTAGGGGGTGTAGCCAAGGGTGGGTCTTCTTCCTATTCTTCTGGAATAGAACAGGTTGTCATTACCCTCATCGCCGTCACCTATCCCCAGCCCGTAAGCGGTTATATTTCTCCCCTCGATGAAAAACGGCCTCTTCTCACTGAAATAGGTTTCAAAAGCTGTCAGGTTCACCTCTGACGGATCGGCCTCCACCTGTCCGAAGTCAGGGTTCAGTGAAAGGCTGAGGATCATGTTGTTTGTGACTCCGATCTTGGCATCAAGGCCTGCGTTGGCCCTGAGATTTCTTCCGTCATACCACGGATTGCCGTTCTCCCCCTCATATGTTTCCAGGCTGGTAACACCAAACGGTGTCAGGTCAAACAGTTTCCTGGGTTTTATGCTGTTCAGACCCTTAAGCAAACCTGCATTGTGTACCAGCCCCGATGCATTCCTGGCAATTGGCTGCCACATGTGAGTTCCGGCGTTTCGGTATATATTCCTGAATATTTCAAATCCCCATATCTGCTCAGGCTTGTCGGAGAAGCGCAGTTGTGTCAGGGGTATCCGCATCTCCGCAGCCCAGCCCCAGTCATATATGCCTGTCTTCACGTACCAGATCGGGTCAAATGTCTCATCCTCACTCATCCCGTCATCGGTCCAGATGAGATCACCCTTTACACCGGAGGCGCTTACACTGAATCCAAAGGCAGTACGCTGGTCAAAATATGAATCAAAGGCTACAGTTACCTGATCTCCGTCAATATCATCACGCCTGGTCATGCGTGACACGATGCTGTCAGGGGCAGTGTCATAAAGCCTGATGGCGATGTATATGTTGTAGTCATCATACAGAAGCTTGAATTCAGTCTCCTGGTTTACAGGAGCGCCTTCGGCCGGCTCATACTGCCAGAAGCCTCCTGACCATTCACCTTCTGTCCAGGCAGCATCACCGAGATCACCGTTTATGACAGGGGGATTGGCTGTCCGGGTGGTCGTATAGACTCTCTTTTCAAACTCCTGTGCAGGGAGGAGAAGTGTCAGACATGAAATAAGAAGCAGCAGAACGATTCTCATAACAAGGGGTTTCAGGACAGTAAGGGAAAGCAAATTTAAGAAAAAACCAATTCTGTAAGAATTGCTCCTGTCAAAGTGTAAAAAAAAGAGCGGAAGGACTTTACTCCCTCCGCTCTACGGAACCTGCAATATGCGGAATGCCTCTGTAATAAGGGGTTACCGCAACCCAAACCGGTATGTGAATTTTATAAGGAAAACATCATACGGTTTCTTTGATGTATAGAGGTTATCAAGATTCTGCTCGAGTGAGAATGAACCGGTGGAGTCACTGTAACTGCGCGTCTGGGACCATACAAGGTATACTGTTGACCCGGGCCTGAACTCCCAGCGAAGTACCAGGTTTGAAAGGAACTGGTCGTAATTGTTGTCAGGGTTGTCAAAGCTGTAATCTGTTGTTCCGTCCCCATTTTCATCAACCAGATACCTGTTGTTCTCTGTGTCAAAGTCAATCTCCTCATCGGTAATCAGGTGGTACCTCTCCTCCAGCTTCTCTGCCCGCGGATCGGTTACTGCCTTGTATCTGCTGTAGTCCATTGCAGCCAGGAATGGCTGTCCCCAGTACTGAATGGTAAGGTCGGGGGTGATATTGTAGTTCATCCTCAAGGACATGCTGACTATCTGCTGGTTGATCTGAGACAGTATGTAGCGGTCTCCCTCGTCAGTCCGGGTAACATACTGCAATTCATTTCTGTTTTTTGAATATGATGGGTTGATTGAAGCTGTGAACGACCGTCCGGGCTTTACAGTTAAGTCCATCCCTGCCGAATATCTCTCAGAGACATCTTCACTTCCGCGGGCAGCATTTGCATACACTGTGGCATATATCTTCCTGGAGCTGTTTGTGCCAAGATTGAACCAGCCGTTAACGGATGAAGGGCGGAGCATTGAGGGTCCTCCGCGGAGGAGGCTGTTTGAAATGGAATTCCCCTCATAATTGCCTCCTATATTTGTCCACCACAGGTTCTTGAACTGCACATAAACGCTCAGGTTTCCGCCTGTGAACATGTGCGTTCCCCCGAAATCCCAGCCTGTCCAGTAGTTTGCATTGGGTCTTATCTGTCTGAAGATGCTGAATGGCTTGTCAAACCTGTAGGCCGTCCATAGTCCTGCGATAATGGCATCGGCGCTCTGGAGATAACCCACATCGTTAAGGTCCAGTCCCGGGGATTTCATGTACATGAAGGTCATGAAATTCCAGTGTCCCCCTGCTTTGCCTGCCTGGACATTTCCGCCGAAGCCGTTGAGTGATGTGCGCTCCGGATCAACTTCCACATAATCTGCATCCGGCCTCTGAAAATAGTGTACCGATGAACGCTGGAGATTTTCTATCGCTTCCTTGCTTCCTGTGAGGTTGCTTCCGGCCGCAGTGGCCGAGACGAACCATTCACGGTCCTTGTCAAGATACTGTGTGAAATCGATTCCCGCCGTATTGGCGTTGCGAACCAGGCCGTCAATTCCGGTATTATCGAGAAAGCGGTGGGTATTGGTAAAGGCACCGCCGATAACGGTCTTGCCTCCGTTGAAGTCTTTCATCACCCTTGATATAAGGTAATTTGTCAGCGGCTCCACCGTCTGCCATGATCTTTCACCCAGTGAGTCGATCTCTGCCCTCCCTTCGGCTGTGATGGCTTCCACAATTCCTACCGAAAGCCCGTCAGGGGTTTTGCCGGTGAGCTTGGCGGCGCCGATAATGGGTGTCACCCTTGGCATCCTGGCATACTCGTTATCTTCGGTATCGGCCCAAAGGTGAGGACTCCGTCCGATTCTCCTCGAATAGAACAGATTATCAAAACCGAGGTCTCCGTCGCCGAGACCGGTGCGGAAGCTGGTGATGTTGTTTCCCTCTATAAAGAAGGGTCTCTTCTCTTCAAAAAATGTTTCGTAGGCGGTAAGGTTGACCTCCGAGGGGTCTGCCTCTACCTGCCCGAAATCGGGATTGACCGTAAGGTCCAGGGTCATGTTGTTGGTGATTCCGAATTTGGCATCCATACCGGCGTTGTACTTCCACGCCGTACCGGTTGAGAACGGGTTTCCTGCTTCGCTTTCAAAGGTCTCGAGGCTGCCTACCACGAATGGAGTGACGTCAGCCTGTTTCCTGGGTTTGATACCTGTAAGGCCTGTCAGGCTGCCGAAGTTATGGACGATACCGGAGGAATTCCTGTCAATAGCTTGCCATACGGACATCTCCTGGTTCCGGAAGAGACGGCGGAAAACCTCCATGCCCCAGACTCCGTCATCGGTGATCCTGAACCTTAGCTGTGTGAGGGGTATGCGCATCTCGGCAGCCCAGCCCCAGTCATAGATTTGTGACCCGGTATACCATATGGGGTCCCAGGTGTCATCCTCTACCTGTCCGTCACGTGACCAGATAAAATCATTCTTGACGCCTGCCGCATTGGTGGTGAATGCGAAACCGGTCTGTTTGTCATGGTAGCTGTCAAGGCCTATCCCTACAAAATCGCCGTCGCCGTTATCCCTGCGGGCGATACGGCGGACGATGCTGTCAGTATTGGTATCCCATGCCTTGATGGCTACATAGATGTTGTTGTCATCAAAAAGCACCACAAACTCTGTTTTCTGAGAGGGAGGGGCGCCGTTGCGGGGCTCGAACTGTGTGAATTCACCCTGCCAGGTGCCTTTCAGCCAGGCATCATCTTCAATGGAGCCGTCAATGACAGGGGGAGATGTGGTGTAGGTGGCGTTGTAGATTCTTTTCTTAATTGTATCCTGGGCGCCGGCCAGTATGCATAGCATCAGCATTGCAGTAATCAGTGCAGTTCTTTTCATGGCGTAATGGGTTTAATTAAAAATGCAAGTCCGGATTAAAGACATGCAAGTTTCTCTTCTGCTGCATCCCCGGAGTTATTTTCAGGAAAATCAGAACTGAATCCGGCCGACGGCGGATAAACACCGGTGAATGGCGCAGGAGTGATTTACACAGGATAGTTATCAGATGAATTCGTAGCTGTTCCCGGTATGGGCCAGGAACCTGAACAATCCCTCCCGGGGGATGATCAGGGATGCAGTGTTGGTGTTGGGATGAAATGATAGACGCTCATAGTCGAGCAGGACTTTCTCTATGAACAGATGAACGTGATGAGTGTGATCATTGATAAGACCGAAGGGTGAAACTGAGCCCGGCGTAAGACCGAGGTACTGCAACAGTCTCCTGTCAGAGGCGAATGACAGTTTCCCCTGCCGTAGCTTCTGTTCCAGTTCCCTGATGTTAAGCTTTGATGAGTGATGGAGAATCACCAGGTAATGCCTGTCACCCTTGTGGTTGCGGAAGAAGATATTCTTGCAGTGGCCGGAATCAATGCCTGACCAGTATTTCATGGCCTCCTCTACCGTTGGCACGGGAGGATGCTCGATATAATCGTAGTGTATCTGCAGGGTGTCAAGCAGAGTGTACAGTTCCGCTGGTCCTCTCAGGGGGTTCATCCGGCCTTGGGACAATATTTGAAAGGCATCTCGCAGAGCAGGGAGAGGTCCTCACCAGCCTCGCGGAGATCAATGTCTTCCTCGTCATAATGCCATTCAACACCGACAGGAACTCCTTCGTTATTGAGGTCCCTGAGCTGGGCGAAGATGTCAAACAGGAACTTTGCTGAGCTTGAGTTGAAATATTCAAGGTCAAGTTTAAGCAGCAGCGGCGTTTTGTCGGTAAAACTGTGGCCCCTCCTGACTTCGCCGGCGAATTCTTCCATCCACTCTATCACGGGGTAATAGAGTCCTCTCACATCTTCTGGTGCCGACTTGCCGGAGATGACAAACCTGTTCTCATCAGGCGCCAGTATTATCTCCGGTGTAAGATCCGTAGCTTTATGTATGAAACTTTTCATCCTCCCCAATTTGTGCGAAAATTACATTTTTTTCTTAAAAGTTGAAAATGGTTTTTCCGGTCAGATCAGCTCCTCTGCCTCACTGTTTGCCTTATAACCCTCATCCTCCTTCAGACCGGGCCCTTTTGAGGCAGCTACCGCGAGGAGGTCACACCGTTCATTCTCAGGGTTATTGTTGTGCCCCTTGACCCATATCAGCGTCACCCGGTGCTTCCGGTAAACATCCAGAAAACGGAGCCAGAGATCCTGGTTTTTCTTTTTTGCGAAACGCTTTTGCTCCCAGGTGAAGAGCCATCCCTTGTTGACTGCATTGACAATGTATTGCGAATCGGTATAGAGTTTTACTGTCAGGCCGTCATACTTCAGGGCTTCGAGGCCCATGATTGCTGCCAGCAGTTCCATACGGTTGTTTGTGGTAAGCAGGAACCCTTCGGAGAGCTCTTTGCGATGCCTGCCGGAGAGAAGTACCACGCCGTAGCCACCGGGACCCGGGTTACCGCTGCAGGCACCGTCAGTGTAGATGATTACCTCCTGATTCATTCAGGCAGAGTGATACCGGTATTGTTCAGGAAAAGCCTGATGGCTATTGCAATCAGGATGATGCCGAAGAATTTCTTGAGAATATGCAATCCTGTCGGACCGAGTAGTCGTTCAATCCTGGTTGTAAGCCTGAGCACCACGAAGACAATCACCATGTTGAGAAGCAGGGCTATGAGTATGTTTATCGTGGCGTATTCCGCTCTCAGTGAAAGGATTGTTGTGATAGATCCTGCGCCCGCGATAAGGGGGAAGGCTATTGGTACTATTGTTCCTCCTCCGGGGGAATCATGCTTGAAGAACTCAGCTCCAAGTACCATCTCCATACCGATAAGAAAGATTATAAAAGCACCGGCTATTGCGAAGGAGCCCACATCGATGCTGAAGATGCTGAGGAGCTTCGCCCCGAAGATCAGGAAGGCGAGGAAAATTGCAAGAGAAACCAGGGTGGCTCTCAACGGGTGAATATTACCGCTCTTTGCCTTAATATCCAGGATGATCGGAATTGATCCGGGAATATCAATGATTGCGAAGAGCACCATGAAGCACGCTACTATATCAATTAAACTGAGCTGCATACGGAAATTTTTGCAAAAGTA
>JAVEZX010000053.1:12498-15379 GCA_034002785.1 Bacteroidales bacterium
CGCTCTTTGCCTTAATATCCAGGATGATCGGAATTGATCCGGGAATATCAATGATTGCGAAGAGCACCATGAAGCACGCTACTATATCAATTAAACTGAGCTGCATACGGAAATTTTTGCAAAAGTATAAAAAAAAGGGCTGCCTTCAAAGGCAACCCTTTCTCTGATGTCTGACCTGAAATGATTACTGCCTGATATCCATCTCATTGAGCAGATACCCTGCCCCTGAGTAGATGTCAATCACCCACAGAACGTAGCGGATGTCAACATTTATGCACCTCTGGAGGTCCGGCTCAAACGCGATGTTGCCGGTCATTGCTTCCCAGTTGCCGTCAAACGCCAGGCCGATAAGCTCGCCGTTGCCGTTGATGACAGGGCTGCCTGAGTTGCCGCC
This sequence comes from Bacteroidales bacterium, assembly GCA_034002785.1. GTDB lineage: Bacteria > Bacteroidota > Bacteroidia > Bacteroidales > VadinHA17 > SR-FBR-E99. The sequence continues at coordinate 12,893 of JAVEZX010000053.1, forward strand.
GGTGATGTCATTGTCTGTGATGAAACAGACGGGAAGGTGACCTTCCGGAGCTGCATAGCGGCCATATTCCTTTTTGTTGTTGAGGTCAATCAGTCGCTGCGGCAGATCGAATTCATAATCGCCCGGCTTGTATTTCTGCACCACACCGTCAAGGGTTGTATACCAGTTGAAATGAACTGCATCATACGGATAGTAATCGAGCACCTTGCCGTAGGTGAGCCTCATTGTGGAATTGGCATCGGGATACTGCGTTTTGTCAGGCTGGTATTCCATCACACCGGCCAGGTAGAGACGCTGCCCCTTTGAAAGATCGGCATTGAAGCCCTGGATATCCTTCTGGAGCTGTGTTCCCACTTCATTGACCGATTTGGCAACAATATATGCGGGATCCTTCTGCAGAACCTTGATGTTCGGTGCATCGAGGAATGCATTAAGCCTGTCCTGTGAGGCGAACATCGACTTCGCGAAGATGTTTTCAACGAATGCGTCGACATTGCCCTTGAATTTTGTATCGATCAGCTTGTAGAACGAAGGCCAGTATTTTGCATCGATGGCCTCTCTGTACAGCTTTATCATAGCCTTTGTTGCTGCCTTGTCAGTGGGAGCATTGTACTCTTCGTAGAAACCTGCAAGGCCTCTCTTCATCCTGCTGATCAGACCGTCAATTCTCTCCTGGTCCTTGCCGGCGAGTGCTTCCTCGAGCATCGTCATCTGGCTGGTGAAGCTGATCAGTTCGGTCGAGCCCCTGAATACCTCGGATACATACTGGAGGGCGTTGTATTTTTCAGCCCTTCCCTTTACTGCATTTTCAATCAGCGGCAGTGCATTGCCGTATTTTGCGATGCGTGCCGGGTCAGCGTTGACCCACTTCATGAATTCTGCCTCAAATGCAGCTTTCTTTTCTGCCGTACGGAGACGGGTAAGTCCTTCGTTCTGGCCGATGGAGAACTTCCAGTAGTTAGATGAGCCTGCATACTTGGAGGCATACTGGATATTGACCTTCGGATCGGCCATCATGTCCTTCATCCATATCTCCTGGCGCTCGCCGCGGATCTTGATCCTGTTGGCGTTGGTGATCTTCATCGCCTCGTCAACCTCGTATGATGTCATGTACCTGGTGGTGCCGCCGGGGTAACCCATAACCATGGCGAAATCATTTTTCTGCAGGTTCTTTATTGATACGGGCAGGTAGTGCTTCGGCTTGAGAGGTACATTGTCCTTTGAGTACTGTGCCGGCTTGCCGTCGGGGCTCATATAGACCCTGAACACGCTGAAGTCGCCTGTATGGCGTGGCCATACCCAGTTGTCAGTGTCATGACCGTATTTACCGATTGAGTTGGGAGGCGTGCCCACCAGTCTCACATCTGAAAAGACCTCATAAACGAGCAGGTAAAACCGGTTTCCGCTATAGTATGATGAAACGCGGGCATTGTAGTGGGTTCCCTTTGTTGCTTCTGAGGCGATGGCTGAGCCCTCGGCCATGATTGCCTCGCGACGGGCAGCCTCGGTCATATCAGGGGTGGTTTTGCCAAGGACCCTGGAGGTGACATCCTCGATGCGCACGAGGAAGGTGACGCTAAGGCCCGGGTTGGGAAGTTCCTCTTCCTTTGACATAGCCCAGAAGCCGTTGTTGAGATAGTCATGCTCAACGGTGCTGTGGTTCTGGATCTGGCCGTAACCGCAATGATGGTTGGTGAGCAGGAGGCCCTGCGGAGAGACGATCTCTGCGGTGCAGCCGCCTCCGAATATAACGATGGCGTCTTTCAGGCTTGCCTGGTTGATGCTGTAGATATCTTCCGCGGTCAGCTTGAGCCCCATATCGGTCATGGTGCCGATGTTGAGCTTTTCGATCAGCGGCAGAAGCCACATCCCTTCATCAGCCCTCGCCTGTGAGGCTGAGAAGGTGACAAGAATAACAAGAATTGCTAAAAATTTTCTCATAGTTTATTGTGTTGTTAATTTTTGCGAAGAGCCAAAGATATCAAAATCCGTTTTTACACAACCTGATTTTAACATTTTATAAGAAAGGGAGTTTCCCCTGCCGTTCGATGAGGTTGAATGAGAGGCGGTGCCATGGGCTGGGGCCGAATTCCGCCAGGGCTTTGCGGTGTTCCACGGTAGGATATCCCTTGTTGTGGCGCCAGCCGTAACAGGGGTAGAGTGCGTCGAGTTCTTCCATCTGGCGGTCTCGTTCTGTTTTTGCAAGTACTGATGCTGCGGCGATAGAGAGGTAGGTGGCATCTCCGCGGATTACCGTGTGATGGGGGATGTCTTCATAGGTATAGAACCTGTTGCCGTCGATCAGCAGGAGCAGGGGTCTGACGTCAAGCCCTGTTATTGCCCGGTGCATGGCTGTGATAGAGGCTCGGAGGATGTTCAAGGAGTCGATCTCTGTGTTTGAGCATGAGGCGATGCTCCACGCTGTTGCGGCGGAGATTATCTCCGCACGCAGCCGTTCGCGCTGACGGGCGGTAAGCTGCTTGGAGT
>JAVEZX010000054.1:0-15253 GCA_034002785.1 Bacteroidales bacterium
GCTGAATTAAAACTCCATATCCTCAAAAAGAAGCCGTCTGTCACCTTGATTTGGTTCAAGGTCAAAAATTACTTGCCCTATCCGGCAGATTATTATAAGTTTAGTCCGCACTCCTTATTCCGACTAGATGAAAACATTAATCTGTGCGGCTTCTTTTGCCTCAATTCTATTCCTGAGCCCTTCACTGACACAGGCTCAGAATAAATGCTCCCCAGATAAGCTTCTGGATGCACTCGCCGTCAGGGATTTCAAAAAAGCTGTTCTGATTGCCGGGAGCGTTGAAAACCCGGGCTATACAGACAAGTCAGGTGTAACCCTGCTTATGTACGCTGCAGAAGCCGGATCGGCCGATGTCTGCAAAGCCCTGCTTGACAGGGGTGCAAATCACACTGTCAGAACCGCCAGCGGAACCACAGCCCTCTACATTGCAGCCCAGAACGGGCACACTAAGGTGGTTGGTGCACTTCTGGAAAAGGGAGCCGATCCCGATATCAGGCCAGATAACGGTGCCACAGCCCTCATTGCAGCAACAGAATACGGACATCCTGAAATCGTAACGCTGCTTGCAGAAAAGGGAGCAAAAACAGACCTTCAGGACAACCATGGCTCCACAGCACTGATCCTGGCGTCACAGAGCGGGTATGCCGGAATTGCTGAAACACTAATCAGCAAAGGTGCAGATCCGAACCTGGCTGATAATAACGGTTCCACCGCCCTGATACTTGCAGCTCAGGAAGGACATGCGGACATTGTAATGCTTCTGCTGCAAAACGGCGCAGATGCCAACAGTCAGACAGTCAATGGCAATACGGCATTGATACTTGCATCACTCCGTGGCAGCAGGGATATAGTGAAGATGCTCCTCGAAAACGGAGCCCAGGTAGACATAAAGACCGGTACAGGCGCCACCGCACTTTTCGCGGCAGCCTCCAGGAGTCATTGCATAGTGGTCAATCTGCTCCTCGAAAACGGAGCTGACCCACTGGTGAAAGACCAGCAGGGTAAAACTGCCTGTATGTACGCCAAAGATTACAATGTAAAATCCGCGCTGACATCCTGGTCTAAAAAACAAGAGTCAATTCAGAAGTAAAATACTTAACCTTTCTGCCGATCTGTTGTTCTATCCGTGGAAATTTGCCGGATAAACCGGGAATAATCGGTTTATTTGTCATGATTTTTCACAGAGGATAATTTATAACAGATATATGGCTTTAAGAATGAAAACGACACTTCTTCTTTCTTTTGCAGCTCTTATTGCGCTGGCATTCAAATCGGACAAACCGGCATATTTACTGTATGATTCCGAAGGCAAAAACGTTAAGTATGAGAAGATGATCGAAAAGATCAGCACCGCCGATGTGGTCTTTTTCGGCGAACTGCATGACAATCCGATCTCGCACTGGCTTGAGCTTGAGATAACTGCCGGCCTTCACATGGTGGCCGGAAACAATCTGATCCTCGGGGCTGAGATGTTCGAAGCCGACAACCAGTTGCTGCTTGATGAATACCTGGCATCAAAATACCAGGCTGACAAGTTCGAGGCGGAGGCAAAGCTCTGGAAGAACTACAAGACCGATTACAAGCCACTTGTTGAGTTTGCCAGGGAGAACAGGTTGCCCTTCATCGCAACAAACGTACCCCGGAGATATGCCTCGATGGTATCACGAGGCGGATTCGAGGTTCTCGACAGCCTGGCAACAGAAGCAAAAAGTTACCTTGCGCCGCTTCCGGTATCCTATGATCCGGAACTGAATTGCTACAAGGATATGCTGTCAATGCCCGGCATGCCGGGGATGGGAGGCAAACCAAACCTGAACTTTCCAAAGGCACAGGCAATAAAGGATGCCACCATGGCTCACTTCATTGCTGTCAGCCTCTCGGAAGGAAAGAAATTCATTCATTACAACGGCGCATACCACTCTGACAATTATCAGGGTATAGTGCACTACCTCAGGCTTTACAAGCCCGGTGTCAAAATTGCTACAATCACCACCGTCCTGCAGGATGACATCGGCAGCCTAACTGAGGAGAACAATGGTCTGGCGGACTTCATCGTGACAGTGCCGCAGACGATGACCCGCACCTACTGATAGCGCTGGCATCACCCTCCGGCGGAATCACCTGCAAATCAGAATGCCCCTGTCAGCACCCCGCTTATATTCCAGTGCGAGAAACTGCCTCCCTCCGGCTTGCCAAGCGGAACGGTGACGCTGAAGGTGTGCTTTCCGGGTGCCAGACCCTCAAGAGGAATTATCAGCGGCTCGGAGACCGATCCCGGGCACCAGCCTGACCTGGAGTAATCTGATGATGAGAGACCGTTCCAGAAATTGCCGGAGGCGGGATTGAAACGGCGGTATGTCCCGCAGTCGCTCCTCCACGGCACATATGACCAGACCCTACGTCCGTCAACCAGCAGCTCGTTAAGCTTCGGATTGAACTCATCACCACCGCCCCAGCCGCCGTGACCGGTTGTAATGAACACCATCTTCAGCGATCTCAGCCCTGCCGGTATGTCCACACTGACTGACAGCGTGTCCCCGTTGAACATCGTTCCGTACTGCTGTCCTGCCATCTCCAGTATCGGCAACGTATTGAAAACCGAAGAGATCCACTGTTTAACGGATTCACGTGGTTCCTGATCCCTGGTTTCCGGGTAGTATTTCAGCCTCAGCGAGAGCCTGTGACCTCCCTTGTCATAGTTGCCAATGAATGCCCCTATCCACACCTCCCCGCGAAGCAGCGGCAGATACCTTGTTATCTCCTGTTTATAGAACGCTGAATCCTGCCATTGAAGACCCGGGACAGTACGTCGTTCATTGAACCCCCTGACACCGAACGGTGTAAAGAATCGCACCAGTTCCACCGGCGGCCTGTAGTCCTCATTCGCCGCAACGCCGCTGTACTCCTTCCCGTGCCTGTCGGTATGTACAGGAAGGGTGCTGTGCCCCGCGGTCAACCCGTCAAGAAAGGTTACCGGATCGCCCTGCGGTATCACAAAGACGGTCCCCGTGCGGTCATAGGCATCCCCGGCCGAGTACTCCGTCACCTCCGCAAAAAGACTGTAGCTGTCATGCACCTCAGGCAGCGATACTTTTTTCAATATTACCGTCCCTCCCGCAAAGCGATAGAGGGTGTCTTTCATTCCGAAAGACTGGTTGGTCACCTCCCCTTCCCAGTTGATGACAGCATTGTCAAAAACAGTTACGGTTGTGACGAAGGATTCACGAATCAGATGCTCGAAGGTCATCCTGTCTACACTCCTGCCTTCGCTCTGAGGCAGGGCAACGCTAATGTCCTTAAGCTTCATCACCTCCACCCTTTCCGCCTCAGTGATGTTATTGCCGTTGCGCACAATACGCAGCACGAGCCCTTCAGGGACACCCATCGCCGGGGCAGGCGTTCCGGCCACTCCGGCATCACGGGTGTACCAGATATCAATTGTATTTGAGAAATAAATCACTCTTGACCTGACGCATCTGTACCCGGCAATGACCTCGGTATCAGTGCTCAGTTCTGCGACAGGCAGCTCACTGAACGGGGTCTCCGTACTCATGCGCGAGCCGTCCGGCATGTCGGCCACCTGCAGATATCTCTTGCCGGCCAGGTCAATGAATGAGGACTGCCGGGGAGAGGGAATCTGAGGGCGCTCATACTCCCTGTCAGTTGTCGTTATCCGTACAACGATACCATTGCTCTCCATCACTGTCCGGGCCCCTCCGGGGATATCCCTGCCGTTGACGATGCTTTTATACGTTACCCTGACAGGCTTCTGCGCCTGCACCGCCATAAGAAGCAGCACGAGCATTGCTGTTGAAAGAGCGATTCTTTTCATTATTACGAAACTTATTACTGAATCAGATCAGCAACCCCCTCAAGCACAAATGAAGGCCTGTAGGGGAATTTTTCAGCCGATTTCAGGGTCGATATGCCCGACAGTACCAGCAGGGTATCAATCTCTGACTCTATCCCGGCAATTATATCCGTATCCATCCGGTCGCCGATTATAATCGTCTCGTCATTGGAACAGCCGATCTTCTTGAGTGCAATACGCATCATCAGCGGGTTCGGCTTGCCCACAAAATAAGCCTGCCTGCCGGTGGCCAGCTCTATCGGTGAGATCAGTGCCTTGGTGGCAGGTATGATACCGTTCTCAACCGGACCGGTAAGATCAGGATTGGTCCCGATGAGCTTGGCCCCCTTGAGCACCAGGTTCACAGCCTGCTCAATCTTCTCGAAGCTGTAGCTGCGCGTGTCCCCCACAACCACATAATCAGGATTGAAATTATTCATCGTATAACCTGCATTATACATGGCGTTAATGAGCCCCGCCTCGCCGATTATATATGCCGTTCCCCCGGGTCTCTGGGCAGCAATGAAATGAGCCGTAGCCAGGGCACTTGTATAAAAAACATTCTCTTCAAGGTCAATCCCCAGCCTCGACATCTTCTCCTGAAGCTCCTTGGGGGTTCTCTCACTGGAGTTAGTCAGGAAAAGAAACTTCTTCCCCTCCTTCTTGAGCCACTCAACGAACTCGGGAACACCCGGAAGAAGCTTGTTGCCATGGTAAATAACTCCGTCCATGTCACTGATAAAGGCCTTCTTGCTCTTTATCCTTTCAATAATCTCTCTGTTTTTCATCATTTTGTAATCTGCCGCAAAATTAACATTTCGCGGTCAGATTGTAAAGAAAGAAGCGGACCATCACATGAGTTAACCTGTGACATTTTTGTTTCGCCCCCCTCAAGCAGGAGACAAGGGTTGCCGGCAGCAGGTGCAGGACCATTTTTAATGTGGGGGGTTGTTGCAGTTTATTTTCAAAAAGAGTAGTTTTGATGCCGGACCGCCGCCTTTGAAGAGCTGCGGCTAAAGTAACCAGAACCATTTCATACCAGAAACAAGATGACGACAGGTGAAGCATCGGCCCCCATGAGCCGCAAAAATTACATCGTTGGCATGACGGTCATTGCCATTTTCTTTTTCATCTTCGGTTTTATCACATGGCTTAACGGGATACTCATTCCCTTCCTGCGTACTGCCTGTGAACTGACTGATTTCCAGGCATATTTCGTCACCACTGCCTTTTATATCTCCTATTTTGTAATGTCGCTTCCATCGTCGGCATTACTCAAGAAGACCGGGTTCAAGAATGGCATGTCAATCGGCCTCTGGGTCATGGCCGTCGGAGCGCTTGTGTTTATCCCTGCCGCACTTGCCAGGAGCTATCCCATCTTCCTGCTCGGCCTCTTCGTTCAGGGCACCGGCATGGCACTTCTCCAGACTGCATCAAACCCCTACGTCACCATAATTGGTCCCCGTGAGAGCGCCGCAAAGCGAATCAGCATGATGGGCATCGCCAACAAGTTTGCAGGAGCCATCGCTCCCATCATCCTGGGTGCTCACATCATGAAGGATTCGCACGTTCTTGACAGGCAGCTCGCCGAGGCCGCCGATGCCGTTGCGCGTGCCGGTATTCTCGATGAACTGGCCACCCGTGTCATAAACCCATACATAATCATGGCAGTCATCCTGGTCGGATTGGGACTTCTGCTTCGCTTTGCGCACCTCCCGGAAGTCGATACCGACGCAGAGGAGCCTTCCGTGGGCGATTCAAACGTGAACAAGACAAGCATCTGGCATTTCCCGCATATGATCGTGGGAGCCATTGCACTGTTCTTTTACGTGGGTGTCGAGGTCATCGCCGGTGATACTATCATCCGCTACGGGCAATCGCTGAGCATTGACATGTCATCCGCCAAGTACTTCACCTCGCTCACCATGCTTGGAATGATCATCGGATATATCTGCGGGATAGCCCTCATACCGAAGATACTCTCACAGGTAAATGCTCTGCGTATCTCCGCAATTCTGGGCATAATATTCACCCTCGGGGCAGTATTCGCTCCGGCCGGTCAGCAGATAACGATGCCTTTCCGCGACCTGGTAACCTTTGAAGCCGTAACCCTCACAATTCCTGTCACAGTGCTATTCGTGGCACTTCTGGGACTTGCCAACGCCCTGATATGGCCATCCATGTGGCCGCTGGCGCTCAACGGCGTAGGGCGGTTCACAAAGACCGCCTCCGCCCTGCTGGTGATGGCGGTCGTGGGAGGAGCAATCATTCCTCTCATATACGGGAAAATGGCTGACATATTCAGCACACAGGCAGCTTACTGGGTATGTCTCCCCTCCTACCTCATCCTCCTTTATTACTCCCTGCACGGCTACAGGCTCAAGGGAAGATAGAATAGCAGGCATGGTACCTGACCTGCAAAAAATCTTCAGCCGGTTCGCCGCAGAAGGATCCTTCCTGGAAGGAAGGCAATTCGGACCTGGCCATATACATGACACTTACATGATTGTCACGGCTGAAGAAGCATGCGACAATTATATTCTGCAACGACTTAACAGCAACGTATTCAAGAACATACCCGCCCTGCAGGAGAATATGGAACGGGTGACAGCCCACCTCGCCGGAAAAATTGCCGCAATACCCGGCAGCAACGTGAAGCGGGAGTGCCTTACCCTGATACCCGCCACAGAAACAGGCCGTTCATTCATCACGGATGACGAAGGACGGTACTGGCGAATGTTCATCTTCATCTCAGACCACAGGTCCTATGAGCGGGTAGACAGTAGTCACAAGGCTTTTGAGGGCGGCCGGATTATAGGCAGATTCCAGGCCCTGCTGGCCGACCTTCCCGGTAAACCGCTGCATGAAACTATACCCGATTTTCACAATATCGCAAAGCGACTTGAGACATTCCACGACGTGATAAACCGTGACCCGGCAGGAAGGGTGGCATCGGTCAGCCGTGAGATCGAAGGAATCACCAGCCGCGAGGAGGAAATGAAAACAATCCTCAGACTGGGCGCCGAAGGGCGCATTCCGCTAAGGATAACCCACAACGACACAAAATTCAACAACATTCTTTTTGACCTGAATGACAGGGCACTGCTGATCATAGACCTCGACACCGTGATGCCGGGATACGTGCATTACGACTTCGGCGACGCGATACGCACCGCCACAAACAGGGCCGAGGAAGACAGCCAGGACCTCTCTGCCGTATCCATGGACATAGATATCTACAGAGGTTACGCTGAGGGATTCATCTCCGAAACCAGGGATACACTGAATCCCACGGAGATTGAATACCTTCCCTTTGCACCGAAGCTGCTGACATACATCATGGCCACCAGGTTCCTGACTGACTACATTGACGGTGACAATTACTACAAGATCAGATACCCGCTCCACAACCTGCAACGCACCAGGGTACAGCTGACCCTGCTGCAGGACATGGAAGCACAGTATGACAATATGGTACAGATAATCAAAAACATAGCAAAATGAAAAGATTCGTTCTCCTTGTTGCAGCATTAATCAGTGCAACCGGTTTCATCAACTCACAGACTCAGACCGCTGCTGTTGACAGTTCAAAATTCGCCCCCTATTGGTGGCACAGCAAGGACATGTATGATAACCTGCCGGAAATCAGGAACGCGATTGTCTTCCTGGGTAACAGTATCACAGACGGGGCAGAGTGGTTCGAGCTGCTTGGCAACAAAAAGTGCATCAACAGGGGTATCAGCGCCGATATCACAGAGGGCATACTCATCCGCATTGACGCCATCACAAAACTACAGCCCAAAAAACTCTTCATCATGATCGGCGTCAACGACCTGTCACGCAACATGACACCGGATGAGATAATTGTCAACTACACGAAAATCCTGGAGCAAATCAGAAACGAATCGCCGCGAACCATGGTTTATGTGCAGAGTGTGCTCCCTGTCAACCCCGCCACCGGGATGGCAAAGAACCATACAAACAAAACGCCTGAAATAATGGAACTCAACGGCAAGCTGTCAACACTGGCCTCAGAGTTTGGCTATACCTACATCGACCTGTTCACCCTTATGGCTGACGCTGACAACCACCTTCCGCGCAGCTACAGCATCGATGGCCTGCACCTCTCATACAAGGCGTACAAGGTCTGGGCAGACGCAATCAAACCCTATATAAAATAATTTTGTTCAACTTTTATCTGCCTGTTTATTAAACATTAATGGCATGCCATCTGTTTTCGTTCGAAAATAGATTTGCATAAAAGAGGCAAAATAATGACTTTTGTCATGCCGTTTTATCGGCGTGAGACTCTTTTATTGCCAACATTTCATATATGGATATAAACGGGAAGTATTTCAGATCATTCATCGACAGAGAAGAGGCACTGAAGAAACAGTACAGCGCAGAGCGAATAAGAAAGCAGCACTCCAAGGGTAAGCTTACAGCTCATGAGCGGATAGCTCTCCTCTTTGATGAGGGCACTTTCGAGGAGATCGATGCCTATGTCACCCCTTCCGACCAGGGGGTTGAGTTCGGTAAGGTGGAGCTTGCATATGGCGACGGCGTCGTCACCGGGCATGGCAAGATAGACGGCCGCCTGGTCTTTGCCTTCGCGCAGGACTTCACCATAATGGGCGGCTCTCTTGGCATCGTTCACGCACGCAAGATCGCCAAGGTACAGGAGATGGCCCTGAAAATGGGCGCCCCCTTTATCGGCATCAATGACTCCGGAGGGGCCAGAATACAGGAGGGTATAGCCAGCCTCAACGGCTATGCAGTAATCTTCAACAATATAATTCAGTCGTCAGGCATCATACCACAGATCTCTGTTGTCATGGGACCAGCTGCCGGCGGGGCTGTATATGCACCCGCACTGACCGACTGGGTCTTCATGACCAGTCATACGAGCTATATGTTCGTCACCGGCCCCAACGTGGTCAGGGAGGTACTGAACGAGGAGGTCACCAGCGAGGATCTCGGCGGTGCCGAGGTACACGCACGAAAGAGCGGGGTGGCAAACATGATATATGACGATGAGGAGAACACAATCATCGCCGTCAGGAAGTTCCTCTCCTATCTGCCCTCAAACAACCTCGAGAATCCTCCCGTAGCTGATTTTGCAGGTGGTGAAACACCTGACTTCAACCCGAAGCTGCGTGACATTGTGCCGGATGATCCAAACAAGGCCTATGACGTCCGTGATGTGATAAACCAGATCGTTGACCGCAACAGCTTCTTCGAGACATCGGAGCTCTTCGCCGGGAATATAATCACAGGCTTCGCACGGCTTGAGGGCAGGACAATAGGGATCGTCGCCAACCAGCCTAAGGTGCTTGCCGGCGTACTGGATATTGACTCATCGACAAAGGGAGCCCGTTTCATTCGTTTCTGCGATGCCTTCAACATACCTCTCCTCACCCTCGAGGATGTGCCGGGATTCCTTCCGGGCAAGGACCAGGAGCACTCGGGCATCATCAGGCACGGGGCCAAGTTGCTCTTCGCCTACGCCGAGGCCACCGTGCCGCGCATCACGGTGATACTGCGCAAGGCATACGGCGGCGCATATATCGTGATGAACAGCAAGGGAATGGGAGGCGATTTCAACTTCGCATGGCCCTCGGCAGAGATTGCGGTGATGGGTCCCGACGGTGCTGTTGCCATCCTCTATCGTAGAGAACTTGCTGAAGCCGGGGATCCGGCAGCTCTGAAGAAGGACCTTGTAAAAAAATACCGCGAGAAGGTTGCCAACCCGTTCATTGCCGATGAGAAGGGTTATATAGATGAGGTCATTGACCCGGCATACACCCGCGCCAAACTGCTCTCCGCCTTCACGGCCCTGGGCAACAAGAGCGTGAAGGTGCCATCGCGGAAGCACGGGAATATGCCGCTATAGGCAATGCAGATGTGCGATTTGCGATTTCCGAATTGCGAATTAAGAAAATGGCCGTATGGCGTTTGGATTTGTGAAAGAAGACCGAAAATTTAAACTCCCCGTAGGGGATCAAGAATTGTAATATTGCATATGACCAGAATCACCCGCATATTAATAGCGAACCGCGGCGAAATAGCCGTCAGGATCATGCGCACGGCACGGACAATGGGAATCGAATGCGTAGCCGTACGGACACAGATTGAACCCGACGCCATGTACCTCACCTATGCCGACATCATCCACGAAGAGGATGACGAACTGGCAGAGATACCCGTCTTCCTCGACGTGGAGAAACTGATCGGCATTGCACTGAAGACAAATTGCGACGCACTCCATCCCGGGTACGGATTTCTTGCCGAGAACGCATATTTCGCAGAGAAATGTCGCGACAACAAAATCATCTTTATCGGGCCCTCGCCTGACGCCATCTACAAGATGGGCAACAAGCCCGTAGCCCGTCAGATCGCCCTGCGCCATAAAATACCAATGGCCATGGGTTCAGCCGGCAGCGTCGCCAACGAGGATGAAGCTGTAAGACAGGCAGCCAGGATAGGCTACCCGGTAATCATCAAGGCAGCCTCGGGCGGTGGCGGACGCGGCATGCGCATCGTGAGGCAGGAGTCAGAGATGGAAAAGATGTTCGTCCTGGCCAGCAGGGAGGCCGAAAAGGCCTTCAATGACCCCAGCGTCTTCATAGAAAAGTATATCGAAAATCCCAAACATATTGAGTTTCAGATACTGGGTGATACACACGGCAATATTATCCACCTCGGGGAGAGGGAGTGTTCAATACAGCGCAAGCATCAGAAGCTGCTTGAGGAGGCACCCTCCCCTGCCCTGGATGAGGAGCTCAGGGCTACGATGGGTGAGACTGCTGTCAGGATTGCGAGTGCGGTGGGATATTATTCGGCAGGCACAGTGGAGTTCCTGCTCGACTCCGACCGCAACTTCTACTTCATGGAGATGAACACCCGTATCCAGGTGGAGCATCCGGTCACCGAGATGATAACAGGTATCGATCTCATTGAACAGCAAATACGCATTGCATCAGGCGAAGAGCTTCAAATCAGACAGGAAGATGTCAGGCTCACCGGCTGGGCTATCGAGTGCCGCATCAACGCCGAGGATGTGCAGGCCGGCTTCGCCCCTGCGCCGGGAAGAATTGAAAAAATCAGCTTCCCCGAAGGGCCTGAGATCAGGGTTGATACCGGCGTAAGGGCCGGCTCGTCAATAGTGGCATCGTACGATTCAATGATAGCCAAACTGATAGTGACCGGCAGTACCCGGCATGAGGCTGTAATCAATGCCAAGCTCGCTCTTGACAAGGTATGGATCAAAGGCACCAAGACCACCCTTCCCTTCTTCAGGATGCTGATGCGCAATCCTATCTTCCAGGCCGGCACTTTCACAACCGCCTTCATCGAAAAGGACCTCGACAAGTTCCACACCAACAGCGAATACGAAGAAACCATAGCGGCATGGATAGCCACCAAGCTCTTCGCAGAGGAGAATCTCTCCGAAAAAAAGGCCGGCATTAACTTTGACCAGAGCAGGGAGCTCACTCCCTGGCTGCTGAGAAAGAGACTCACACAGTTTTAATACTGCGATATGACACCAGAAAGACCAGCAATAAAAAAACTGTACGCCCTCTCAGGTGAGGGACAAAAGTTTGCATTCAGCCTGCCCCTGAAGAATGTTATCAGGGTGAACGGACGCGACTATACGGTTGAACTGCGCGAGGATGAAAAGTACGGGGTGCACATCCTCTGGAAGAACAGACGATATCCTGTTGAAATAGTACGTACCAAGCAAAACAGGTACGAGATACTTTTTAATGACATCAGCCATACCTTTACTGTCGAGACACCTGTCTCCATGCAGCGCAAGAAGGTTCTCGGGACAGGTAAATCAGGGAAAAAGAACCTGGTAGTAAGCGCACCCATGCCGGGCAAGATAATCGATGTGCTGGTACGTGAAGGGGCAGAAGTGGTCCGGGGCGAAGCATTGGTGATACTGGAGGCGATGAAGATGCAGAACGAGATACAGTCCGTCGTCAGCGGCACCATCACCAGGATAGGGGTAAGAGCAGGTCAGAATGTAATGAAGGATGATATCCTTGCGGAGATAACCGTCAGATAACCTTACCGGTCCGTAATGAAACAGAGGGGACCCCTGTCCGGGATCCCCTCTTTGTTCTATTACCTGCATGGCAGGCTCAGATTCCCCTACGCCTTAGGGGCGTTCTTCAGCGTGGCTGTCAGGAAGTTCCAGAACTTGCCAACAGATTCAATCTCGACCTTCTCATCCGGGCTGTGCGGATAGCGGATCGTCGGACCAAAGCTGATCGAATCAAGCTTCGGATAGACGCCCATAATGATACCGCATTCGAGGCCGGCATGAATAGCCTTGATCTCTGGCACCTTGCCGTAGAGCTTATTATATGTCTCCTTCATTGTCACCAGGATTGCGCTGTCCATATTCGGCTTCCATCCGGGATAGTTGCCTGACAGTTCCACATCGCAGCCTGCAAGCTGAAATCCAGCAGCAATCTTCCATGCCGTGGCTTCCTTGGCTGTCTCAACCGAGCTCCTGCAGAGGCAAAAGGCTTCAAACTTGCCGCTTCCTATCCTGACGATGGAGAGGTTATTTGATGTTTCAACCACACCAGGCATGCTGGCACTCATCCTCTGTACTCCGCTGGGGCATACATATACACCTCTGATGATACGGTACTGGTCAGCCTCATTCATCACTTTTGCCGGAGCTTCTGTCTCCTTGAAGATAAGCTTGATGTCAGGATCCACCTCCTTGAACTCGGTCCTGTACATCTTCTCATAACCCTTCATGAACTTTTCAAACTGTGCCTTTTTAATTGTGGGAACAATTATTGTTGCAAAGGATTCACGCGGGATGGCATTGCGCAGGTCACCTCCTGTAAATTCGGCGATACGCATTCCGAAGTCGTGCTCAGCCTGCTGGAAAAATCTGAACATCAACTTATTGGCATTTGCCTTTCCAAGATGGATATCAAGTCCGGAGTGTCCGCCTCTGAGTCCCTTGAGGCTAAGCTTATAGGCTGTCACACCTTCCGGGGTTTTCTCCTGTTTGTAACTGCGGGTTGCACCAACGTCTATACCGCCGGCACAGCCTACATAGAGCTCGCCTTCGTCCTCAGAATCCATATTCACGAGGATCTCGCCCTTGAGTATCCCCTTCTTCAGGTTCTTGGCGCCTGTCATGCCGGTCTCCTCATCAACGGTAAAAAGTGCCTCGACGGGTCCGTGCGACAGTTTGGGATCGGTAAGGACTGCCATGGCGGCAGCCACACCCATACCGTTGTCAGCGCCCAGGGTGGTTCCCTTCGCCTTTACCCATCCCTGGTCAATCCAGGTCTCAATGGGATCCTTCTCGAAGTCAAACTTCTTGTCAGAGTTCTTCTGTGGCACCATATCGAGGTGAGCCTGAAGAATAATTCCCTTGCGGTTCTCCATGCCCTTTGTGGCAGGCTTGCGGATGATCACGTTGCCGGTTTTGTCAACGATGGTCTCAAGACCATGCTCCTTACCGAAATTTTTCATGTACTCCGTCATCCTGTGCTCCTTCTTGGAGGGACGCGGGATCTGTGTTATTTCATAGAAATATTTCCACAGAAGCTTCGGTTCAAGTTTTGTTATTTCACTCATAACTATCTGGTATTGATTATTCCTTTACAATGTTTGGCATCTCAAGGCCATAACCCTTCTTCTTGTCCTCTGCCTTGAGAAGGAAGCCAAAGATAATGGCAAGTATTCCGAGAGATGTGAATATCATCATTGGTATCTGGTAGTTGTATGTTGGTACCGAGATGCCGTCAATCATGCGTGACCCCGTGATGCAGTACTTGTCAAGCACCCAGCCGATAAGCATCGGAACACCCATAAGTCCCCAGTTCTGTACCCAGAAGATGAGAGCATACGCTGTCCCCAGCTGCTTCATAGGTATTATCTTGGGCACCGATGGCCACATGGCCGATGGCACCAGCGAGAATCCGATACCCAGGATGATTATCAGGATAACGGCCTGATACGGCTTGTTCAGGAAGGGTACCGAGAACATTGCATGAACAAATATGAGAAGAACAGCTCCGATAATCATGATAGTCGCTCCCTTCCCCTTCCTGTCATACAGGTTTCCGAAGAATGGCGTCAGCACCATTGTGCCGAGGGGAAGCAGTGAAGGTATTATCCCTGCCGTTGCCGGATCAACTCCAAATTTATTGACCATCAGGTCAGAAGCATATTTAAGGAACGGAAAGACAGCCGAGTAGAAGAGAACGCACAGAATTGCGATATACCACCAGCCCTTGTTTTTGAGGATGAATGCGATATCCTTTAGCTTGAAGCTCTCCTCCGGCTCCTGCACAAGGTCCTTGTCTGCCTCAGCGATTGATGCGTCGAGCTTCTTGTCCATCCCGCAGTAGATAAAGAATGCTATCATGCCTATGCACAGAAGAATCAGCGCCATCAGGATAGGCATAGAGACATGTCCCATTGCCTTGGCAAGAGGCGCCGAGGTCTGGAGTGCAAGCATGGTTCCAAGCCTTGCCGTAGCCATCTCGAGGCCCATCGCAAGCGCCAGTTCCTTACCCCTGAACCACTTGACAATAATTTTCGATACAGTAATACCTGCTGTCTCAACACCCACGCCAAAGGTCGCAAAACCAAGACTGGCAACCAGCACCTGCGTCTTCATGCCCAGAAACATCTGACCGTCAAGCATGTTGGTTGATACAGCCCAGTACTTGATTGCGGTTCCTATCACCATGAGAAGAGTCGCCATCTTTCCGGTGAAACGGACACCCATCTTGTCAAGGATGATGCCACCAAGGATTAGCATAATAAGAAACACATTGAACCAGCCATAGGCACCGGTGAAGGTTCCGTACTCACTGCTTGACCATGAGAGCTGCTGCTCCAGCATCGTCTTGAGGGGTGCCATCACATCAGTCAGATAATAACCGCAAAGCATCGTAAATGCCACAACCCCAAGGGCAGTCCATCTGGCCACCTTCGATTCGGCAAGGGTCTTTCTAATTTTTTCCATTTTCAGAGTTAGTATTTAATAAAGATTACATGGTGCGTAAATGTATAAAAAAAACATTCCAATATTTGAGTCATAAAACATGCGCCCTGAACTTTGTGGCATAATTTTGGTTATTGATCTTAATCATTAAATTTGTGCGCTAATAATTAAAACGTTGAACCGATTATAGTTAATAACAGATATGAAGAAACTGATAATTATATTAATGCTTGTAATCCCGGCACTGCTGGCATCAGCCCAGAATGCTCCCGTGAAATGGTATTCAATTGAAGAAGCCGTCGCCCTGGCCCAGAAAAGCCCAAGGCCCATGTTTGTTGATGCATACACCGACTGGTGCGGATGGTGCAAGAAGCTGGACAAGGATACTTTCTCAAATCCCGTGATTGCAG
>JAVEZX010000055.1:0-15152 GCA_034002785.1 Bacteroidales bacterium
TCTCCCCGGACTTCATCCGGCAGATCATTCATCCCCTCACTCATTTTATCTCCTTCCTCATCCTTGCAACCGGTATGTTCAGCTGCTCCCTGTATTTTGCCACCGTGCGGCGGGCGATCTGGTAACCCTTTTCCTGCAGTATCTCTGTCAGCTTCTCGTCAGTCAGCGGCCTGCGCTTGTCCTCATTGTTGAGGCATTCCTGCAGTATACGCTTGATCTCACGCGTGGAAACCTCGTCGCCGGCGTCAGTCTGCATACCCTCGGAAAAGAAGAACTTAAGCGGATAAATGCCGAAATGGGTCTGTATGTATTTGCTGTTTGCCACCCGCGAGACTGTTGAGATGTCAAGCCCTGTCATCTCGGCCACATCCTTCAGGATCATGGGCCTCAGCTTTGTGTCATCACCCTCAATGAAGTACTCTTTCTGGTATTCAAGTATTGCGTTCATCGTGAGCAGCAGGGTGTTCTGTCTCTGCCGCATGGCATCGATGAACCACCGCGCTGCATCAAGCTTCTGCTTGACGAACATCACTGCATCCTTGTTTTGCTTCCCTGCTTTCCTGTCGCGTGAGTAGGTCTCAAGCATCTCGCTGTAACCCCTGCTTACCTTCAGCTCCGGTATGTTCCTGTTGTTCAGGCTCAGCTCCAGTCCGCCGTCAGACTCTTCAAGTATGAAATCGGGAATAATATGCTGGGCCGACTTGGAGTAAGGATCGCTGACAGTGCCGCCCGGCTTGGGATTGAGCTTCAGTACCTCGTCAATGACACCCTTCATCTCCTCCTCACTCCTGCCCAGTCTGGCCATGATCTTCTCATAGTGTCTCCTGGAGAACTCCTCGAAGAAGTCTGTCAGTACCGTTTTCGTAAGTGCCACGGAGGGATGAGACTGATCCTTTCTTGATATCTGCAGCAGGAGGCACTCCCGCAGGTCACGGGCCCCGACACCTGCCGGTTCGAGGTCCTGTATTATCTGCAGGACTGCGTTAAGCTCCTCGGCTGTGGTGGTTATGTTCTGCAGGAAAGCGAGGTCATCAACCATGTTTTCCACCTCACGGCGAAGGTAGCCGTCATCATCGATGTTACCTATAATGTATTCACCCAGTATCTCCTCCCGCTCAGTGTCAACGCGCATGTTGAACTGCTGTATCAGGGTCTCGTGAAACGATGCCCCGGAGGCATATGGTATCTCTTCACGGCGTTCATCATCCTTTGATGTGTTGTTGACCTGCAGGCGGTAGTCCGGTATGTCCTCGTCATTCAGGTAGTCATCAAGGGCGAACTCCTCCTGTTCACGTTCAGCCTGTTCTTCATCAACATCCTCATCATCGGATTCATCCGGTATCTCCTCATCATCAGGACCCTCCTCGAGGGCGGGATTCTCTTCCAGTTCCTTCTTTATCCGCTGCTCGAGCTGCATGGCAGGCACCTCCAGCAGCTTGATCATCTGGATCTGCTGCGGGGAAAGCTTCTGAAGCAGCTTCTGTTGCAGTTTCTGGTCGAGCATAAAGCCGTTTTTTCAGAACGTTAAAACTCCGCGTTCCTCGGGGTGCGGGGGAACGGAATTACATCACGTATGTTTGACATCCCTGTCATGAAGAGTATCAGCCGCTCGAAGCCCAGGCCGAAGCCCGAGTGCGGTACCGTACCGAATCTTCGTGTATCGAGATACCACCAGAGATCCTTCAGCGGCAGGTTCAGCTCCTCAATCCTTCGCGTCAGCTTATCCATCTCCTCCTCCCTCTGGGATCCGCCGATAATCTCGCCGATGCCCGGGAAGAGCACATCCATCGCCCTCACCGTCTTGCCGTCATCATTCTGCTTCATATAGAAGGCTTTGATGCTCATGGGGTAATCTGTAAGTATAACCGGTCTTTTGAAGTGCGTCTCCACGAGGTAACGCT
The DNA here is from genome assembly GCA_034002785.1 of Bacteroidales bacterium. Taxonomy (GTDB): domain Bacteria; phylum Bacteroidota; class Bacteroidia; order Bacteroidales; family VadinHA17; genus SR-FBR-E99. The sequence continues at coordinate 1,902 of JAVEZX010000055.1, forward strand.
CATGCTCCGCCTGCAGGTCGCGACCCCAGCCCACTGCATATTCCCACTTGCGGCCGGAGGCTTCAAGGATCTTTATGGCTTCAGTGTAGGTCAGCCTCTCATATTTGTTGGCCAGCACGAACTCAAGCCTTTCAATGAGCGCATTGTCAATCATCTTGTTGAGGAACTCCAGGTCCTCACGGCAGTTGTCGAGAGCGTATTTTATGAGATATTTTGTAAAATCCTCGCCCAGGTCCATATTGTCGGTGATGTCCCAGAAGGCCATCTCCGGCTCTATCATCCAGAACTCCGCGAGGTGCCTCGGGGTGTTTGAGTTCTCTGCGCGGAAAGTAGGACCGAATGTATATATCTCTCCCAGTGCCAGCGCTCCGAGCTCACCCTCGAGCTGTCCGGAGACAGTCAGGTTTGTGGGTCTCCCGAAGAAATCCCTGTCAAAATCAATCTTCCCTTCCTTTGTGCGGGGGAGGTTCTCAAGGTCAAGGGTGGTTACATGGAACATCTCACCGGCACCTTCGGCATCGCTTCCGGTAATGATAGGGGTATGAAGATAAAAGAAACCCCTGTCATTGAAGTATTTGTGCACGGCGAATGCCATGGCGTGACGGATGCGCATCACCGCTCCGAAAGTGTTGGTCCGGAAACGGAGATGGGCAATCTCCCGGAGAAATTCCATCGAGTGGCCCTTCTTCTGAAGAGGGTATGTCTCAGGGTCGCACTTGCCGTAGAGAGTTATATCTGATGCATTGATCTCCACGCTCTGGCCCTTGCCCTGCGACTGGAGCAGAGTGCCTGTGACGGCCAGGCTGGCGCCTGTGGTTATATCCTTCAGCAGCTCGGCCGGAAAAGCATTGATGTCAATTACAACCTGTATGTTGTTTATGGTTGAACCGTCATTGAGAGCCACGAACGCCACATTCTTTATCTCTCTCTTTGTCCTCACCCAGCCCTTGACGAGCACACTCTCCCCGGTGGCATTTCCGGCAAGCAGTTCCTTAACTCTTTTCCTCTTCATAAATGGTTATAGCATTGTATTGGCAAAAATAGCATTTTGTTCCTCTCGGCCGAAAGATCCTCCGGCAAATGGCACTGTTTTTGTGCACAAACGCAATTTTTCATGCAGTGCCGGCGTTACTCTTTGGATATATGCCCTCTTGAATTTGTCGGGCAAAAAGGGTAATTTTACTTTTCTAACTGAAAACGTTTACATTATGGAAGTCGACAGCAAGATCATTGTGGTTCCATGGGATTTCACACCGGTGACTGAACATGCATTGCAGCACGCAATTAAGATATCGCGCCAGACGCGGAACGACATCTGCCTGCTGCACGTAGTGGAGAAGATTACCACTGACGGAGGCATGAAAGCCAAGCAGGCGGCCATGGAAAACAGGGGGGCAGAGGTTGAGCGCCACTTCGGCATAAAGGTTAAGACCCATGTTGCCAGGGGAACAATTTTCAAGCAGATCCCTGAATTTGTAAATGACCGCAAAGCCTCACTGGTAGTGATGGGGACCCATGGCATCAGCGGTATGCAGAAATTTACCGGCAGCTGGGCGCTAAAGGTGATAGCCAGGTCCAAGGTACCTTACATTGTAGTGCAGGCCCCGCCTAATGACAATGACAGATACCATGACATCGTGTTCCCGGTCGATTTCCGTTCGGAAGAGAAGGAAAAACTCGCCATGGCCATCTTCATGGGAAAATATTTCGACTCCAAGATCCATATCATAAAGGCTGTACGCAAGGACGACTCGCTGGCCAAAAAGACCAATCTCAACCTCAACTATACGGTGAGGATGCTGATACAGAACAATATCGAGTATGAGATACGCGAAGAGCTGGCTGACAAGCTGGGTGAACGCGCTCTTGAGATTGCGCAGGAGATGAAGGCAGACCTGCTCCTCATAATGACCACGAAGGATATCACGTTTGCCGACTATGTCTGGGGTGCTAAGGAGCAGTACATCATTGCCAACAGCTCCAAAATACCGGTATGTTGCGTGAATCCCTCCTCGGCCTTTGCGAACATCGGACAATTCATGTACGGCTAGAATTTACGATTTTGGGATTTGCGATCTCCGAATTAATATCTGTTTAAAACGCAATTCGCAAACCCCAGTTCGCACATCGCAATTCGCAAATCGCAACTCCCAGATGTCTATTGTTGTCAGCAACGTCACCAAGAACTACGGGTCTCAGAAGGCCCTGGACGATGTCTCCTTTTCGATCCCGGCAGGAGAGATAGTGGGATTCATCGGTCCCAACGGGGCAGGCAAGTCGACGATGATGAAGATCATTACCGGTTTCTTTCCGGCCGACTCAGGACAGGTGACCGTATGCGGTCTGCCCGCCGGTCCGTCCGCCAGGGAGATGAGGCGTTTCATCGGTTACCTGCCTGAAAACAACCCGATCTATCTTGACATGTATGTCAGGGAGTATCTGGGTTACGTGGCAGATATCTATGCGCTGGGTAAAAGAAGTCGCGAGGCGGTTGACTCAGTTATTGAACGTACCGGTCTGGTTCCCGAGCAGGGAAAGAAGATAGGTGCTCTCTCGAAGGGTTACCGGCAGCGAGTGGGACTTGCGCAGGCACTGATCCATGACCCGCAGGTTCTGATCCTCGATGAGGCAACAACCGGGCTCGATCCCAACCAGATTATTGAGATACGCAACCTTATCTCTGATGCCGGCAAGGAAAAGACGGTGATGCTCTCAACACATATCATGCAGGAGGTTGAAGCCATCTGCAGCCGTGTCATCATAATTGATCATGGCCGGGTGGTTGCTGACGGTCCCATTGACCAGATCTCCTCTCTCGCCGGCGCCCGCCTGGAGGAGACATTCAGGCAGCTGACGGGCAGGTAGGCCTCAGTCTCCAGTCGGCAGTCTCCAGTCTTCAGTCAGCAGAAAATATCGTCAATTGGATATTGGTCTGCAGCCATCACACTATTGCCTATTGCCTATTGCCTGATCTGCAATTCTGTATGGCTAACGACCAATTCGCAATTCGCAATTCGCAAATTTTAATTATCTTTGCCCCGTTATAAGACAGGTGGACAGATTTGCGCTGATTGCAACCACGGAAAAAAATGCTAAACCGGTATCCTACCGCTGCTTTGCCAACAATCCGTCCCTGCCATTGTTAAACTTAAAAAATTAACAGATGAGCTATTTATTTACTTCAGAATCCGTATCCGAAGGCCACCCTGACAAGGTAGCCGACCAGATCTCCGACGCACTGCTTGACAACTTCCTGGCATGGGACCCGGAATCGAAAGTCGCATGCGAAACCCTCGTCACAACCGGACAGGTGGTGGTTGCAGGTGAGGTCAGAACACAGACCTATATTGACGTGCAGAACATAATCAGGGATGTCATCAACAAAATCGGCTACACCAGGGCCGAATATATGTTCGACGGAAACTCCTGCGGTATCTTCTCTGCAATCCATGAACAGTCGCCCGACATCAACCAGGGCGTCGTCCGTAAGAAGAAGGAGGACCAGGGGGCAGGCGACCAGGGGATGATGTTCGGTTATGCAATTGACGAGACCGAAAACTTTCTCCCTCTCTCACTCGACATTGCTCACGAGCTGGTCTACCAGCTCGCGGAGATACGTCGCGAGGGTAAAAAGATGAAATACCTCAGGCCCGACTCCAAGTCACAGGTTACCATCGAGTACAATGACAACGGTACACCTAAAAGGGTGCATACAATAGTCGTTTCCACCCAGCATGACGATTTCGACAAAGACGAGAAGAAGATGCTGGAAACAATCAAAAAGGATGTGATAAATATCCTAGTCCCCAGGGTTAAGGCACAGTTTGGCAAGGAGGTACAGACGCTCTTTGACGGTAAGATCAAATATCATGTCAATCCTACCGGCAAATTCGTCATCGGAGGGCCTCACGGCGACAGCGGCCTGACGGGACGCAAGATCATCGTTGACACATACGGCGGACGTGGTGCCCACGGCGGCGGCGCCTTCTCAGGCAAGGACCCCTCTAAAGTGGACCGTTCGGCAGCATATGCAGTGCGTCACATAGCGAAGAACATGGTTGCCGCCGGCGTCGCCCGCGAGATGCTCGTCCAGGTATCCTACGCCATCGGCGTCGCTGAGCCGGTCGGTATCTTCGTGAACACCTTCGGCACATCGAAGGTGAAGCAGAGCGACGGTGATATCGCAAAGATCATCGGGAAGATGTTTGATCTTCGCCCTGCGATGATAGAGAAGGAGTATGGGCTTCGCAAACCGATTTACCAGGAGACGGCCGCTTACGGACACATGGGACGCAAGCCACAGACAGTTGAGAAGACGTTCAGGTCAGCCAACGGAAAGCCGGACAAGAAGATCAAAGTTGATCTCTTCAAGTGGGAGGAGCTTAACAAGGTCAGCGCCATTAAAAAGGAGTTCGGACTGTAGACTGAATGACCGGTTCCACGTGCCGGGTGGATCTTCAGCCTCTAAAATGAGGATTTGACAATCCGTGCAATATTATCCGATCTGCCGAGGGTATAGTAATGTATCCCCGGCACTTCGTTTTTAAGGAGGTCACGGCTCTGCGCGGTTGCCCACTCTATGCCAACTTCCCGCGCCTCATCGTCGGTGTGGCATTTCGAGAGAGCGTGCACAAGCTCCTCGGGCATATCAATATGAAAGGTCTGCGGCAGAAGGTTCACATCGGTCATCGCCGAAACAGGCTTGATGCCAGGTATGAGCGGCACAGTCACCCCCATGGCGCGCAGTGCATCACGGAAGGCATAGAATTTCTCATTGTCGAAAAACATCTGCGTGACGATGTAACACGCCCCGGCATCCACCTTCCGCTTCAGATTGACCATGTCACTCTTCAGGTTGGGCGCCTCGAAGTGCTTCTCGGGGTAACCGGCAACACCGATACAGAATGAGGTAGGTGCAGTGTTTTTCAGATCGGGATCGAGGTAATGGCCGCGGTTCATGTCGGATATCTGCTGAACCAGCTCGCTGGTGTTCCGGTGGCCTCCGGGATCCGGGATGAAGACGCGACTGCCCTTGGGAGGATCACCTCGAAGGGCAAGCACATCATTGATACCCAGGAAGTTCATCTCTATCAGGGCGTTCTCTGTCTCCTCCTTTGAGAACCCGCCGCAGAGTATGTGCGGCACAACATTGACGTTGTACTTGTACTTCACCGCGGCGGCAAGGGCTATCGTGCCCGGGCGCTTGCGGGTGGTGCGCTTCTCCAGCAGGCCGTCGGGCCTCTCGGTCAGCACCACCTCGTTACGGTGGGATGTGAAATTTATATATGCCGGCTCGTACTCCAGCAGCCCCTCAATGGTGTGATAGATCCGATCTATGCTGTGCCCCTTAAGAGGTGGCAGCAGTTCAAAGGTAAAGAGAGGCTTCTTCGAGCTGTTTATGAGATCAATTACGTTCGGTCCTTTCATCTGACAAATTTAAAGATTCGGGGCAAGCCATCTTGCAGCCTCCTCAACGGTCATGCCGCACCTGGCGGCGTAGTCCTCAAGCTGGTCCCTGCCTATTGTGCCCACATTGAAATAGGATGATCCGGGCGATGCAAATATATAACCGCACACTGATGAAACCGGCACCATCACAAAACTTTCCGTCAGCGTTACTCCAATCCGCTCTGTCGCCCCGAGGAGGTCAAATATCACCTGCTTGCCGGTGTGATCCGGGCATGCGGGATAGCCCGGCGCCGGCCTTATGCCCTGATATTTCACCTTGAACATCTCGGCCGCAGTGAGCTGCTCGCCTGCAGCATAGCCCCAGTGGTTCACGCGCATCTCGCGGTGCAGCCACTCAGCGGCGGCTTCCGCAAAGCGATCCGCGAGGATCCTCAGCATTATTGTGTTGTAATCATCCCCGGCAATGCCTTCCGGCAGCTGCTCCACGGTCTTCACTGTCACCACGAAGAGACCGGCGTGGTCATCCTTTTCTGCCACGAAATCAGCCAGGCAGAGGTTATGGTGCCCCGGCTCCTTCTCCTCCTGGTTGCGCAGGAAGCGAAGCCAGGCCTCGCCGGTATCTGTGTTAGAGCCGGAACCGGAACCGTTGCCGCCTGCACCGGGAATCAACTTCACATCATCACCGTGGCGCTCAGCCGGGAAGATCCCCGAAAGCGCTTCAGCAACAAGAAGCTCTTCACCGATGATGCGCTCTATCATCGCGAGGGCGTCATCATACAGCTTCTTCGCCTCTGCCCCCTTGACAGGATCATTGAATATCTCCGGGTACTTGCCGTTGATCTTCCAGGCAAAGAAGAAGAATGTCCAGTCGATATACTCTGCCAGTGTCCTCAGGCTGACGGGCCCTGAGTTGATCACTCCCGGCATTGCCGGCGGCGGCATCGGGGTCAACGTGCGTTGACCATTCTGCCTGGCGGCCGCCAGCGTGACAAGCCTCTTCTCCCTGCGCGATGCCTCATGATCCCTGCGCAGCTTCTCATACTTCTCCTTCAGCGATCTGCCGAGAGAGCCGTCCGGCGCCACCAGTCCCGACATCACCGGGACGGCACGTGATGCATCTTTAACGTATACAGCGCTAAAGGAATATACAGGAGCAATCCTGACCGCAGTATGTATCTCCGAGGTTGTTGCCCCGCCGATCAGCAGTGGCGTCTTCATGCCGCGCTCCTCCATCAGCGATGCTATATGCACCATCTCCTCAAGCGAGGGGGTTATCAGTCCCGACAGCCCGATAAAGTCGACATTCTCCTTGACGGCCGTATCAAGTATTTTTTCCGCAGGGACCATCACCCCGAGGTCAATCACCTCGTAGTTGTTGCACGAGAGAATCACTCCCACAATATTCTTACCGATGTCATGCACGTCGCCCTTGACAGTGGCCAGGAGCACCTTGCCTGCGGAGGATGCCTCGCCGCTCTTCATCTCCGCCTCGATATGCGGTGTCAGGCGTGCCACGGCCTTCTTCATCACCCTGGCGCTCTTAACCACCTGCGGCAGGAACATCCGTCCCGACCCGAACAGGTCGCCCACCTCGTTCATCCCGTCCATCAGCGGACCCTCTATCACACGAAGGGCCCTGTCATACTGCGGTCGTGCCTCCTCTACGTCATCCTCAATGAAGGTGTCTATTCCGTTTACAAGCGCATGTTTAATACGACTGACTACATCGCCGTCACGCCATTCAAGGTGCTTCGTCCCCTCCTCCTGCTTCGTACCTTTGATCCCCGAGGCATACTGCAGCAGCCTGTCGGTGGCATCCTTCCGGCGGTTGAGCACCACATCCTCCGTCAGCTGAAGCAGGTTGGGTTCTATTGAAGTGTAAACCTTCAGCAACCCGGGGTTGACAATACCCATGTCCATACCTGCCCTTATTGCATGATAGAGGAAGACGGAGTGCATCGCCTCCCTCACCGGGTCATTGCCCCGGAATGAGAACGAGAGGTTGCTCACCCCGCCGCTCACCCTCGCATACGGCAGGCTGGCCTTGATGTATTCGGTGCACTTTATGTAGTCCACCGCATAGTTGTTGTGCTCCTCTATGCCTGTGGCGATGGCCAGCACGTTGGGATCAATGAAGATGTCTTCCGGCGGGAAGCCGGCCTTCTCTGTAAGCAGCCGGTACGATCTGTCCGCCACCTCTTTTCTCCTTTCGAAGGTGTCTGCCTGACCGCGCTCGTCAAAGAGCATCACAACTGCTGCTGCGCCATAGCGTCTCACCAGCCGCGCCTTCTTCAGGAAGTCCTCCTCACCCTCTTTCAGGCTGATTGAATTGACCACCGGCTTGCCCTGGATGCACTGCAGCCCGGCCTCAAGCACCTCCCACTTGGAAGAATCGACCATGATGGGCAGCTTAGCAATATCAGGCTCACTCATCAGGATGTTTATGAACCTCTTCATCGTGGCTGCTCCGTCGATCATGGCATCGTCCATGCAGATGTCTATAACCTGTGCGCCGCCATCCACCTGGTCGCGTGCCACGTCCAGCGCTGCCGCGAAGTTGCCCTCCCGTATCAGCCTGGCAAATTTTATAGAGCCGGCTACGTTGGTCCGCTCACCGATATTTATAAAGTTGGTATCAGGACGAATCACCAGCGGCTCGAGGCCTGCCAGCGCCGTGAGATGTCTCTTCCCGGGTACTGATCTCGGTTTCCTGCCCAGGGCCTGTGAGGCTATGATGCGGATATGATCCGGGGTGGTGCCGCAGCAGCCGCCGATGATATTGACCCAACCATTCTGCAGGAAATTATTTATTATGTTGCCCATATAGTCGGGCGACTGGTCATACTCCGCGAACTGGTTTGGCAGCCCGGCATTGGGGTGTGCCGAGACGAAGAAGGGGGCTTTTGCCGAGAGCTCCTCGATGAACGGTCTGAGCTGCTCTGCACCCAGGGCGCAATTCAGCCCGATGCTCAGCAGCGGGTAGTGCGACATGGTTATCAGGAACGCCTCCAGGGTCTGTCCCGTCAGTGTACGTCCGCTGGCGTCGGTAATAGTGCCGGAAACCATAACGGGTATGTCAAGGCCCGTCTCTTCAAGGATCCCGCTTATGGCGAAGAGTGCTGCCTTGGCGTTAAGACCGTCGAAGACCGTCTCTACCAGAAGGATATCCACACCGCCATCGATTAGTCCCCTGACCTGCTCACCGTATGATTCAGCAAGATCTTCAAAGGTTACCGTGCGTGCGCCGGGGTCGTTGACATCGGGCGACATTGATGCGGTGCGGTTGGTGGGGCCAACCGATCCTGCCACCCAGGCTTCACGTCCCGTTTCATTGCGGTGCCTTGTCACGGCCTCCTGTGCCAGCCGGGCGGCGGCGACGTTCATCTCGTATACGTGGGATTCCATGGCATAGTCAGCCATGGATATCCTGTTTGCATTGAAGGTGTTGGTGCTGATAATGTCAGCACCGGCCCTCAGGTAGCTCAGGTGAATGTCTCTGATTATGCCGGGTTGTGTCAGCGACAGCAGGTCGTTGTTGCCCTTCAGCGACTGCGGATGGCTGGCATACTGAGTGCCGCGATATTGCTCCTCGGTCAGCCGGTGACGCTGTATCATCGTCCCCATGGCGCCGTCAAGGACCAGTATTCTCTCAGCCAGTGCCTCTCTTACAGATCTTTTCAATGTCTGACGGTTTTGTTTCAGCAAAAGTACCTTAAAGCGATGATAAATGAAAATCTCAGGTCTGGCAGCAGGCAATAGGCAGTAGGCAGCGGTGAGGGTTTCCAGACCCTGCCCCGTAGGGGTTGAAGAATTGTAACTGCGCGGCTACCCCCTCATCCACCCGGCAACCGCAGCCGCCAGACGGTTGATCCACCTCGGAAGATGTAAGGGGGGCGCTTGATGCTGCCTGCCGGACCGTACCACTGATCTTACAACTCCGGCTATCATCCCGGCATCAGCCGGTTCATCTTCACGGGTAACGCCATCACCCTGTGTGCGAATGTTGGTTGCATCCTTGCCGGCTGTCACTCCTGTTACCCTGTGTATCACATACCCTCCGTCGCGTTTCAACGCAACTATTTCACCAATCTCCGGAATCCTTGTACCAATCGGATCAATCACCACCGCATCGCCCGGCCTGATAGCAGGCCACATGCTGTACCCGCCGGCAGTGACGGTGACGGAACGCCCCTCATCAAGCATCGAGAGCACGGCACCGGCAGCAAGGGACTTATCAGTAGTCGAGCGAAGAAGGAGATAATCGCGAATGGTACCGTCCGGCACAAACGACAGCCGGCTCACCTTCACCGAGGCCGCCAGGTCGTCCGCAGCAGCAGCCAGCCTGGCCGCCGCCTCCCTGTTCCAGTTCTGCTGGATGGAGTTGGCAAGAATCATCGCCACCGCCTCCGCCCCGGCAACAGGCTCCGAAACGTTGGCCGTGCCGTGCCTGATGATCCATAAATGCTCCAGCAAAGCGGAACGCGGTTCATCATTTCTGTAAACCGGCGTGTTGTGCATCACCCATCCGGTTGTCTCGCGGCGGAGCACAAGCCTGTCGTCATGTATGACCCTGTCGCCCGCACCGTCAAAGATGCGTGCCATTGTTGTCTTGCCGCTGCCCGACCGGCCCGTGAAGAGCCAGCCCCTGCCGTCGGAGACCATTCCAGAGCCGTGGATCATTATGTCGCCACCCAGCGAGAAAAGGAAATACAAGAGCAGCCCGTCGAGGGGATAGGGAAGCGGATTGACTGTCACGGTTGAGTCATCATCTTGCTCCCGACCCTTCCGGTACCTATCGCGCTCCGGTGAAGCCGACGGCTTAGCATCTCCGCCGGCAAATATCTGCCATCGCTTTGCGCCACGCGGCATCACCAGCATGGCAATCCTCTCCGGCTCCTTCAGGAAAACCCGCGCATATGTCACATCTTCGCCGGAACAGATCTCCCAGAATGGCTCGCCGGTATTTATCACCCCGCCGGGAACCTCTTCCATCAGCCGTGCATCAAAGACTTTCGCTGCCGAAGCAGGTATCTCCCCCGGTCCGGGGTCAACCTCAACACAAAGATCAGGATCAGGCTCAAGAGGTGACAGGGGCAGACCGGCATCGATAAGTCCGGGGTCAGCATCAGCAGAGATGCCGGGCAGCGAACTCATAATCAGATCATTCAGTGGGTTGACCGGTACCGTAAACGCCCTGAAACGCTCATCGGGAAGCAGGGAAACCCCCTCCCGTGAACAGAGGCGGATCCGCCTCCCGGCTATGACAAGATCAACAGTCACAACTCCCTGAAATGAAGGAATTCCTGTATCTCCCTGAAAAACTCCAGGGCATCTTTTTCAGCAAGATCCGGCTCCACATCGAACTCTTCGGCTATCTTTGACGTTATATCACTGATGGCTCGCTCTCCGTCAATCAACTCCCATATAAAAGCACCGGTCTCGGTAAGCCTGTACAGTGAATCCATGTCGGCAATATTACCGGTCAGCGGTATAAGCAGATACTCATCATTGATCCTGCGGTAAACCACTGACGGTGAATGAGAGGGAATGGAAGATAATGAAATCATAATCGTACAATCAACTCAAAGATAGCCAATTTCGGCCTATCTTTACAATTGCAAAACACAGCTATAATGTCAAGAAAAAAACCACCCGAAAAAGCCGGGATCGACCAGAAGAAACTTATTGAGCTCATCGTCAAGGCGATGGCAAACAATCCAAGACAACCGTTAAACTACAAGCAGATAGCCGCCAAGCTCCGCTTCACTGAGAAGGAGGAGAAGCGGGCCCTCACCGAGGCACTCCTCAGGATGAAGAAGGACGGCATGGCCGAGGAGCGCGGCCACGGCAAATACGTGCTTAAGGCCGTCGGCGGATACGTCACCGGCACCATTGACCTCACCAAATTCGGTTACGCCTTCGTGATCAGCGAAGAGAGTGAAGATGATGTCTTTATCGCAGCGCGAAACCTGAACACCGCCCTGCACGGAGACCAGGTAAAAGTCCTCCTCTATGCCCGCCACAAAGGGAAGCGCCCCGAAGGCGAGGTGGTTGAGATAATCACCCGTTCAAGAGCCACCTTCGTCGGCACGATAGAACTGACAAAACAGTTCGCCTTCCTCATCCCGGACAACAAGAATATGCCCTTCGACCTCTTCATACCGCTCTCGAAGCTTAACGGCGCGAAGCAGGGACAGAAGGCCGTGGCCCGGCTGGTGGACTGGGATCAGCGCTCACGAAACCCCCAGGGTGAAATTATCGAGGTACTCGGTAATCCCGGCGAGAACGACACCGAGATGCATGCCATCCTGGCAGAATTCGGACTCCCCAACAGGTTCGAACCCGAGGTTGAGGCTGCCGCAGAAAAGATTCCTGCAGCAATTTCCGCGGCAGACATCGCCGAGAGGCGCGATTTCCGCGAAGTACCCACCTTCACTATCGACCCGGAAGATGCCAAGGACTTTGACGATGCCCTCTCCCTCACAAAACTGCCCAACGGCAACATGGAGGTCGGAGTGCACATCGCAGATGTAACCCATTACGTCAGACCCGGCTCGGTAATAGAGAAAACCGCCGAGGAGAGAGCCACCTCGGTCTACCTGGTGGACCGCACAATACCCATGCTCCCCGAACGTCTCTCCAACCACATCTGTTCTCTTAACCCCATGGAGGACAAGCTGACCTATTCGGCTGTCTTTGAGCTCGATGCCAAAGCCGGCGTGGTCAACGAATGGTTTGGCCGGACAGTCATTAAGTCAGACAGGCGCTTCTCCTATGCCGATGCCCAGAAGGTGATTGACACCGGTGACGGCGACATGAAGGAGCAGCTTATCACCCTCCACAACCTGGCACAGATGCTGCGCAGCAAACGTTTCGCCACCGGCTCCTTCGCCTTCGAGAGGCTCGAGGTGAAGTTCAACCTCAGCGAGAAGGGTGTTCCCCTCGGAATCCTCTTCCGCGAGTTCGGCACAGCCAACCAGCTGATCGAGGAGTTCATGCTCCTTGCCAACAAGCGCGTTGCGGAGTATGTAGGCAAGAAGCTCAAGGGAAAGACTTTCGTTTACCGTATCCACGACAAGCCCAATGCCGAGAAACTGAGCTCGTTCAGCTACTTCATCAAGCGGTTCGGCTATGAGATAGACACGGCCAATATGAAGGGGCTGCCGGCCGCCATGAACAAGCTGATGGATGAAGTATCAGGCAAGAAGGAACAGAACATCGTAGAGACCCTTGCACTGCGCTCCATGGCCAAGGCGATATACTCAACAGACAATATCGGCCACTACGGCCTCGCCTTCGGGCACTATACGCACTTCACCTCGCCCATCCGCCGGTATCCCGATATGATGGTGCACAGGCTGCTGACAAAATACCTGGAGGGCCAGCCTCCACGCGACAAGGACAAGTATGCAAAGCTCTGCGAACACTCCTCCAGGCGGGAACGTCTTGCCACCGATGCCGAGAGGGCATCAATCAAGTACAAGCAGGTGGAGTTCATGAGCGACAAGATCGGCAAGGTGTTCGAGGGTGTCATCTCCGGGGTGACCGAGTGGGGCATCTACGTTGAGATAATCGAGAACCAGTGCGAGGGGATGGTTGCAATCAGGGAACTGCAGAACGACTATTTCGAGTATGACGAGGAAAACTACAGCATCCGCGGCCGGCAGTCGGGCAAGGTTTATATGCTGGGTGACAAGATTATGGTGGAGGTGGCAAAGGCTGACCTGCAGAAGAGGCAGCTGGATTACAGGCTGGTGGACTGATCGTTCCTGATCAGCTCCAGCAGCTTATCGAGCGCTTCAGCCTCGGGAATATTCTTCAGCACCGCCTCGGTGCCGCGGT
>JAVEZX010000056.1:0-12444 GCA_034002785.1 Bacteroidales bacterium
TGAATCACAAGCTGCTGCTCGGTCACCTCAGGAAGGAGAACATCGATGAACGGACGATGTCAATGGTGCAGAGCTATATAGAGCTGAAGGAGATCATATCCAATATAGAGAGGATAGCTGACCATGCGACAAATATTGCAGAAGCATCCATCTACTCCCTTCAGGGAACGGATATACGGCATACGGGGATTGGGAAAGAGGATTAGGCAATAGGCAGTAGGCAATAGTGGGGATGCTCGTAGAGCATCAAGAATTGTAGGATGGCTGTAGGCCATCAGGAATTGTAGGATGGTCGTAGACCATCAGGAATTGTAAATGAACGAAAGAAAGAAGATACTGGCCGTAGACGACGAGGAATCCATCCTCGAGATCCTCTCCTTCAACCTCGAGGGTGACGGCTACTCCGTTGACACATGCCTCTCAGCCGAAGAGGCCCTGCGCAAAAACCTGAATAACTATGATCTCTTCATCCTCGATGTGATGATGGGGCAGGTATCCGGTTTTCGCCTTGCGGAAAAAATCAGAAAGGAGATGGCACTGTCAACCCCCATCATCTTCCTTACAGCCAGGGATACGGAAAACGACCGGATTACCGGGTTCAACCTGGGTGCCGACGACTACCTGGCCAAACCCTTCAGCGTCAGGGAACTGATGGCCAGGGTGAAGGCTGTGCTCCGGCGCTCTGCCCCTGCCAGGGTCACAATGGAGACCATGGCGGGTTCATTTACAGTTGACACCGGGAACAATCTTATCCTCTCTGACGGCAAGCCCCTCGAGCTGACCCGTAAGGAGTACGAAATCCTCTCCCTCCTCATCCGTAACGAGGGTCGGATCTTTCCCAGGCATGAGATCCTGGCCAGGGTGTGGGGTAATGATGTGATTGTCACTGACCGAACAGTGGACGTGACTATAGCACGCATCCGCAAAAAGCTGGGTGACAGGGGAATCATGATAAAAAACAAATCGGGTTACGGCTATTATTTAGGTGAATGAAAAATGAGTCCCATGATAAAACAAATGAGCTTCAGACGTAAATTGTTCCTCTATTACTTCGGTATCTTCCTGCTCTTCACGGTGCTCATCCTGGCATTCCAGTACCACCGTGAGAAAGAGATAAAAATAGCTGCCCTCGACTCCCGGCTGAACGACATGGCACAGCTTGTCGACAGCTACATCAGGGTCAATTCGCTCAGCGAAACTGGCGACTACCAGCTTGTAGATTCAATCTTCAACCTGATGCCTGTCCCCGACCTGCGTATCACCGTCCTGGCAATCGATGGCAAGGTATTATATGACAGCTCGGTAGACGACTGGAACGCAATGGAGAACCATCTCACCAGGCCCGAGGTGGGCAAATCGCTTTACTCTCCGTACGGTACGGCCAGACGTCATTCCGAATCCACCGGCAAGGATTACTACTATCTTTCACGCTACTTTAACACCCACTATGTAAGGCTTGCCGAGGAGTACAACATCAATATCCGTGGTTTCCTCAGGCGGGAACAGATTTTCCTGGTATTCATGGCGATAGTCTTTGCGGGGATATGGGCGCTGCTGGCAGCCGTCACCCGAAAGATGGGCAGGAGCATCACAATGCTGCGCGATTTTGCTGCCAGGATGCGTCGCGGCGAAGGTAACGACCCGACAATAGTTTTCCCGAAGAACGAGATCGGCGAGACAGGCAAGGAGATCATCAGGATCTACAATAACCTCGCACGCAATACCGCCGAACTGAGCCTGCAGAAGGAGAAGCTTATAAGACACCTGAACGTTCTTAATGAAGGAGTGGCATTCTTCTCGACAGGCAGGGAAGAAGAGCTCTCGAACAGCCATTTTACCGTCTTCCTCAATGCAATTACCGGCGAACATTCGCTTACCACCGAAGGCTTCCTGGATCATACGGTCTTCAGCGGCATAAGGGCATTCCTGGACAACAACCAGGGCAAGGCAGTCAGGAAACAGGATAATCCCTCAACGGAGCTGAGGCTCGAGAGGGGCGGAAGGCATTTTGCCGTAAGATGCATCCTTTTCAACGATGACAGTTACGAGATATTAATTACAGATATCACCCGGGCAGAGCAGAACAAGGCGATGCGCCAGCAGATGACCTCCAACATTGCTCACGAGCTCAAGACTCCGATAGCATCCGTCAGGGGATACATCGAAACGCTCATAGTGAACCGGGACCTCGATGAAGAAAAGAGGAACCATTTCCTGGAGAAAGCCATGGCACAGTCAACCCGGTTGACGGATCTCATAAATGATATCGTGACACTGAACAAGCTTGACGAGACAGGCAACAACTTCCCCTTCGAGGAGGTTGACATAGCAGCTGTGGTGCAGGAGGTGCGCGATAATCTCACGGCAGACCTCAGCCGTAAACAGATCACAATGGATATTGTCCTCGCCGAGGGCACAACGGTCAACTGCAACAGGTCGCTGATCGTGTCTGTCTTCCAGAACCTCCTTGAGAACGCAATCAACTATGCAGGGGACAACGTGACGGTCACCGTGAGGATGCTGCCGGGTGAGCCCGGTTTCCGCACCTTCTCGTTTGCCGATAACGGTATCGGGATCCCTGAGGAGCACCAGGAGCGTATCTTCGAGCGGTTCTACAGGATAGATGACGGGCGTTCGCGCAAGAGCGGCGGTACCGGTCTCGGGCTGGCCATTGTGAAGAATGCGATACTGCTGCATAAGGGAGAGATATCAGTCCGTAACCGGCCTGGTGGCGGCGCAGAGTTCATATTCTCATTGCCGGCATAGCGCGCTCTTAAGCCAAGAAGGCCCGTCGGCGGGCGGTTTGTTTTCTCATTACCGGAATAGCGCGGGCAAAGCCGAAAGGGCCCCATGGTAAATGGGTTATCTTCTTATTGACAACGTAAGATCAGGTCATTCCAGCACGAGCAGGGACTCTTCCCTACTCACAGCATGACCTACAACGGCAGCCTCCGGGTGGCCTGACGCGTGCAGTTCCATCAGCAACTCCGGCACCACCGCCGGCGCCACCGCCATAAGCAGCCCTCCTGATGTCTGGGCATCATGGGCAATCATCTTAAGGTTATAATCGAGTCTCTCAGCCAACCGCGTCTCCCCCTCCGTATAATCCAGGTTACGAAATGCGGCACCCGGTATGCATCCCAGTTCTGCCAGGTCATAAGTACCGGCAAGCAGAGGCACCTGGCTCATATCTATAATGATTGTCACCCCTGATGCCCTTGCCATCTTCAATGCATGGCCCGCCAGGCCGAAGCCGGTGATATCCGTGGCGCCACGCACGCCATACTTCTGCATCAGTGCAGCTCCCTCCCGGTTGAGTTGCTTCATGGCGCTGACAGCCCCATCGAGCTGACCGGGGGAAGTCATCTTCAACCGATGACCCGCCAGGATGATGCCAGTCCCCAGCGGTTTGGTCAGAATTAGTTCGTCACCGGTCCTGATACCTCCGTTGGTAATTATCCTGTCAGGGTGAACGGTACCGATAACGGCCAGCCCGTACTTCGGCGGGTAGTCGTCGATAGTATGCCCTCCGATTATGCTGACACCCGCTTCCCTTGCCTTGTCATTGCCGCCCCTGAGAATATCCCTGTAGACTTCCATCGGGATGCGGGTTGAAGGAAACATCATTATGTTAAGCGCCACAAGTGGTGTTCCGCCCATGGCATATACATCACTTATCGAGTTTGTTGCCGCAACCAGGCCAAAGTCATAGCCATCGCTGACCATCGGCGGAAAGAAGTCCGTCGTGATTACAAGAGCCGTATCGTCATTGATCCTATAGACACCGGCATCATCGTGCGAAGAGATGTCCACCAGGATGCGCGGATCGGTGGGAACGGGAAAGTCCTTAAGCAGCTCCTCGAGAGCCCGCGGCGGTATCTTTGCAGAGCATCCGCCGGTTTCTACCGTGGAAAGGAGATCAAACGGGATGGAGCTGTTATCGGAATTTGCCATATGCGTCTCTCCTCTTACGGCCGGACAATATGATCCGCATCCTTCAGCACATTCATTATCTGGTACATGTCGCTGAAGCTGCCCACCGGCAAACGGTCACGGATTCCGAAATGGTTGATACATGTGCTGCAGAGGTAGATGGAAGTTCCCCTGTCAGCCAGTTCCCTTATATGTTCGAGTACCGGTGAGTCGTCCAGCGCCATTTTTACCCCGCTGTTGTAGAATACTACCGCCGACGGCGCCGGTTCGAGCATCACGAGGGTCCTGAAGAATGATATCATCAGCTTCAGCCCGAGGTCATCGTCGCCGCTGCCCATCCTGTCAGATGTAATGGCCACCACGGTCCTCCTGGTTCCGGGCGGTGCCGGCAGGGTGTCAGTGGTGCAGTACTCGGTCTCGTTGGCGCTGATCTCGGTCATGGCTCCCCTGCTCACAGTAACCGTTGCAAGGGATCCCTCCTCCCGGACGTTGAATTCCAGCTTGTTATCGGTAAGATATCTCTTCACATTGCTTAGAGAGGTAGGGTTGTCAATCAGAATCTGAACCGGTTCATCGGGAGCCGCCTCGTTCAGTCCCTGCCTTGTTTTGATGAGCGGGGCCGGGCAGGTAAGACCCCTTGTATCGACAGTCTTCATATGCTGCAAAATAGGTCCAAATATAGCCAGAAATGGTTACTTTTGGAGGTTACATGACACGATACAATGAAAAGAAACACGCTCTCAGTCTTTGTAGTACTCCTGCTGACCTTGACAGCTTACGGTCAGCGTACCTTTAACGATATAGAAGGTTCGTGGGCCGGGAAGATGAAAACTCCGGCGGGGCAGTTGCAGATGGTGCTCCATTTCACGATGACGGATGCCGATACAATCAAGGCCACGGCTGATGCGCCGGACCAGGGTGCGAAGGGTATCCCCTGTGGGAGGGTCACCCTCGCGAATGATACCCTGTTCGTTGATATACCCATGGTCAAAGGCTGGTACCGCGGCGGATTCAGCAGTGACTCAGTAATAAGCGGCATCTGGACCCAGTTGGGAGGCAAATATGACCTCGAGCTGAAGAAAGGGGCCAAACCGGTGGAACAGAAGAGGCCGCAGGAGCCAAAGCCTCCATATCCCTATCGCGAGGAGGAGGTCACCTTCATGAACACAATCGAGAATTTCAGTCTGGCGGGGACACTCACACTGCCGCAGGGCGAAGGTCCTTTCCCGGCCGTGGTGCTGATCTCGGGCTCGGGCCAGCAGGACCGTGACGAGACAATCTTTAATCATAAACCCTTCAAGGTCATCGCGGACCACCTGACAAGAAACGGCATCGCCGTGCTGCGCTATGACGACCGGGGCGTTGGCGGCTCGAAGGGTAAGACCAATAATTCTACATCGCTAACCAATGCCGATGACGCCGAGGCTGCGGTAAATTACCTCATGCAGCGGCCTGAGATCAACAAAAAGAAGGTTGGTCTTGTTGGCCACAGCGAGGGCGGGCTTATTGCCCCCATCGTCGCTTCGCGCAATGCGAACATAGCTTTTATTGTTTCCCTGGCAGGTCCGGGGGTAAGAGGATATGATCTGATACTCAGGCAAACGGAGGATATCATGAGAGCCTCAGGTGCTTCAGAGACAGATATTACTGAGACGCTCGGCGCCAACGGACAGCTCTTCAGGATGGCGATTGCCGAGCCTGATCAGCGCAAGTTTGCAAAGGATGCCATGGAGTGGTATGGTAAGGATCTGGACAGCAAGGGATTGACACCGGAGGAACGCAAGGAGAAGATGGCGGCCTTTACACAGGGACTGATCTCAGTTAATAACCCGTGGATGAGATACTTTCTTGATACTGACCCTGCGCAGTTCTGGTCCGCCGTGAAGTGTCCCGTACTGGCGCTAAACGGTGAAAAGGATCTGCAGGTGAATCATGAGATGAATCTGCCGGCCATAAAAGCGGCTGTCCGCACTGGCGGAAACCGGAAGGTAAAGACTGTTCTCATGCCCGGATTGAATCATCTCTTCCAGGTTACAGAGACCGGATCACCTGAGGAGTATGCAACGATTGAAGAGACCTTCTCCCCGGCGGCGCTGGAGCTGATGACCAGCTGGATCAAAAAAACCAGATAGGAGTTTAGATGTGCGAGTTGCGATGTGCGAGTTGCGATTTATCATAACTCGCAATTCGCAAATCCAGTTACTATTGCCTATTGCCTATTGCCTATTGCCTATTTCCTAGTTTGTGAATCACCTTCCGCCCAGCCGCCTTCATACCGCCCGATGCATCATTTATTACAAGCTGGACGGCGCCGATAACCTCGTTGGCCATCTCGGGATAGAGTGAACAAAAAGAGGCCAGTATCTCCATGCCGTATGCTTTGGGTGCCACCGGCTGGCCGGGCTGACGCATGGCCGCCATACAATAGTCGATTAACGGAGCATGATGTGACACGGGAATGTCATTAAGATCGCTT
Source organism: Bacteroidales bacterium (assembly GCA_034002785.1). Taxonomy (GTDB): domain Bacteria; phylum Bacteroidota; class Bacteroidia; order Bacteroidales; family VadinHA17; genus SR-FBR-E99. Next base: position 6,410 of record JAVEZX010000056.1, read on the forward strand.
TTGGTAAGTACCCTCATAAACGACCGCTGCACGCTCTCATTCGGGACAGAAGGCAGGGCATCGATCATGAGTGCCAGATAAGGAGCCAGTGCCTTCGGATCCACATCAACAACCTTCGAGAGTGCCCATGATGACATGAACCCTACCCTCGGTTCAGTGCTTGATGAGAGAGTGACCAGTTGTGACAGCAACACGGAGTCATTAACGGCCGACTGTGCCACCATGGTTATCTCCTCAACGCTTGCAACCCTGCCCATCATGCGGGCCAGCTCCTGCCCGGCTTCAATTGTGATGACAGCCTCATCCGCCTCTTTCACGGCTGCCGGCACAGCGTTATGTCCCGAGGCATACTGTTTGGCAACCGGTATATCGGCTGCAGTCATGTCGAGAGTCACCAGGCTCTCAGGCTCCATCCACCGGAAGGCTTCATGCTCGCGCAGAACAGGCTCTGACGACAGGGTATCACAGATAAATGGTATCAGTCTGATCTTTTTATCCCCGTAATCATGCACTACTTCATCGAGCCTGCCGCAGATGACTATATCCATCTCCAGCTCCTCGTCTATCTCCCTGAGGATGCACTCCTCATGATCCTCTCCTGCCCTGGTCTTTCCCCCGGGAAATTCCCACTTGCCGGCATTGCCCATCTGAGGACCGCGCCGGACCGCCAGGACGAGTCCCTCATCGTTGCGTATCACTGCACAGGTCACATCGATCATGGCTCTGTTCGCGTAATGGTTTCATAATCAGGGATATGATCCAGCAGAATAAAACTTCGCGCTGCGGAATCAATCTTCGCTGCAAAGTGTGTGATGCCATTGGTAACAACGAGGTACCTGAGCTCGTAGCTGAAGTTATAGTTGATTATCTGGTCAAACACCTCCTGTGTGATCTTCACTTCCGGCGCCTTGCACTCCACAATCAGTACAGGCTCACCGGCCCGGTCATGAACCAGTATGTCGGCCCGCCTCAGCATCGAATTGAGACGGAAGGCCGCCTCCACCCGTATCAGCCCGGGAGGATAGCCAAGCCATCCGGTCAGATAGTTGACAAAATGCTGCCTCACCCACTCTTCAGGTGTGAGTGCCACGTACTTCTTCCGCAGGGAGTCATAGATGAGCCTGTTGCCGGGCCCCTCTTTTATCCGAAGTGAACAGGGAGGCAGTTTCAGCGGTTTCAACTTTTATTGTATTTTTGATTACCCTTAGGCAGGGCAAATATAAACAAACAGCTTTTCAGAACATGAGAACCAAGGAAGATATAGTGAATAACTGGCTGCCCAGATATACAGGGAAGGAACTCAGCTCGTTCGGTGAATTCATTCTCCTGACCAACTTCACACTTTATGTAGAGATGTTTGCACGCTGGAACGATGTGCCGGTGGAAGGAAAGGACAAGAACTGGCCCAGTGCCACGGCCGGAGGGATCACCATTATCAACTTCGGCATGGGGAGTCCCAATGCCGCAACCGTCATGGACCTTCTCAGCGCCATCCAGCCCAAGGCTGTGCTCTTCCTGGGCAAGTGCGGAGGACTGAAGAAGAAGAACATGCTTGGGGACCTGATACTGCCCATTGCAGCTATCCGGAGCGACGGTACCTCGAACGACTACCTCCCGCAGGAGATTCCTGCTCTTCCTGCCTTCAAGCTGCAGAGCGCCGTCTCCGCAGCAATCGTAAGGAACAATCTTGAATACTATACCGGGACGGTTTATACAACCAACAGGCGTGTCTGGGAATATGATGACCGCTTCAAGAAATACCTCGTCAAAACCAGGGCTATGGCTATTGATATGGAGACTGCTACCATCTTTACGGTAGGCTTTGCCAACGAGATACCCACAGGCGCCCTCCTTCTTGTCTCAGACCAGCCGATGATTTCAACCGGTATCAAGACCGACCTGAGTGACCAGAAGGTTACCAGCCAGTTCACCGATACGCATCTTCGTATTGGTATAGAGGCACTTACAGAGATTAAAGATAACGGCATCTCGGTCAAACACCTCCGTTTCTGATGGCATCTGACTACAGGGAGATAATCAGGGATCTGCGCAACAAGATCTACAAACCGGTTTACTTCCTTGCCGGGAAGGAACCCTATTATATCGATCTGATTACAGACTTCATCGAGGACAAGGTGCTGGATGAGTCTGAGAAAGCCTTCAATCAGACAGTGCTCTATGGCCTCGATGTATCGGTGACGCAGGTCATCGAAACCTGCCGGCGCTTCCCGATGATGGCAAACCAGCAGGTGGTCATCGTTCGCGAAGCGCAGAAGCTCAAGAAGATAGATGATCTGCTCATATATATTGAGAATCCTCTTAACTCCACGATACTCGTCATTGCCTACAAGTACGAGGACCTCGACAAGCGTAAATCGCTCTACAAATCGCTCTCCAAAAAAGGATGGTATATCGAGTCGGACAAGGTGCCTGAGTACCAGATCCCGGGATGGATAGACAGGTTTCTCACCGACAAGGGAATAATGGCCGGCAGCGATGCTTCCAGGCTTCTCTCGGAGTTCCTGGGCAACGATCTCGGGAAAATTGCCAATGAGCTTGAGAAGCTGATCATTTCTCTTCCGAAGGAGAATCCGCGAATCACCACCGAGCTGATTGAGAAGAGCATCGGAATGAGCAAGGATTACACACCCAATGAGCTCTGGAGGTCAATTGTCTACCGCGATCCGCTAAAGGCCGCGCGGGTGGTGAATTACTACGCCGGTCATTCGAAGAAGGAGATAATCCCGCTGATCTTTCCGGTGCTCTTCTCGAGTTTCAGCCGGGTGCTTATTTATCACAGCCTGAAGGACAGAAGTGATCAGAATGTGATTGCGATGCTTAAGACATACCCCGGTTACGTGAGGGATTTCAAGGCTGCGGCTGCTATTTACAATGTGGGAGCATGCATGAACATCATCAGCCTGATACGGTCATATGACCTGAAGGCTAAGGGATTCGGGGATTCCGGCAGCGATGCGGGTGATCTTCTGCGGGAGCTGGTTTTCAAAATAATGCACTGAATCAGGATACCCTGGTTCAGTTCATCTCCGGGGATTCGGGGAACACAAAGTCAGTTCATCTCCGGGGATTCGGGGAACTCAGCCCAGATGCGGTATTTATTGTTTAGTGACCTCAGTACATCGCGCCATACGTTGCCCCGGTTCGTCATGATAACCTCCCCGGGGACCTTTGCTATAATCCATGAGTTCTCACTCAGCTCCCGCTTCAGCTGCCCTTTTTCCCACCCCGAATATCCCAGGAAGAACCTCACCTGGTCACGCCCTACCGTTCCGGTTGCAATGAGGTTCCTGAGAGCATCGATCTCTCCGCCCCACCATATGCCAGGTATCACTGGCACGCTTCCCGGCACCTTGCTGCCAAGGGTATGCAGGTAATGAAGCGTGTCCGGCGCCACAGGGCCTCCGACGGAGAGGTGCTCATCCCATCCGTCAAACCCCTCCACGGCGCTGCTGACCATCAGGTCAATCACCCTGTTGAGGATGAAACCGACTGTGCCTTCTGTAGTATGCTCGGTAAGAAATACGATGGTCCGGTTAAAAAAACGGTCAGTCAGGAAAGGTTCTGAAATCAGGACCCTGCCTTTCCCCGGGATCTTGTCCTCAGGATTAATGCTGAAAATATCAGGATAATGTCCCATTTACCGGCAAAAATGCAGAGACAAATTAACATCTTTTGATGTCAAAATCAAGAAAAATCGTGGAAAATAGTAAATTGCACGGTTCATCTCCATAAACCATTCATGTCTTTAAAACAGTACAAAACACCGTCGATGCTGCAATCATTGCTGCCTATCGCGGTGCTCATCCTCCTGCTGACCCTCAACGTTAAGTTCTTTCGGGACGATACTCTGTCGGGCGCAAACCAGATAGCTCTCATCCTTGCTGCTGCGGTGGCAGGGGTTATTGCAGTAAGCCTCGGATACCGGTGGCTCTTCATCCGTGACCGGGTAATCAAAGGGATAGGCACGGCTATGCCTGCCATCCTGATACTCTTTCTTATAGGTTCACTGGCAGGCACATGGATGGTCAGCGGAGTGGTGCCGATGCTTATCTACTACGGACTTGAGATACTGCATCCCAAGATATTTCTCTTTGCCGCGGTGGTTATCTGTGCCGTTGTGTCAATCTCAACCGGCAGTTCATGGTCTACAGTAGCCACCATCGGGGTGGCCCTGCTTGGTATTGGCAAGGCACTTGGTTTCAACGAGGCTATGATTGCAGGCGCCATCATCTCCGGAGCATATTTCGGCGACAAGATGTCGCCTCTCTCCGATACCACGAACCTTGCCCCGGCAGTGGCGGGCACGGATCTGTTCACACACGTCAGGTATATGGTTGTAACAACGGTACCGTCCCTGACTATATCGCTGATCATATTCCTTATAATAGGGTTCACAATTAATCTCGAGACAGGGCCCAGCAGCATCGATGCAGTGCAGGCAGCCATAAAGTCAAAATTCAACATAACACCAATACTGCTGCTGGTTCCGGCCATGCTGATCTATATTATTGTAAAGAAGGTACCGCCTCTCCCGTCGCTCCTTGCCGGAACGCTTATGGCTGCAATATTTGCCGTCATCTTCCAGCCTCACATCCTGGAGGAGGTGGCTGCTACGAGTGGTTCATTTGTGAAGCAGGCCTATATTGCCGTCACCAGGACCATGTTCGGAAGCGTTGCGGTGACCACCGGTGATTCCTCAGTGGATGAGCTCCTGAGGACACGCGGCATGGCCGGGATGCTCAACACCGTCTGGCTGATAATATGTGCGATGGTCTTCGGAGGCATAATGGAGGCATGCGGAATGCTGAAGACAATTACCGGCAGGCTGATGAAGTTTGTCCATAATGCCGGCACCCTGGTCGGTTCAACGGTCGCAACCTGCCTCTTCTTTAATGTTACGGCATCAGACCAGTATCTCTCGATAGTAATTCCGGGAAGAATGTATGCAAAAAAGTTCCGCGACATGGGTTTCAAGCCGGAGCTGTTAAGCCGCTCGCTGGAAGATTCCGGGACCGTAACCTCAGTGCTGGTACCATGGAATACATGCGGTGCCACGCAGTCGAGCGTACTGGGCGTCTCAACATGGGCATATGCACCCTACTGCTTCTTCAATATAATCAGTCCCTTCATGAGCATATTCATTGCCGCCATTGGATACAAGATAAGGCGATACACACCCGAGGAACACGCCAGGGTGCTTGAGGAGGCTGACATAGCCGACAGGGAACTCTACAGGGAGGAAGAGGCCTGATCCCCGGAGCGAACAAAGTGACTGCAGGGGTGTTTTATTTATGGGGATGAAGAATTTGCGGGTTGCGAATTGCAAATTGCGATCTGCCAGCTCGGAGCTTACAATTAGTCCTGATTATTCAGGATCGGAGGATCCTCAGGGTTTTTGTATATTTGTATTTAATAAAGTCATTATAAATGCTGTTGAACCTTTTAATAATATCAGCCATTTTGGTTGGCCTGGCTATGGCGGGCCTGGCTATCACTATTCTTCTCAAGCCGAAGGGACAGTTCCCCGACACACATGTTGGTCATAACAAGGAGATGCGCAAGCGTGGTATCACCTGTGCAAAGAGTACCGATACCGGGTGCAGTCCTGTTGACACCGCAGGATGCTGTGGCTGCGCAATGAGTCACGGGGATTAAATTCGACAGGCTTTTACAATTCCTGATCCTCTACTAGGGTCTTCTTTTCCCATTCTGTTGTCCATCGAAGATCTGCTTTGGCCAGGCTGTTGTCCAGCGAGGATCATTATTGCCCAATCTGTTGACATTCAGCCTTATTGATGGCCGCAGATCATCAAGAATTGTATAAGCAGACCCTATTTTTCATCAATAATCAGCTCCCTGATCCCCTCCGAAACCCAGCTCTTCATCTCTCCGGCTTCGTCACTGTAGATCAGATATCCTTCAAGGAAATCATGCTGCCCGATAAATTCAATGGCCTGCTCCATGCCCCCGACCATGCATGCCGTGGCCCATGCATCAGCGACGGCACCCGTCGG
>JAVEZX010000056.1:12544-15007 GCA_034002785.1 Bacteroidales bacterium
CTCCGGCTTCGTCACTGTAGATCAGATATCCTTCAAGGAAATCATGCTGCCCGATAAATTCAATGGCCTGCTCCATGCCCCCGACCATGCATGCCGTGGCCCATGCATCAGCGACGGCACCCGTCGGAGCAATAATTGTGGCACTGAGCAAAGTATGCCTGACGGGATAACCTGACCGGGGATCAATAGTATGTGAATATTTTACCCCGTCCTCCACGAAGAACTTCCTGTAGTTGCCGGAGGTGGCCAGCGCCAGGTTGTCAAGCCTTATTTTTACCTGTATATCGGCCCCCGGTGTATAATTGCCATCAGCCGGTGAATCAATGCCTACCAGCCAGCCGATACCGTTTTTGTCACCCATCGTTCTTATCTCGCCGCCTACCTCCACCAGGCACTGGGTAATGCCGGACCGGGATAAAAGGTCGGCCACGAGATCAACGGTGTACCCCTGCGCTATGGCATTCACGTCAATGAACATATCGGGATCAGCCTTGATGACACTGTCGCCATCAAGCCTCACCTTATCCATTCCCACCAGTGCGATCAGTGAATCGAGCATCGACGGATTGAACCGCTTCATGGCATCCGGACCGAACCCCCACGATTTCACCAGGGGTCCGATTGTGATGTCAAACAATCCGCCGCTCTGCTCAGAGATTTCAGCAGAAGCAAGGAAGACATCGCGAAACAGTGTGTCTGTCAGGTTGCTGCGATTGTTATTTATAGCAGAGATGACCGATGAGTCGTTATAAATTGAGAGGGAGTTGTCAATCACCGTAAAGAGATGTTCGATATCCTGGCGCAGAGCCATCACATCGAGACCAGATGTTTTCTCCACAACGATGTGGTAGGTGGTGCCCTGCGTAAGACCGTTTAGTTCGGCGTACTCCTGCTGCGGGGAACAGGCAATCAGGCTTAGCGCGATGAACGAACAGAAAATAAAAGTGCGCATAATGCAGAAATTGCGATTTGCGATCTGTGATTTGCGATTTCAGATAAACCGAAACTCGCAAATCGAAACTCGCAAATCCTGATTATCCTCCGAAATCATCAAATGCAATATTCTCCTCCGGGACTCCAAGATTGTCAAGCATGTTCAGCACGGCAGCATTCATCACAGGAGGTCCGCAGAGATAATATTCAATCTCCTCGGGCAGCTTGTGCCTGCTAAGGTAGTTGTCAAGCAGCACCTGGTGTATGAATCCCTTGTATCCTGTCCAGTTATCCTCGGGCAACGGCTCGGAGAGGGCAATGTTAAATGTAAAGTTTGGGAATTTCTTCTCCAGTTCCCTGAACTCATCCTCATAGAAGATCTCCCTCTTTGAGCGGGCGCCGTACCAGTATGTTATCTTACGGTCTGACTTTTCCGTCTTGAGCATATGGAATATGTGTGATCTGAGGGGAGCCATGCCGGCACCGCCACCCACATATACCATCTCATTATTGGTATGCTTTATATGAAACTCACCGTAAGGTCCGCTGATTGAAACCTTATCGCCCGGCTTGCGTGAGAAGATATAGGTAGAGCATATTCCCGGCGGGACATTCATAAACTGTTTCCTGGCATTGTCAAACGGCGGGGTGGCAATACGGATATTCAGAATGATGAGGTTCTTTTCAGCCGGGAAGTTGGCCATTGAATAAGCCCTGTAGGTCTCTTCCGTGTTCTTGTGCTTCAGATCCCACATTTTGAACTTGTCCCAGTCAGCTCTGTACTCATCTTCAACATCGATATCCCGGCCGAACTCCACATCGTACTTCGGCACATCGATCTGGATGTAATCACCACTCTTGAAATGCAGGTCTTCTCCCTCGGGAAGCTTCACAACGAACTCCTTGATAAATGTCGCAACATTCCTGTTGGAGACCACTTCGCACTCCCATTTCTTTACTCCGAGAACCGCTTCGGGAACCTGTATCGTCATACTCTCGCGCACCTTGACCTGGCAACCGAGCCTCCAGTTGTCGTGCTGTTCGCGACGGGTGAAGAAGCCTGTTTCTGTGGCAAGGATGGATCCTCCGCCCTCGGTGATCTGGCAGCGGCACATGCCACAGGTACCACCTCCACCGCATGCTGACGGCAGGAAGATCCCGTTGTTCGACAGTGTAGCGAGCAGATTCGAGCCCGGAGACACAACCATATCCCGGTCGTTGATCTTGAGGGTGACATCGCCCTGCGGTGTCAGCTTCTGCCTGGCGTAAAGAAGCACCACCACCAGCAGTATCATCACCAGCACGAATACTGCAATGCTTATAAGAACGGTGCCTGCAATTGATAGACCTAATATCATTTCTGTAACAATTTCTTTAAAGTGTGATACCCAGGAAGCTCATAAAGGCAATACCCATCAGTCCGGTCAGGATGAAGGTTATACCAAGACCGCGCAGCGGTGCCGGCACGTTGGAATAGCGCATCTTCTCCCTGATGGCGGCCAGGGCCACGATGGCCAGCAGCCAGCCGAT
>JAVEZX010000057.1:0-5668 GCA_034002785.1 Bacteroidales bacterium
AGGCAATACCCATCAGTCCGGTCAGGATGAAGGTTATACCAAGACCGCGCAGCGGTGCCGGCACGTTGGAATAGCGCATCTTCTCCCTGATGGCGGCCAGGGCCACGATGGCCAGCAGCCAGCCGATCCCGGAGCCAAGGCCGAAGACAGTAGCCTCGGCAATGTTCTCATACTCCCTCTCCTGCATGAAGAGCGATGCACCGAGGATGGCGCAGTTGACCGCAATCAGCGGCAGGAATATCCCGAGGGAGTTGTAAAGCGCAGGACTCGATTTCTCAATCACCATCTCCACCAGCTGCACTATTGATGCAATCACTGCAATGAACATGATAAACGAGAGGAAGCTGAGATCCAGCGTTGCAAAACTCTCATTAAGCCAGACCAGTGCACCCTTTTTCAGCACATACTGTTCCAGCAGGAAGTTAACCGGTACGGTAATCACCAGCACAAAGGTGACGGCAATACCGAGACCCATGGACGTCTTTACAGTCTTCGAAACCGCCAGGTATGAGCACATACCCAGGAAGTATGCGAAGATCATGTTGTCGATAAAAATCGACTTTACGAATATGTTAACAAGGTTTTCCATGATCCTGCTTTTACTTGTTTTCGATCAGTGACTTGTTTCGTGCGCGCTGGAACCAGATGATCAGTCCCACGGTGATGAGAGCCATTGGCGGCAATATCATCATTCCGTTATCCTCGTACCCGAATTTGTATACCCCGAGCTTCTCCATCACGGGATACCCCATAATGCTGCCGCTTCCAAGGAACTCTCGGAAGAAAGAAACAATGATGAGTATCAGTCCGTATCCGGCGCCGTTGCCGATGCCGTCAAGCAATGAAGGCCATGGTTTGTTCGCCATTGCGAAGGCCTCCAGGCGGCCCATGATAATGCAGTTCGTGATGATCAGCCCCACGAAGACCGAGAGCTGCTTGCTCACGTCAAACGCGAAGGCTTTGAGGAACTGGTCTACCATGATCACCAGGGTGGCAATCACAACCAGCTGAACGATGATCCTTATTCTTCCCGGTATCGATTTGCGCATCAGCGCGATGATAAGATTTGAAAGCGCCAGCACCACCGTGACCGAGATGGCCATCACTATGGCAGGCTTCATCTTGACCGTCACAGCGAGGGCCGAACAGATCCCCAGCACCTGCACCGTGATGGGGTTGTCCATCCCCAGCGGGTTTGTCAGCAGTTTTTTGCTCTTTGCCGTCCAGAGCGGCTCCTTTTCTACATTTTCCATATCTACTTCCTGTTTTGGCTGAGGTATTTTTCATATTTGACAAGCCCGTCGCGCACCATCGCTTCGAGCCCCTTGCTGGTGATCGTACCGCCGGAGATACCGTCCACTTCGTGCGGGTTGCCCGGCCTGGCACCACCCTTCACCACCTTTACCGAGACAAAGGTGCCGTTGTCATAGATGCTCTTGTCGTGAAACTGGCTCTCAAACTGGGTGGTATTTATCTCCGCTCCCAGGCCCGGCGTCTCTCCCTTATGGTCAAAAGTGGCGCCGGCTATGGTGGAAAGGTCCTTCTTCAGCGACACATAACCCCATATCGGGCCCCAGAGCCCTTTTCCCTCGAGGGGAAGGATATGCAGCGTGTCACCGTTGTCTGCCACCGCGATGAATACCGGCAGGTACTGTTCTGCCAGCGGTTTCTTTTGCTCGGCGCGAAGGGTTACTGTGAAAGCATCCACACCGTCGAACTTTTTCCCTTCGGTATTTATCACGAAGCTCTCCCTGATATGCTTGTCATAAAGCTGCACGGCATCCGACTTGTCAGATACCACATTTATCGAGGAGAGGATATTCATCTTCTTTTCCACCTCCACGTTCTTCTCCTGCCGTGGTTGCAGCAGCATCGCCATGAGCGACAGGAGGATGGCGACGGAGACAACCATCACCACCGAGAATATCATTATATACTTATTGCTGAAGTCTTTCATCTCTCGCGTAGTTAAGCTGTCGTTACTCGTTTTAACCTTCTCCGGATATTTGCATTCACCACATAATGGTCAATCAAAGGTGCCATCACGTTCATCAGCAGTATTGCCAGCATCGTTCCCTCGGGATATGCCGGGTTGAAGACCCTGATGATCACTACCAGTATTCCCGTCAGTGCACCGTATATATACTTGCCTGTACTTGTCTGTGCCGCGGTGACCGGATCGGTGGCCATAAAGACCGCCCCAAAGGCGAAGCCGCCCATAATAAGATGGTAGTAAGCAGGTATCTGCGTATACTCATTTCCGCCTGTTGCGTTGAGCAGCAGACCCATCCCCAGTGCCCCGAGGGTCATGCTGAGCATTATGCGCCAGCTGCCCACCCCGGTCAGGAGAAGGATGAATGCACCGATCAGTATCGCAACTGTTGAGGTCTCGCCCACTGATCCGGGAATGGTCCCGATGAACATCTCCATCGCCGAAGGCATCTGTGAAAAGCCGTCGAGCTTGGCCAGCGCCAGGGGTGTTGCTCCCGAAAAACCGTCGAGTCCGCCGCCATTCACCAGTCCCTCAATCCAGACAGCATCACCGGTCATCCAGCCCGGATAGCTGAAGAAGAGAAAGGCCCTTGCCGTCAGCGCCGGGTTAAGAATGTTCATTCCGGTTCCACCGAAGATCTCCTTGCCGATTATCACACTGAAGGCAACCGATACGGCCAGCATCCACAGGGGCACATCTACCGGCATTATGAGCGGAATCAGCATCCCGGTGACGAGGTAGCCCTCGTTGATCTCATGTCCGCGCATCTGGGCGGCAATAAACTCGATGCCCAACCCCACAACGTAACTGACAATGATCAGCGGCAGTATCTTCAGAAATCCGAACCAGAACATGTTCATCAGGGTCCAGTCATTGATGCCGAAAGCCCTTGTATGCTGGAGACCTATATTGTAACTTCCGAACAACAGGGCTGGCAGAAGGGCAATGATGACCACAGTCATCGTACGCTTCATGTCCATATGATCCCTGATATGCGACCCGCGGAAAGTGACCTTGTCAGGAACAAACAGGAACGTAGCAAACCCGTCATAGACGGAATGCAGCTTCTCAAAGCGGCCTCCCTTTTCAAAGAGAGGCTCTATCTTCTTCATTCTTTTAAGCAGGAAATTCATAGCAAGCTCATTCCTTTTAATTAATTCATCTCTTTTATCATCAGGTTGATCCCGCTGCGGATGATCTCCTGTATCTCAGTCTTTGAAGGATCGATATATTCGCACAGGGCGAAGTCTTCCTCTGCAACCTCATAAATACCGAGGTTCTCCATCAGCTCCACGTCTCCGGCGATGATGGCCTTCAGCAGGTGCACCGGGTAGACGTCCATCGGAAGAACATTCTCATAATGCCCCGAAACGACGAATGCCCTGTGGCCGCCGTGCAGGTTGGTATCCATCACGTACTCCTTGCGGGGGATCAGCTTCGATATAAAGGTCCTCCAGTAACTGAATTTTTTCAGTCCCGGATCAGCCCAGCCAAAGAACTCGCTGTAATCGCCCTCGGGAATGACAGTCACCATATTGTCATAGAATCCTAACGAACCGTCAGGAGCTATTTTTTTGCCTGTAAGTACGTTACCGCTGATGATCCTCCAGTTGCCCTCTGCCAGGTTGCCTTTGAGGATACCGCTGACAGAGGAACCGGGTTTGATGCGGTGATATTTGCGGTGCATTGCTCCCGGTCCGGCCAGGGCAATGATACGCCCGCGGTCATAAAAGCCAGTGTCAAACAGTCTGCCAATGGCTACAACATCCTGAAGGTCAACGATCCATACCACCTCCCCTTTCGAAACGGGTGCAATATGATGTATCTGTATGCCTGTATTGCCTGCAGGATGCGGTCCTGAGAACTGATGGAAAACTACATTTTTCAGGTTCTTCACCTCTGCTGCCCGTGATCCGCCGGCCTCCTCTGAAATATGGATCTTACCGGTGGTAAGTACTGAGAGTGCATTGATGCCTGCCTGCAGGTGACCACCATGGATGTTTGCCATGGCAAAATCGAGATCGGGGGCCAGAGGTGCGGTGTCAAAAGCCGAGATGAAGATATCCCTCGGCACTGCCCCCGGCATGGCCACAATGTGGTAGGGCCTCTGCCTCAGCACAGGCCACAGCCCTGAATGAAGCAACTTTGCCGTTACCTCATCACGGGTAAGCTTAAGAGGGTCAGCAGCACCAAAATCAATCTTTTCACTCCCCTCCTGCTCAATAACTACCTCTACAAGAACACGCTTCTCTCCGCGAATGATCTCCTTTATCACCCCGCTGACAGGCGATACATACTTTACTTCAGGGAAGGCCTTGTCATGAAACAGCACAGTGCCGGCCATGACCCTGTCACCCTCCTGGACCTCAAGCCGCGCAACGAGGCCCGGAAAATCAGAAAACCTGACACCAAAACGGGTCACGGCAACCTCCGGGATGAGTATCTTCTCAGCCTTTCCGGCAAGCCTGATGTTCAATCCTTTACGTAATTTAATCACTGTTGACATATTCAGAACGAATCTTGATTCCTAATTCAGATGCAATAATAACTCATTGTTAACAGATTCACAGGAAAGTTGATTTTTATCACATAACACTTTTTGCTTCGGGCATTTCAGTCTGCGGCAGGATATTTGTACTTTAGTCCTAAAATTGTGATAATGGTAAAAGTTTTCCCGCGGATAAATTTATTAAGTTTATCGATATCCCTCCTATTCCAGCCTCTCTTTTCTTATTCGGCACCTGAATTTTCTTCCGCTGAATATGCAGACGGCAATGTCAGAAGCGTTCAGTTTGAAAAGGATGGATGGAAACTTGCTTACCCCTTCCTGCAGCCGGGTTCAGGCGATGGGATGATCCTCAGCTTCGACGTCATCGACGGTGAAGGCGGGACACTCTGGTACAGTATAACACACTGTGACCGCGACTGGAACAGGAGTGATCTTTTTACGAGTGATTACCTTGAGGGATATGAGGAAAACCAGGTGACCGATTTCCATCCGTCGTTCAATACTAAAACAATCTATACTCATTACCGTCTCTCGCTGCCTAATGATGACATCAGGTTTCTGATCTCCGGCAATTATGTAATAACATTCTGGGAGGCAGGCGATCCGGAGACGGCTATACTTGTCAGGCGGTTCTTCATCAGCGAGGGGACCACCTCCGCAGCGGTGAACTTCCGGCAGCCGATGAAACCAGGCACCACCGAAACTCACCAGCAGGCAGAGATCACCCTGTCAACCGGCAGCCTTCGGGTTACAGATCCTTACCGTCAGATTACCCTGACAGTGATGCAGAACGGACGTGCCGACAGGACGAGGTCCTCTCTGGCACCCGACTTCGTTGCGAATGGCAGGCTTGAGTACAACACCCTGTCAGACAAGACACTGATGCCAGGAGGCAACGAATTCAGGTACTTCGACATCAAGACCATAAGGCAGACCAGGCAGAACGTGAGAGCGATCGAATTTGTAAACGGATACTATCACGCCTACCTCATCCCCTCTGACGACAGGGAGTTCAAGCCTTACTTCTTCAATGAGGACTTCAACGGCAAATATGTTGTGGCAATTGAGGAGAGTAATGAGCCGGATCGCGAAGCCGATTACATATGGGTCTGGTTTACCCTCCCGGCATATAATGAAATCAGGGATGCGTCTGTATATGTGACGGG
>JAVEZX010000057.1:5768-11400 GCA_034002785.1 Bacteroidales bacterium
GCCGATGGCTCCCGCAATGCCCCGGCTCAGGAGCGCTTTGGGATTCCTGGTGCCATACTTGACCCTGATCTGCTCCATGATCCCGGGGATCTCCTTCGTCAGTAACGGCTTAACTACATCGGGAGTGATATCACGCGGACCGATGCCCGTACCTCCCGTGGTGATGATGAGGTCCGCTGCCGGCGACTCAGTCAGGGCTGCCCGGAGAGCATCGGCATCGTCCGGCAATACTATATGCTCCAGCTCGTATTTCCATCCCGCTGCCGCTATGGCATACTTAACGTACTTGACTACAGCCGGCCCGCTAAGGTCAGAATAGCTGCCCCTGTGTGCCCTGTCGCTCAGGGTTATCACACGGATACGGAACTGTTCAGGCAATGTCATGCTTCTCCTTTTTTATCAGTTTGACATCGTTGATAACCATTGTCTTATCCACGGCCTTGCACATGTCATATACCGTCAGAAGCGCAACACTCACGGTTGTCAGGGCCTCCATCTCCACCCCTGTCCTGCCCGAGCATCTGACGGTGGCTGTGGCTGTGATCCCCTTTGCATCGGCTTCCAGTGACACCCGCACCTGGTCAAGGGGGATATTATGACACAGGGGGATCAGTGTACCGCACTGTTTGGCTGCCTGTATGCCGGCGATCTCCGCCACTGTAAGTACATCACCCTTCTTCATCATGTTCTCTGCCACCAGCCTGAGTGTCTCCGGCTGCATCTCTATCCTGCCCGAGGCAGTGGCCGTGCGGTGCTGCACCGGCTTATCGCCTGTATAGACCATATGGGCCCTTCCGCTCTCATCGGTATGTGTAAGCCTGTTCATAATTTATCCTCCTATATTATAAAAGCCATTGACATGGTTTGCTGTTCCCTTTTCCGGTTTCTCATCCAAAGCCCTGCGCAGCGCCTCCTCCGCTCCGAGCTCCCGTATGCTGAATCCCTTGTCGCTGAACAGACAGGGGCGCAATACTCCTTCAGGGGTGAGGCGAAGCCTGTTGCACCTGGCGCAGTGTCCTCCGCTGCCGCCATGGACCACCGAGAAGGTTCCCGATGCCAGGTCCATCTGCCTGATGAACCGCACCTCGAGACCCTCGCGCATGCAATAGCCTGCCACATCGCGGGCATCCTCCTCGTCCGGTGTGCTTTTGATGACACAGTTGATCTTCACGGGACGCAGTCCGGCTTCCTGTGCTGCCGTGATGCCGTTGAGAACAGCCTGCAGGTCACCTCCCCGGGTGACATGCCTGAACTTGAGCGGATCAAGGGTATCAAGACTGACATTAACCCTCATCAGGCCCGCTTCTGCAAGGCTCCGGGCATAATCAGCAAGCAGGATGCCGTTGGTGGTCATGGAGAGATCAGTAATGCCTTCGATGTCCGAAAGCATCCTCACCAGTTCAGTCACCCCCTTCCTGACCAGCGGTTCACCGCCGGTGATGCGCACCTTGCTAATGCCAGAGGCCACCGCAATCCGGGTAAAGGCAGCTATCTCATCATATGTCAGTATATCACTGTGACTGATGAGCTTCACCCCCTCCTCCGGCATGCAATAACGGCAACGCAGGTTGCACCGGTCGGTTACCGAGATGCGCAGGTAGTTTATATTCCTGTTAAATCTGTCTAACACTTACTGTCTCTCCTTTCTGAATCCAGCTCTGTCCGCGGGGGATTATTATCATGCCCCAGGCCCCTGAGAGTGCCGATATATGTGCCGATCCGTGATACTCAACAGGCAACGCCTCTCCTTCCGGTGTGATGGAACAGGGTATCCATGAGAGTCTCTCCGCCCTCTTGCGTGAATAGTCAGCTGCCAGTGGCAGTTGCAGCACCGGGGCAGCCTCTGTCACGCCTGTCATCCTGTTCAGGTAGGCCCGCACCATCACCTCGAACTGCACAAATGTAGATACGGGGTTTCCGGGCAGTCCGAAGACTGCCTTGCGCTCACCGGTACAGAAGGTGAGCGGCTTGCCCGGTTGCATGGCCACCTGGTCAAAGTGAATCGTGAGTCCCAGGGAGCGCATCACGCCGGGGACAAGGTCATAGTCCCCAAAAGATACCCCGCCGGAGATCAGCACCACATCATTCTCATCAAGAGCCTTCTTCAGCAGCGGAGTGATCGATGCCTCCTCATCGCGGGCAATCCCGTAATATTTTCCGATGGCGCCTGCCCTGGACACCTGTGCCATCAGCTGTGATGCATTGCTGTTGCGTATCTGCGCCCCGGCCGGCACGCAGTCAGGCTCAACAAGCTCGTTACCCGTGCTTATCACTCCTACCTTCGGCCGGCAGCTGACAGTGACCCCGGTAACACCCACGGCAGCCAGCACCGCTATATCCTGGGGCCTTATGAAATGGCCGGAACGCAGTACCGTCTGATCCTTCATTATATCCTCTCCCGCCTTCGCGATATTGTCACCGCCGGGCTTCCCGGTGAACCGCACCCTGCCGTCCGGCAACTCCTCCGAATCCTCGAGCATGAAAACATAGTCAGCACCCGCAGGCACGGCAGCACCGGTCATGATGCGCGAGCATGTACCCGGCACAACTTCCTTCGTGGGCATGACTCCTGCAGCAACAGTTTCGTTTACCGTGAGTTCCCTGCCCAGCTCACCGTGACGGCATGCATAACCGTCAACGGCGCTCTTGTTCCACGGAGGCATGTCCATGTCACTCCTCACAGGCACCGTCAGGGCGCGACCAGCAGCCTCTGAGATCCCGACCACTTCCTTTCCCGTACGAAACGAATGTTCCGTCACAATCCTGAATGCTTCCTCAAATGTTATCATATCTTTTCAGTATTCATTTTATTCATCTCCGTCACCTACCAGCCTGAGCGATCCGGAACGGAATGAGATGATCACCTGCTCTCCGGTGACGAACTTCTGTTCCAGCATCTCCCGGTGGGTGATATCTGCATAAAAGATATCCCCGGCATCAACTGTGATCTCGTATCCCAGGGGCGACGGCACGATATCGTCAATTACGCCGTGAATGTTGTTTATCTCTGCTCCCGCAGCTCCCTGCCTCGATACCACCACCTCCGTGGAGGCTATTATCAGCAGTCCTGATGAAGGGTAATCGCCCCTTGTCAGCCTGAACTTCGTCCTGTTGTCAGTGATGCATGACCAGGTGTTGTATGATTTGAAAAAAGTGACACGGAAAAAGTTCTTGAATCCGGCATAGCGTGCCACGAACCTGTTCACCGGGTGGTTGAAGACCTCTGCCGTGGTGCCGTTCTGGATTATTCTCCCGTTGTGCATCACCCCCACGCGGCTGGCGAGGCTGACAGCCTCGCCGAAATCGTGTGTCACATGTACTATCGTCTGCCCGCTGCGGTTAAGGCGGCGCAGCATCCTCCTGATGCTGTCCTTAAGGCTGGCGTCTACGGAGGCCATCGGCTCATCCAGGAGCAGTATCTTCGGTTTTGTGACCAGCGTTCGCGCCAGCGCCACCCGCTGCTTCTCTCCTCCGGAAAGGTTTCCGGGTTTGCGCTGAAGAAGGTCAGTGATGTTCATCTCCTCAGCCGCGTGCCGGACCCTGTCATTTCTCTCCTTCACTGACATCTTCCGGAGCCTGAGGGGGTACATTATGTTGTCCTGCACCGAGTAGTGAGGAAAGAGTGCCAGATCCTGAAAGACAAGTCCTATCCCCCTATCCTGCACCTTTTTGCGGGTTATCTCCTCTCCCCCGAGGAAGACTCTGCCTGAGTCCGGAGGGGTAAGGCCGCAGATGACCTCGAGGAGTTGAGTTTTGCCTGCTCCTGACCGGCCCAGCAGGACGTAGTATTCGCCCTGCGCAACCTCCAGCGAGATGTCCCTCAGGTAAAAAGAGTCAAGCCGCTTGCACAGTCTCTCAGTCCGCAGCATCATCCTCCCTCCTGAATATTTGTCTCCGTTCCGTTGCAAGAATCCTGAACAGCACGAAGAAGACCAGTGCCACCAGGATAAACAGTATTGATGCTGGTCTGGCGGCGCTGAGGCCGTAGGTATTGAAGCGGTCATAGATGAGCACAGGCGCTATCATCGGGTGGTATGCAATGATGACCACGGCGCCGAACTCGCTCATGCCGCGGGCGAACATCATGATGAATCCGGAGACTACTGACCGCCATGCCTGCGGCAGTGAGACCGTGAAGAAGATGCGTGAGGGCGAGGCGCCCAGCATCAGAGCCGCCTTTTCTGTACGTTCCGGAACGGCCGCGAAGCCGTCACGTGCCGCGTTGATGAGGAACGGAAGGCTGACAAAGGCCATCGCCATAGCGATGCCGGCGCCGTTGTTGACAAGCACGATGCCGGCCTTCTGAGCGGCTCCTCCCAGGAGGCCGTCACGCGAGAGAAAACCAAGCAGCGCTATGCCAGCCGCAGTGTGAGGCAGCACAACCGGCAGGTCAATTATCCCCTGTACCACGTTCTTAAGCGGGAAATTCCTGCGGGCCATTATCCACGCAAGCGGAACCGCACCAATGGCAAAGAGAAAAGTTGAGGCAAACGCTATGGCAAGGGTAAACCATACACTACGCCTGACAGCCGGATCGATGGCAGTGCTCCGCATCTCACTGAAGGAGGAATCGAGAAACATCCCTGCCAGCGGTGCTATGATGAAGAGGAGTACCAGCGAAGCCAGTATGGCGAAGATCCAGTTGAAGAGCGTATGGCCTTTCATCGCATTGATTACAGTGCTGCCCCGGCAGCCAGGAATTTTCTGAGTGATGCAGGCACAGCATCAGGGTCGTCGGCCACCGCCGGTGTCAGAGGCTCCTGCCCGCACTCCCTGAATATTCGCCTTCCCTCTTCGCTAAGCATGAAATCAAAGAATTTCAGCGCCAGCTCCTTCTGTGGCGCACCATCCGTCACCGTACCTGAGTAGCTTATATAGTCGCCATGCACCTCAGTGCGCATCCCTGGCTCCTGGCCGGGGATCATGTAGCTGACACCTGCGTAACGTTCAGTCATGTCGGGCGATGACAGGTTGATCTCATCCGGCAGCTCGAGGAACCGGAATCCGTGCTGAACGGCAACGGACCTGTACTGGAACATGTAATCGATCACCCCTGATGAGATGAGTGCCACAAGGTCGACCTCCTTGGGCCGTATGTATTCCGTATCCTTTCCCAGAAGGGAGTCGGCCAGCCCGGGCCTGCCGTAGAACTCTTCCGCCAGCCTGGCGGTGAAGACAGTCCGGTAACCACACGGATCGGCATCAGGATCAGCACGGCCGATTATCACATCATCCTTCAGGAGTATGTCAGCCCAGTTATCATCGCGGAATATGGATGAGTATGCCGACTCCGGCCTGTAGGCTATCACGATCTCGTTGGTGGCGAACCTGATATTCCACGATGCATATTCGGGTATAAGCATGCTGCTTATGACGAAGTGATCAGCCGAGAGCATAATGTCACATGTTTTACCGAGGTCCGTGATCTTGCGGGCAGAGTGAAGGCTTCCCGCAGCCTCGGTCAGTACCGTTACGCCGGGATTATCCTTCATGAAAGCGTCGGACAGCTCTCTGACCGGCACGGACAGGCTTCCTGCATGGAAGATCACAAGCTTCTTTCCGCCACCGGTACCCTGGCAGCCCGCCAGGAGCATAACGGAAGCCAGCAGCAGCAACGCAGCCGATGTCCGGA
>JAVEZX010000057.1:11500-14825 GCA_034002785.1 Bacteroidales bacterium
AAGGTCTGGAAAGGGGCATAGGTTTTCCACTCCGTTTCGCCGGGGAGAAGGACGGTCATTGACCCTGAGACAACTGTCATGTATTCAACTGTTGAGGTGCCGAACTCGAACTCTCCGGCAGCCATCACGCCTACGGTGGCGTTGCCGTCCTCGTTCTCAAGTGCCATCGATTTTACATTTCCGTCGAAATACTCGTTTACCTTTATCATGTCCGATTTTGTTGGTTTACGGCAAATGTACATCTTTTGCATAACGCTTCCAAGGGTATTGCGGTTTTGGGGTTTGCAGGAGGGGGAGAGAGGGGGTGCATGCCTTTTACAATTCTTAACGGTCTACGACCGTCTCCACTATTGCCTTCCCGATCCGCCAGCCGGCGGATGCGGGATTGATCCGCCTCCTGCGTCGGAGGCTCAAATTGCCTATTGCCTGTTCTACTGTCTACGACCGTCTCCACTATTGCCTTCCCGATCCGCCAGCCGGCGGATACGGGATTGATCCGCCTCCTGCGTCGGAGGCTCAAATTGCCTATTGCCTGATCTGCAAATAATAATATATTTGCCTTACATTATCCGGACCCATGAAATACAACAAACCACTGAGAAGGTTGCTGAAGCTGATTAATCTTGAGAGCGACCTTGACGAATATGAAAATATTCATGAGACAATTGAGAAGGAGCTTGTATTCAAAGGCACCAACCTCTGGATCCTGGTCTTTGCCATCCTGGTTGCCTCGGTAGGGCTGAACATGAACTCAACGGCTGTGATAATCGGTGCGATGCTTATCTCTCCGCTGATGGGCCCCATCAACGGTATCGGTTACAGTATCGCCACATACGACTTCCCCCTTTTCAGGCAGGCTGTCAAGAACTTCACCTTTGCCGTGTTGGCTGGTCTGATTGCCTCCACGACCTATTTTGCAATCAGTCCCATCTCCACAGCCCATTCAGAGCTGCTGGCGCGCACGAGTCCCACAATCTATGATGTGCTCATAGCCTTTTTCGGAGGCATGGCAGGCATTGTAGCCATCACCAGCAAAAAGAAGGGGAATGTAATCCCCGGTGTGGCTATCGCCACTGCCCTGATGCCACCGTTATGCACAGCAGGTTACGGCCTTGCAACGGGACAGTTTGCATTCCTGTTCGGAGCGCTTTATCTCTTCACAATCAACAGCGTATTCATTGCTCTTTCGGCCCTCATAATTTCGCAGATCCTGAAGCTTCCTATAAGAGGCACCATTGATGAGGCACAGAAAAAAAGAATCAATCAGATGATCTCTGCGGTTCTGACCCTGGTACTGATACCAAGTATTTACTTCGGGTACATGCTTGTGCAGAAGGAGAATTTCACTGAACGTGCATCCAGGTATATTGAAAACATCAGTGTCGTTGAGGGGAACTATCTTTTCAAGCATGATATTAATCCTAAAACCCGGACAATTCAGCTTGTTTACGGCGGCACATCGCTTTCCGAGCTGCAGAAAAATGAAATTGTGGAACGAGCCAATGACTTCGCGCTCAAGGACGTTAACATTAAGTTTGAGCAGGGATTTTCATATGCCGATATCGCTCTGCGAAACAGTGAGGTAGAGACGCTGAAGGCTGAGATCAACCGTCTCAACATGGTTATCAGGGAGCGCAATGCGGCACTATTGGGTATCTCGGCCACCCAGGAGAAGGGGGGTGAACTGCTCTCCGAGCTGGTTGTACTCTACCCTCAGGTGACGGAGGTCTCCTATGCTCAGACATTGAATTTTGTGAAGGAGAGGAATGCTCCTGACACTCTGGCGCTTGTCATTGTTACCACAAATGGAAAGGACCTCTCCGGCAAGGATAAGGAGCAGGTTGAGAAGTGGCTCTCTGCCAGGCTCAAATCCGATACCGTAAAGGTCCTTTTCAACAAGTGATCCGACTCTATCTTATAACGCCGGGCTGCCTGACCTGCTGACCGGGCTTCACTGCCGGTACACTTTTTTCAGTCTGAACCGTCGTCGGGCGGCCGGTTTCTGAAGGCTTTCCGGGAAGGTTACCACTGCCGATTCTGTCAATAATGTTTGCAGGAGCGGTGCATGATGCGCATTCATCCGTTACGAGTGAGTATCCGAGATTCTTCCCCTTGTAAACATAGGTCACCATCTCAAACGGGTGCTTCCTGTTTTTCAGGGGGTTTATAGCATCGCCAGGCGAGAAGTATCCGTATGCGACGCTCCACGGTCCGGTGGATGCAATGGCGGCGCCCGGGGTTTCAGCAAGAGGGACCAGAACTGCTTCCTTTCTGAACCAAACTTTTGCCTTCCTGGCATCCGGCAACTCCGGTACTGCCTGAGGCGCTGTCAGCGATGCATGGGGTGCATCGGCACCCTTTAATATTGTGACGGTCCCCTCAGGAGCTGTTTCGCCGCGGATGGCACTTACAATAACGAAGCTGCTGTCAGCGGAGAAGGTCTCACTCCCCGGCCTGACAGATGCATTGAAGTTTTCATGTTCAATGGCGGAGACCATCAACCCGTCAGTCTCAATCCACTCCGACTCCACAGTGAACCCTTCCACCTCAATCCGTGCTTTCACCTTCTGTCCCGGCTCAAGGGTGAGACCGCTGACAGAGAACATGCCGAGAGGGTTGTTGACCGTGCCACGGTTGGCAAGAGCCTTTCCTGCAGATGAGGGTATGTTCGCAGGAGCCCTGGTACCCGCACTTACAGCGCCTCGCGCCCCTGCACCCTGTACAGCTGATGCACGTGCCGCGGCACTCTGCTGAGCGGTGTTGCCTGTGACTGTTCTCTGCTGTGATGTGCTGCGACCGCCTGTTGCCTGTGTCCCGATACCACCTGATGCAGCACCCTGAGAACCTGTGTTTTGCCCGGACTGGCTTTTAGTGCCGGTGACCTGCAGGGGCCCGCCTGTCAGCCTGACCTCAGGTCCGGTACTGGTTATGAACTCTATCGGGCCACGGTAAACGGTAAGATTGTTTTTGAACTCATTGAGTCGCCTGACAGCTTCCTGCTGCGGGATAACCCCTTTGAAACGGTCAGCATGAGTGCTGCCGGCAACAGCGGCTGCAGCGGCCACCGATGATCCCTGCGGGGCTCCGGCAAGCTTCGCCCATTTGCTCCTCGACCCTGCCACAGAGCCTTCAGCCACACCTGTATAGTAATCCGCTGCATAGAGTTTTATCTCCCTGAATGGGATTGTGACACTTATCTCAGGACTGGGATTGGGAACGTCAGGCAGCCTGATCTTCACCTTATCACCATTC
Source organism: Bacteroidales bacterium (assembly GCA_034002785.1). GTDB lineage: Bacteria > Bacteroidota > Bacteroidia > Bacteroidales > VadinHA17 > SR-FBR-E99. The sequence goes on from JAVEZX010000057.1 coordinate 14,753, forward strand.
TTCAGAGGCACATCACGTGCAATGAAGACCCCGTCGTCACCGGTGGCGGTACTGTATTGATCCACCTTGCTGT
>JAVEZX010000058.1:0-14418 GCA_034002785.1 Bacteroidales bacterium
ATAAGACTTCTTCTCTTTCAGGTATATATTTTGGTCATTTCCCCCTGTCTCCTTCAGGGGCAGGAGAAGTTAATAACCGGTACGGTTACTGATACGGCTGGTGTTGCCGTAATCGGAGCCACAGTCTACATACCAGCACTGAGTACAGGTACGGAATGCAGGGAAGACGGCTCTTTCCGGCTTCAATTTTCACCGGGAGAGCGTGATCAGATCAGCCTCAGGTTTTCAAGTGTCGGTTATGTCACCCAAACCCTGACACTTGATCTGAACGATACCCCCGAAGAGATCAAGATCAGGCTTGTGCCGGCAGTAACCACCCTTGAAGGGGTGGAGATAAGGGCACCGAGGCCTGACAACGTGACTGTCATGAGTATCCCGGCTGTTGCCGGCGCGGTGATACCTTCCGTGGCAGGCGGTGTAGAGGCGGCAATAGCCACCTTGCCTGGCGTCTCCTCCTTCAGTGAGCTGAGCTCAGGCTATTCCGTCAGAGGAGGAAGCTATGACGAAAACCTTGTTTACATAAACGATGTGGAGGTGTATCGTCCCTACCTGGTAAGGAATGGCCAGCAGGAAGGGCTGAGCCGGATCAATCCTGACCTGACTGCCTCTGTGAATTTTTCGCCTGGAGGATTCAGCGCTTCCTACGGTGACCGGATGTCTTCAGTTCTTGACATAACTTACCGCGAGCCGGAACGCAGGGAGGGTTCGCTCTCCCTGAGCCTGCTCACCTCCTCGGCCCATGCCGGGGCAAGAAGCAGCGACGGAAGGCTATGGTTCATTGCCGGAGCGCGGTACCGTTCCAACGCCATTCTTCTGGGAAGCCTTGATGAGCGTGGTGCATACAGGCCTCACTTTGCTGACATACAGGCTACGGGAGGATTCAGGGCAGACAACGGCATCATGCTTACTCTCTCCCTGTGGGGATCCACAAACAGGTATACATTCATTCCGCAAAGCCGGACAACAACCTTCGGAACTATTGAGAATGCCTACCGGCTATATGCATTCTTCGAGGGAGGAGAACGCGACCGCTATGACAGCGGGGGCGGAGCCATGACTCTCGAACTCAGACACAGCGATAACCTTGTTTCAAAGTTTATCCTCTCAGCCAATATTGCCGGAGAATATGAAAACTATGACATCAGGGGCGCATACAATCTCTTCTCACTGGATAAGTATGAAGGCACAGAGAATCAGCCTGACACTCTGCTCAATGCAGGCGTCGGCAGCTGGTTGTCACACGCACGGAATGCATACAGAAGCGCTGCGACAACAGCAACATACCGCGGATCAGCCACATATGGAAGAAACGGGCTGGAGTGGGGCGCTACGGCCAGCTACCGTAATTACAGCTCCAGCCGCAACGAATGGCTGCGTGTTGACTCGGCAGGGTACACCCTGAGGGATACAGATGAAGGTCTGACTCTCTCCTCAAGGACTGATCTGAGCTTCGATGCATGGAGCTTCACCGCCGCCGGATGGATAATAAGCAGGAGATCATTTCTCCTGGCAGGCAATTCCTCAGCTCTCAATGCAGGAATAAGAACTTCATATGACACATACAGCTCTGAATTACTGATCTCGCCACGTATATCTCTCAGGACAGAACTCAATAACCACTTCTCTCTCTATCTTGCTGCCGGAGCCTACCACCAGCCTCCCGGAGGCAGGGAACTGATGCCAGAGGAGGTTGCTGACCCGGGCCGCCTTAAGGCTCAGAGGTCATACCATCTGACAGCAGGAGCACGATACGACTTCACTGCATGGAACAGGCCGTTCAGGTTCACGGCAGAAGCATGGGGCAAGAAGTTTGACCGGCTCATCCCCTATCATGTGGACAATGTAAGGGTCGTCTATTACGGCGGAAATACCGCAAGAGGCTATTCGGCAGGAATAGATATGAGGGTGAACGGTGAATTCGTGCCGGGAGTGGAGTCGTGGTTCAGTCTCTCTCTCATGAAGTCTGAGATGCAGATTCCCTCACTGTCCACGGGCAACTTCCCGGCACCCTTCGACCAGAGGGTGCATGCCAGCATCTTCTTCCAGGATTATCTGCCGTCTCATCCCGACTTCCGGGCACATATCAACATTGCGTTCGGAACCGGAATACCAACATCGCCGCCGGGCAGGGAGCAATGGGATGTATGGTTCAGGATGCCTCCCTACCGGAGAATTGATATAGGATTTTCAAAGGTGCTGATAAACGGAGAGAGAACAGGAAAAAAATCATTTATGAAGGAGCTGGTTGCCGGATTCGAGATATTTAACCTGGCTGATATCAGGAACACAATCTCCTACACCTGGATTCGCACTGTCAGAAACAGCCAGGGAGAGACAAGGGAGTTCGCTGTACCCAACTACCTCACAAGAAGAAGCCTCAACCTGAAACTGACAGCACAATTCTGACGTATAAATGGGTCAGAGTAACAATTATTTCTAATTTCGTACCCTGATGAACAGGTTTGAGATCACATTCACCGCCATAATGGCCACAATCATTATTCACCTGACGGTGGCGGTGATCTTTGTGTCTGTAAAGATCTCTGCAATGCAGCGTGAGATTGCTGCCGAGATAATACTGGCCATAGAGGAGGAAATGCCTGATCCGGATATGGAGAAGGCAATTGAACTTGCCAAAAGTGACCAGTTTCAGAATCTCAGCCCCGAAGAGATGGTGAATGTAATCAAGAACCTCGCTGACAAGCCGCTGGATATCGACCCTAAGGAATATGAGGAGATGGTCAAGGAGGAGTTGGTCAAGAGCGGTCTGCTCAACGAAAAGAATTTTATCGATGACCGCAAGACAGCTGAGGAGACCGGAATGGAGGAGATAGCTATTCCTGAGGATAAAATTGAGCCACAGGTTGCCGAAAAAACTGAAAAACCGCAGGAAAAAGGGACCTTCAGGGGCCCTACACGTATCTATTATGACCTGGCAAACCGCAGGCATGTCTACCTGCCTGTTCCAATCTACAAATGCCAGGGAGCAGGCCAGATTACGCTTGCAATAGTGGTTGACCGAAGCGGAACGGTACTGAAGGCAGAACCAGCCTCAAAACTCTCAAGCACAAAGGACCCCTGTCTTGTTGAGACTGCAGTGGAACATGCCTTCAAATCAAGGTTCAATGCAGACCAGAGCGCTCCCGAGAAACAGGCAGGATTCCTTACTTTCGTCTTTGTATCACAGAACTGAGATTATCAGAACAGCGAACCCTGCACAGGATAGTTGTAGGGTTTGATCAGCTCCGGCCGGTTGCGGTCTGCACGTGCATTTGTTATTAGCGGACTCACAGTATGTGCTTCGAGCATCTCTGATGCGACCGGCTCCATAAGGGCGGTCAGTGCATCCGGAGTCACGCCCTCCCTGAGCCAAATACCTTCAGCAGCAGATGGCAGTATCACCGGCATCCGCTTTTTGGTGTTGTGTATCTCCTCCATCAACCCGTTTGCCCTGGTGGTGACCACCGAGAATGTGTTAAGGGTCATCCCTCCCTGCAAAGTCCATGAGTCCCATATACCTGCCAGGGAGAAGATCTCCTCTCCCCGGAGTGTGATGTACCAGGGAATCTTCCGGCCACCGAGGTGCTGCCATTCGAAGAAGCCCTGTACCGGTACCAGGCATCGCCTCGATGCAAACGAATCACGGAAGGCAGGTTTTGAGGAGACGGTCTCGGAACGGGCATTGAAGGTCTTGAGCATGATATCATTGGCTTCGCTCTCATCTCCGACCCATGAGGGAATCAATCCCCAGCGGAACAAACGGATGCCTGAACTCCGGTCTGAACAGACTACAGGCATGGACGGCAGGCTGTATGCATGGTAATAGAAACTCGGCCGGTACTTTTCGCGATCGATAAGTTCCCGTCCGTAACGCTCCTCAAGTTCTTCCTTGATTATATTCAGGTTGACTGTAAAACACACAACAGTACTGCTCCCGGTTTATTATCTTCCTGCGCCTCAGAATCGCAGTGGCACAGGTGCCGAATAACTGAACAGGTCTGTCTCCGGCCACGCATTGACACGTTGCAGGAACCTGGCCATCATATGGTCAATGTCGGATGTCAGTTCGGGGCCGTTCCAGGCGCTGCTGTTCATCAACACCACCCAGGCTGTTCCGTCCGGCAATCTCTTTAGCATGGCTGTTGTGCCAGAGAATGAACCTGTACGCCACCATGTACCGTTAGGCATAGTGGCCCTCCAACCTACCGGGGCATATCCGTTATAGACATCAGTCATGAACTCAATGCTCTCCGGCATAAGTATATCCTTCGGCTCGTCAAAGCCATCCACTGCCAGCAACAGCCTCATCAGGTCAGGTGCTGTTGCTACCCATCCTCCTGCTGCTCCAAGTGCTTCAATATCATTACCTCCCCTGCTTGCAGGGACCATCTCACCGGTACCGTAAACCGACGGCTTGAGAGGTGCATTTTCAACCTCATAATAGGAGACCTCAAGAGGAAGCGCAGCCTCAGGCAGATTGTGACCCAGAGACATGTCAAAAATCCCCAGCGGTTCCAATATCCTGCGGCGGCAGTAGGTCTCATAATCCATCCCGGAAGCCTCTTCAATGACCAGACCCAGTATACTGTAGCCCAGATTACTGTATGACTGGCCGGTGCCGGGTGTGAAATGCAGGTTCTTGCTGAGCGCAAACCTGATGATTGTCTTCAGGTCCACAGGCATTGATACATCCATCGTACGTGCAATCACCTCTGGCATAAACATCTGGTCGCCATAACGCTGCGACCATCCACCTTCATGTGCAAGGAGATGAGCAACGGTTATGTCAAAAACACGCTTGTCCTTAGGATGGGCAAAGAGGGTATCATCAAGTATGGCACCCGGGCCGAAAACCTTTTCATTCACAGTGAGCCTGCCCTCCTCCTGAAGCTTCATGATTGCAACTGCCGTGATCAGCTTGGATACACTGGCAACACGAAAACGGTGATACGGCTCAACAGGGAGGGAATCAGAGAGAGAGGCATAACCGAAGCCCCTGGCATACAGGAGCTTTCCTTCCTTTGCAATAGCTACTGAAGAACCCTTGATGTTCCAGTTTCTCATAAACCATTCTATACCCTTCTCCGCACTTTCAAACATCTCACTCTCAGTAAGAGAGTTATCAATCCGCAGATGAGTCGGGACATAGTTGCCTCCGATGACGGCAACCTGCTCAGTGCCAACCCTGGGCACAAAGAGAAACAGAACAAGAAATATAACAACTATTATTCGCATTGGTCTTACCGGCGGATTCATTCGATACTACAAAAATTAAACGGCGGTAAAAATAGGATATTATCCTCCATTTAACCAATGTCAGGTCCGTTTTTGTCAACCGGTAAAAAAAAATATCAACAAAGTAGGCAGGCTCATAAACAGAACATAAATTTGTATGCATGACAGCTGCAGTGAAAAAATCTATTCTACTATTAGGCCTTCTGCTCTCCCTGACAGCCGTAAGGGGGCAGCCTGATTCGCTCTCGGTTGACTCAATAGCAGCAAGGATTAAGGTCATACTTGAAGAGTACAATGACAAGACGCTGTACGTTGACACATCCGATTACATTCAAAATGTTTATTCCGGGAACGACTGGAACCTGCAGATAGCCTCATCACTCGGGGCATGCAACGAGATTATAAGGCTATTTGTCAGGGGTGCAGACGTCAACAGCAGAGCAGGCGGTACAGCTGCACCCATACATTATGCAATAAGTTCCGGGAGGTGGGAGGCAGTGGAGATACTGCTCCTGCTGGGAGCCGATCCTGAAAAGAAGGATTTCTGGGGTAATACGCCGCTCGTTGTTGCTGTCCGGGCTAATTCTCTCGTGATAGCTGAAAAACTGATCCGCTACGGCGCAAATCCCGACAATGGCGACAAACAGAACTCCACTCCGATACATCATTCTGCGGCCCTGGGCAATTTCGATATAACGGACATGCTTCTTTATTACAATGCCCTTACAGAAATATTTGACTCTGAGGGAAATACTCCACTCATGAACGGTGTTTGCTTCGGTTACCATGATATTGTTGATCTCCTGCTTCAATCAGGTGCAGATCCCAACGCTGCAGACAAAAAGGGATTTACTCCGCTGATGGCGGCAAGTCAGAACGGAGATACGCTTATGATGCGGCTTCTTACAGATGCCGGCGCCAACCTGTATGCCGTCAACAATGAGGGTCTTGACGCACTGGGTTGCGCAGTCACCTCCTTAATGAAAGAGTCTGTGGCATACCTCCTCGGCAGGGGAACCCGCTGGGACCAAACCGCAGGTACGAAGGCGAACCCTGTAACAATCGCAACCACCTCCGGCAGCCGGGAGATACTTCAGATGCTGCTTGACAGCGGGTTAAAGGCAAAGAAGACGCACTCATTCGATGTTCTGTCATTTTCCCCCGGCGGACTTTTCACCAATCACTGCAGTATGGCCGGGGGTACGGTATCACTATTCAATCCTGCCCTGCGAACCGGCATTACCCTCGGCGCTGCTGCAAATCCTGTCAGCCAGAGGATGCTTGTCAAAGGGAACAATGACATCATTTATCAGTACCACGTCAAATCAACCCTGATCCACGCCGGCCTTTTCAGGGAGTACAGGATCAGCAAGCCCTATAATGGTGCCAGATGGATGATCGTTCCCTCGCTCTCTGCCGGTTACAGGTTTCACTCCCTCTACCAGGGAACGTCAGAGAGGCCGGAAAACAGTGTTGTCATCATGCCGGCCGCCGACCTGAAGGTCAGCATACGCAGCGTAGGTGCAAGCGCCGGTATAATGTACATGAAGCTGCCGTTCTACAAAGCCGGCCCGGTATGGCTTACAGTCAGGGCTTACTACTCACTGACACGGACCACCGGCAGTTTCTCGTTCAAAAAAGTCAGACTTTACAATTATGAGCAGAACTAGCATCATACTGTCAACTCTCTTCCTGCTCCTCTTTTCATGCGAAGAAGGGTACCTCACCGATTGCGACCTGTGCTACACCTCCGAGGACTATAACGTGGTGCTTAAATTAAGATACCGCAATGCGGACTATGTTCCGGTAAATCCGGTCATCACACTGTACGATGGCAACATTAGCGACAGCGTGGTACTTGAGAAGTACTACATTACTGACCCCTACTCGTACATAGACTATTATGCGATACTATACAAGGATTACTCTGCCGTACTGGAGTTCACATACAACGGGAAGAAATATGCCTCGGTTGCGTCAGCCTGCCCGAAGGTGAGATATGATGAGACAACCTGTGAAGAGCCCTGCTGGTATGTCTATGACAATGTCCTGGACCTGAGACTCAGGTATGAATAGAGGAGCGGTACGGATCAGATCCGCAGTGTAAGGAGCAACTGCCGCAGCTCGTTGGGAGTCACATCCTCCTGTATCTTTCCCGCATCCGCGACGGATATTCTGCCTCTCTCTTCTGACACAATTATAACAACTGCGTCAGTCTGTTCCGTGAGGCCTATTCCTGCCCGGTGTCGCATCCCGAAACGCGCCGGAAGGCCCGACTGATCCGTCGACGGCAAAGGACAGCGCGCAGCAAATATCTTTCCGTTCTGTATCAGAACGGCCCCGTCATGCAGCGGCGAACCCTTGTAAAAAATCGTCTTGAGCAACTCATCAGTCACCAGCGCATTCATCAGTTCTCCGCCGTCAGAATAGATATCCAGCAGGCTGGTGCGGCCAATGGCAATCAATGCACCGGTGCGCGACTGCGCCATTGACTCCACCGCATGCACTATCTCCTCAACTATCTGGTTGGCAGTCTGGTCAACACCGCCAGACGGAAAATACCTGTCAAATGAAAACCTGTTGCGGCTCATATACCTGTTGCCGATGGCAAGCAGAAAACGACGTATCTCCTGCTGAAATACAATTATGAGCGCAATGACACCCACCCCTATGACCTGACCGATTATGGCGCTTATCAGCTCCATATTGAGAGCTTTGACCACAAGCCAGAAGAGATAGACGAAGAAGATGCCCAGGAAGATGCTGAATGCCGCCGTGCCCCTTATAAGACGGTATAACTGGTAGAAAATGATGGCTACCATGAATATGTCTATGATATCGAGGATGGTGAATTCAAGCATATCTCTGAGTGCAGTGACGGGCAAATTTAAGAATAATGATCCAAAAGGCTGCCTGCCGGGTAAATCTTTTCAAAAAGAGTTACAACCTCCTTTGCCTCGCGGACATCATGCACCCTCAGTATTGATGCTCCGTTTACCAGTGCCGCCATGTTGAGCGCCGAGGTACCGTTCAGAGCCCCGTCAGGAGTTGTGCCCAGGGTCCTCCATACAATGGACTTGCGCGAGAGTCCTGCCAGAAGAGGCATTCCCGCAATGCGAAACTCGGAAAACCTCCTCAGCATCTCGAAGTTGTGCTCTGCATTTTTGCCGAAGCCGAAGCCCGGATCAAGGACGATGTCCTTCACACCTGCCGCCCTGAGCAGTGTCAGCCGTTTCCCGAACCACTGAAGTATGTCAGCAACAACATCGTCATAAACCGGATTGACCTGCATCGTGCGAGGGGTGCCCTGCATGTGCATCATTATGTATGGCACGTTGAGCCGGGCTACCAGCGGAAACATGCCGGGATCCATCTCGCCTCCGGAGATATCATTTATGATTGATGCCCCGGCACCTGCCACCGCAGCTTCTGCCACCGATGCACGGTATGTATCAACCGAGATTACAGCCTCCGGATATTGCCCCAGGATCAGCCTTGCCGCCCTGACTACCCTCTCCCTTTCAAGCAGCTCCGGCACCTCGTCCGAACCGGGACGGGTGGAACAGCCTCCTATATCAAGTATATCCGCACCCTCATCAAGCATCCGTCCGGCAGTGGCGAGGATCTCATCCCCGTCCGTGTGGCGGCTGCCGGTATAAAATGAGTCGTCGGTAATGTTTATTATACCCATTACCCTGGGCCTCGAGAGGTCCATAAGCCTCCCCCTGATACTGATATTCATTCCTTTCATTTTTCAACGGCAAAGATAATTATTGGTGCCGTCATGCCACCCCGAAGTGCTTTCCGTTGCACTCAAATTAAGTATATTTGCTTTCTGACAAACTAAAAAATGAGATATGGACGGCATCAACTGGGCTGAGGAACTGGAAGTGGCCATAACAGTATCTGACAGTTCGGGGAAGATTGTGTACATGAACAGCAAATCCGCCTCCACCTTCACGAAGGAGGGCGGAAAATCACTCGTAGGATCCAGCCTCAGTGATTGTCACAAACCCGCATCATGGCAAAAAATCCTGCAGATCCTCGGCTCCGGCCAGGCCAACTGCTATACAATCGAAAAAAACGGGATAAAAAAGATGATATACCAGGCCCCCTGGTACGAAAACGGTGATGTGGCAGGGCTTGTTGAACTTTCAATGGAGATACCCTTCAATATGGATCATTTTATCCGAGGCTGAAATTTTACTCCCTGATCATGAAACTGATTGTAATAGAAGGACTTGACGGTGCAGGCAAATCTACACAGATCTCTCTGCTGAAACAATGGTTTGCAGACAGGAACCTGCAGTGCAGGTATATACACTTTCCGCGCACCGAAGCTCCCTATTTCGGGGAACTGATTGCACGCTTCCTGAGAGGCGAATTCGGAGACCTTGACACGGTGGACCCTTACCTCGTCGCAATGCTCTATGCGGGCGACAGGAAAGATGCCGCTATAATGATAGAAACCTGGCTTGAGGAGAAATACTTCGTCATACTCGATCGTTATACTTATTCCAACATCGCCTACCAGTGTGCCAAGGTGAGCACCACGGAGGAGGAGTTGAGACTCCGGGAATGGATCCTGAAACTTGAATTCGAACACTTCGGAATCCCAAAACCTGATATCAACATCTTCCTCGATGTCCCTTTCAGGTTCACCGAGGAGAAACTGAACAGCAGGCGGCACGGTGACGACAGAAATTACCTTATGGGCAGCAGCGACATACACGAACAGAGCCTCGAATTCCAGAAACGGGTCCGGGATATATACCTTTCAGTGGCCGCCTCTGACGAAAAGCTCCAGGTTATAAGCTGCCGCGATGAGGATGAGATGATGCCCCCACCGGAAGCAATATTCCGGATGATCCTTGATAAACTCAAATCACGAGAAATAATCAGATGAAACTACTGACCCGTACAGCCAGGATACTGACCGGCCTGATTTTTATTTTTTCAGGCTTCGTCAAGGGTATTGACCCTATGGGAACAGCATTCAAACTGGGCGACTACTTCACGGCATTCAACATGGACTTCCTCGACGGACTGGCCCTGCCTCTCTCGCTCCTGCTCTGCCTGGTTGAGTTCGTCACCGGACTGATGCTCCTGACCGGCGCTCTGGTAAAACCGGCCTCGTGGATGGCTGCTCTCTTCATGGCACTGTTCACACCCCTGACTCTCATCCTGGCAATCTATAACCCCGTCTCTGACTGCGGATGCTTCGGCGATGCAATCATACTAACAAACTGGCAGACCTTCTTCAAGAATGTGTTCATAACCCTGCTGGTGGTCTTCGTATTCATACGGAGAAATGACGGTACCGGCGTGATGCCAGTGAAAATGGGACTGAACTTCACTGTTGCATATATATTCTTCTTCCTTGTCTTCATGAGGATGAACCTGACATATCTGCCTGCACTGGATTTCAGACCCTATAAGGTCGGGACGAATATTGCCGAAGCCATGACAATCCCGGAGGATGCCGAGCCGGACAAATATGACATCAGGTTCATTTATGAAAAGGACGGTGTTCAGCAGGAATTCACACTGAACGATTACCCCGCCAATGACACTGCATGGAAATTCATTGATCAAAAATCGGTCCTGATCTCCAGGGGCTATGTGCCGCCGATTCACGACTTCACACTAATTAACCGGGAGGGGGTTGACATGACCGAACATGTTACCAGGTATGAGGGCGACGTGGTTCTGATGATAGCCCGCAGGCTTGAAAAATCAGACCGTGATGGCCTCATGAAGGGATATAATACCGGAATGGAGCTGCAGAGACACGGAAAGGAGTTTTATATAGTTACAGCTACCGCGCCGGCCGAAGCAGAGCCTCTGGTGACAGGCTTCAACGCCCTGTTCGCTGATGAAATTATGCTGAAGACAGTAATAAGGTCTGATCCCGGATTCATCCTGCTGCATAACGGAACGATTGCCGCCAAATGGTCATACCACAACCTTCCTGATCAGGAGGAGTTCAGGGGTGACCTGAACACACTGGCAATCAAATCTATGAAGGATTTCACCGGCAGACTCATCATGCTCATCGCAATCCTCTTCATAATTTTTGCGGTTGCTCTGTCTGTCCCACACACGAGAAGTACACTGAAAGATACCAACAATTAATAACCTAAACAATAAACAAACAATGAGAAAGAAGATAGTTGCAGGGAACTGGAAAATGAATATGGACCTGAATGAGGGAGTAGCCCTGGCCACCGAAATAAACAATCATTTTAAAACCAATCCGCTGAATGACAAGGAGGTGATACTCTGCACACCCTTTATTCACCTGGGTACGGTAAGCAGATTGCTTGATGCTCCGGGGCTGTCGGTAGGCGCCCAAAACTGTAATGACCACAAATCCGGCGCCTATACCGGCGAGATATCGGCGGCAATGATAAAGAGCACCGGAGCCGGCAATGTAATCATCGGGCATTCGGAGCGCCGCTCCCTGTACGGTGAAACCGATGAACTGCTGGCAGGAAAAACGCAGGAGGCCCTCAGGAACGGACTGAGAGTGATATTCTGCTGCGGTGAAGTGCTTGCCGAAAGAGAGTCCGGAAACCACTTCGAAGTGGTTAAACGCCAGATGGAGAAAGGTGTGTTCATGCTGTCTGAGGAGGACTTCAGAAATTGCATCATTGCCTATGAACCGGTATGGGCTATTGGTACCGGTGTAACAGCCTCACCTGCACAGGCTCAGGAGATCCATCAGTTTATCCGTGACCTGGTGGCAGGCAGATACGGCAGGCAGACCGCAGAGGATACCACCATTCTGTACGGAGGCAGTTGCAAGGCTTCAAACGCTGCTGAGCTCTTCGCCAATCCCGATGTTGATGGCGGCCTTATCGGTGGGGCATCACTTGTCAGTGAGGAGTTCTGCAAAATTGTAAAGGCACTCTGAAAATTAAATGAGAAAGATCATCTTCACCCTTCTGTCGGCGCTGGCCCTGACAACCCTGATGTCAGGCCAGGTTCCCGTGCAATTCTCAGGTGATACCGCCAGGTTCACCATGGAGCTGAATGCGTTTATGGGTACCATGGTCAGCAAACCGGAGAAAGCTGAGGTTGATCTCTTCAATTCACTTTATGACAGTACAGTCTATTCAAGGCAGGTAAAAGACAGAATTATAAACGTTGCCAGCCAGTTACGGGCCAGAAGGGTCAGTCATGTGCCGGGATTTTTATTTTACCTGCGGACACTGACTGACTTCATAGAAACTGATCAGGACCAGGAAGAGATTGATGCATGGCTCACGGGGCTCAGCGAGATGGCATTTGATCCCCGCTTCTCAAACACATCGGTTGAAAAGTTCATTGAGGTCACCGGCCTTCTGCTTGTTGACAACACAATCTACAAGGCAGGAACCGTGCGCTGGAAAACGAGGGACGGGAAGGTAGAGTTCGCCCGTGATACAGTATTGAAAATCAATATCGAAGCGGTAACTCTTACAGCCTTCCTTGGAAAGGACAGCACCTCTGTCATCAATTTTACCGGCACCTATTACCCTGACATATTCCAACTGTACTGCAAAGAAGGAACAGTAACCTGGGGAAAGGCAGGATACGATCCGTCAACTGTTTATGCGAAGGTCTCCGGTTTCACAATCGACGTCACCAAAAGTGAATTCACCTGTGACTCAGCCCTTCTCACTCACCCTACCTACTTTAAGACCCCTGTGGCGGGAAGGCTGACTGACAGGGCAGTGGAAATTGTCTCACCTGAAAAGGCCACAATGCCCCGGTTCGAAACTTACGAGAACAGATTTTTTATCGATGAAATCTACAAGGGGGTAGACTACGAGGGTGGACTGGCCCTTGAAGGTGCAATTGTAAGGGGTACCGGCTCTGACTGGTTCCCTGCCAGCGTAAAGCTCTACCGTGCAGATACCCTGGCCATCAAGATTATCTCGAGAAACTTCATCCTGTCCCGTAAATCAATCACCAGTACAGAATCCTCTCCCACCCTCTATCTGGGAACTGATTCCATCTATCACTCCAACCTGGGCTTCTCCTACAACACGGAAACCAGGGAGGTCGGCATGTTCCGTACCTCCAGCCCGCTGTCGCGAAGTCCCTATTTCGACTCGTACCACAATATGGACCTTTACTTCGAGCACCTGTCGTGGGACATGAACAAACCGACAATCACCATGTCGAGAACCAGGGGATCCTCAATTGGCGCAGCGAAGTTCGAATCGATTTCATTCTATAATGAGGCCAACTTCTTCAGGCTGATGAGGATGGATGAAATTCACCCCTTATACCGCATCAGGGATTATGCCAAAGTATACGGGTTTGACGTCTTCCCGGTCGAAGGGTTCGCAAAATGGGCCCGGATGCCAATTGAACAGGCCACTGCCCTCTGTATAGAGCTTGCAAACAACGGATTTCTCTTCTATGACCGGAATTTCAACGAGGTAGCCATCAAACCAAGGGTTGACGACTATATCGCATCCTTCGCAAAGAAGAAGGACTATGATGCGATTACAATCTATAGCGAGTCAAGAGACAATGAGGAAAATGCCGTGCTTAACCTGAAGGACTATTCCCTTGACCTCTGGGGTGTCAGGGGAGTATCACTGAGCGACTCCCAGAGTGTTGCCATCAGGCCGTACGGCGGCCGGATTTCATTGGAAAAGAACAGGTCAATGCGGTTTGACGGTATAGTGCAGGCAGGATTGTTCACAATCTACGGGAAAGGATTTTCATTCAGTTACGATACATTCAATATCAGGCTTGAAAGAATAGATTCAATAAAAATTGCTGTCGAAACCGGAGAGAAAGATGCTTATGGAAGGCCCGTTATCAGGAAGATTGACAATATGCTTGAGATGGGTTCAGCCAAACTGCAGATTGATGACCCCAGGAACAAATCAGGACTGAAAAGTCTGAAACAGTACCCTATAATTAATTCAACCACTGACTCCTACATCTTCTACGACGAGATAACCAACCTCGACGGAATGTATGAAAAGGAGAAGTTTTATTTCCGGCTAGACCCCTTCACCTATACTAATATTGACCACTATACCAACCAGGATCTGGCTCTTTCAGGGGAAATCATCGGGGGTGGCATCATAGAACCGATGCGACAGACACTCACCGTTCAGCCAGACACCTCACTTGGGTTTACAAAGTCAATTCCTCCGGAAGGAATCCCGATATACA
>JAVEZX010000059.1:0-14269 GCA_034002785.1 Bacteroidales bacterium
CTCATCCGTTGTCACCTCAGTGCTGCTCACCGTTGATGTCACTCCTGTGGTGATTGCTGAGGCTGCTGACTGCGGATGCAGCCTGGTATTGTCTCACCACCCGCTGATTTTCAAACCGTTGAGGAGGCTTGCCTATGGCAGTAACAGTGAGGTGTGTGTAGCAGCCGCCCTGAAGAGTGGTATATCGGTTTACTCTGCTCATACAAGTTTTGACAATATGGCCGGTGGTGTGAGTCATATCCTGGCGGAAAAGATAGGGTTGCGTGATATAAAGGTTCTTGAGCCTCTTTCCGGCATGCTTCTGAAGCTTGTGACCTTTGTGCCTGAGTCGCATGCTGCGGCAGTCAGGGATGCTCTTTTTGCTGCCGGGGCGGGGAATATCGGCAATTATGACCGTTGCAGTTTCAATGTGCATGGTGATGGTACCTACCGTGCAGGGGAGGGATCTGATCCTTTTGCGGGGAGCATAGGGGTGGATCATTCTGAGCCCGAGGTGCGCATTGAGGTTGTTGTTCCGCGTCACAGGGAGGCTGCATGTGTGAAGGCATTGCTTGCATCGCATCCGTATGAGGAGGTGGCATGGGATCTCTTTGCCATGGAGAACAGGTACTGCGGCGCCGGCGCTGGCGCCGTTGGCGCCCTGCCAGAGGCTCTGGCAGGTACGGCGCTGCTGGGGGCGCTGAAGCGGCTGACGGGGCTACCCGTCATACGCTTCAGCGGTGACCCCGCCCGCACCGTCCGCACCGTGGCGGTGTGCGGAGGGGCGGGCGCCGGCCTCATCGGTAGCGCCGCACGCGCCGGCGCCGATGCTTTCATTACCGGTGACATTAAATACCATGCCTTCACGGAAGCACCTGCCGGTATGCTCGTGGCTGACATTGGACACTATGAAAGCGAAAAATTCTCCCTCGAAATTCTCTATGAACTGATTCTGAAAAAATTTCCTAACTTTGCACTCCGGTTTTCCGGGATCAAAACCAATCCCATTAATTACTACGGGCATGACAAAACAGACCAAAACAGCTGAGACTGAACTGACGATAGAGGAGAAGCTCAGGGCACTTTATTCACTGCAGATTGTTGACTCAGAGATAGATAAAATCCGCACTCTCAGGGGCGAACTGCCACTTGAGGTTCAGGACCTGGAAGATGAGGTTGAAGGCCTCGAGACCAGGATCGGTAACCTGAAGAATGAAATAGCTGAGCTTGAAAAGTCTGTCGCAGGTAAAAACAATGAGATCACTGCCTCACAGGCTCTTATAAAGAAATATGAGGAGCAGCAGAACAACGTCAGAAACAACCGCGAGTACGATTCTCTCTCAAAGGAGATAGAATTTCAGACTCTGGAGATAGAACTGTGCAACAAGAAGATACGTGAGTTCACTGTACAGGTTGCAGATAAGAAGCAGGTGATGGATGAGGCACAGATACTTCTTGATGAGCGGAGGAAGGACCTGGATGGCAAGAAATCAGAGCTGGATGATATCACCCGGGATACACAGAAGGAGGAGGAGAATCTTGCTGAAAAGTCATCAGAGCTTCAGACAAGGATTGAGGACAGGCTTCTGACTGCTTACAAGAGAATCCGTTCCAACGCACGCAACGGCCTGGCCGTGGTGCCGGTCAAGAGGGATGCCTGCGGCGGTTGCTTTAACCAGATCCCGCCACAGCGTCAGCTCGACATCCGTTCAAGGAAAAAGATCATCGTCTGTGAATATTGCGGACGCATTCTCGTTGATGACGAGATCGTCGGCGAAGCAGGAAACTGACACATTCATTAATGACCATACAGGGAGACGTCGCAACCGGCGTCTCTTTTCGTTTTATTATATTTGCCCTGACTAACACCGGTCTTCATCATGAACGATTTTAAATCGCAGGTGCGTGAAGGTATTCCCTCATACCTGCCAGAACCCAGGCCATATGATCTTTCGGCAAACCATGCTCCCCGGCGCCGTGACATCCTGACACAGGAGGAGAAGAAGCTCGCCCTGCGCAATGCACTGAGGTATTTCCCCGTGTCACTGCACGGCGTGCTGGCGCCTGAGTTTGCTGCGGAGCTACGTGACCGCGGTCGCATATATATGTATCGCTACCGGCCTGCCTACGAGATGAAGGCCAGGCCAGTCAGTGAGTATCCCCACCGGTCGGTGCAGGCTGCAGCCATCATGCTCATGATCACGAATAACCTTGATCCGGCAGTGGCTCAGCACCCGCATGAGCTGATCACCTACGGGGGTAACGGCGCCGTCTTCCAGAACTGGGCGCAGTACAGGCTCACAATGAGATACCTCTCGGAGATGACAGACGAACAGACACTCGTCATCTACTCGGGCCATCCGCTGGGACTCTTTCCGTCTCACCGGGACGCACCCCGCGTTGTTGTCACAAACGGCATGGTCATCCCGAACTATTCATCACAGGATCACTGGGAGAGGTTCAATGCACTGGGTGTCTCGCAGTACGGGCAGATGACTGCCGGTTCGTACATGTATATAGGTCCCCAGGGGATTGTTCACGGCACCACAATCACTCTTCTCAATGCTGCCCGGCGGGTCAAGCCTGTGGCAGAGGAGGAGAGAAAGAGCCGGCTTTTCATATCATCGGGACTGGGCGGTATGTCCGGAGCGCAGCCCAAGGCGGGTAACATAGCAGGGGTGGTCTCGGTCATCGCTGAGGTGAACCCGAAGGCAATCAGGACACGCCACTCGCAGGGCTGGGTTGATGAGGTGCATGACAGTCTTACCCTCCTCGCTGACCGTGTGCGCAGGGCTTGCCACGACGGCGAGGTGGTCTCACTGGCATACCAGGGAAATATCGTCGAGCTGTGGGAGAAGTTTGCAGACGAGGGTCTCTGGGCTGACCTGGGCTCAGACCAGACATCGCTGCATAATCCATGGGCCGGCGGTTATTACCCTGCCGGCATAAGCTTTGACGAGGCCAACACCTTGATGGCTGAGGACCCGGAAAAATTCCGCGGGCTGGTGCAGGCATCCCTGCGCCGCCAGGTGGATGCCATCAACAGGCATACGGCACACGGAACCTATTTCTTTGATTACGGCAACGCTTTCCTCCTGGAGTCGTCGCGTGCCGGCGCCGATATCGGAGACGGCAGGGGCGGGTTCCGCTATCCTTCATATGTACAGGATATTATGGGACCGGGGTTTTTTGACTACGGTTTCGGTCCCTTCCGCTGGGTATGCTGCTCGGGTGATCCGGCAGACCTTGAGAAGAGTGATGCCCTGGCGGCTGCCACACTTGAGAGGCTTATGAAGGAATCGCCTGACGATATCCGTCAGCAGATGTCGGACAATATTCACTGGATACGTGAGGCTGGCCGCAACAGGCTGGTGGTGGGATCGCAGGCTCGGATCCTGTATGCCGATGCGGCGGGCAGGACGAAGATTGCCGCTGCCTTCAACGATGCAATTGCTGCCGGCATCATCAGCGGCCCCATAGTAATCGGGCGGGACCATCATGATGTGTCGGGAACCGACTCCCCCTTCAGGGAGACATCCAATATATATGACGGATCGCGTTTCACGGCTGACATGGCAGTACAGAATGTTATTGGCGATGCATTCCGCGGTGCGACATGGGTCTCCATTCACAATGGAGGTGGTGTTGGCTGGGGCGAGGTGATCAACGGTGGCTTTGGCATGGTGCTTGACGGCTCGGCTGAGGCTGACCGCCGTCTCCGTTCCATGCTGCTGTGGGATGTCAACAACGGTATTGCACGGCGCAGCTGGGCCAGGAACAGCGGGGCCGTGGCAGCTATAACCAGGGAGATGGAGCGCACCCCCGGGCTGGTGGTCACAATGCCTGTGGAGGCGGATGAAAATCTCATAGATGAGATTTTCAGGCAATAGGCAATAGGCAATAGGCAGTAGTGTTGACTCGCAACTCGCAATTCGCAACTCGCACTTCCTTCAGATATTATCCGGAATCATGTCGGACAGCAGACAGACAGCCAGGGCAACGATACCCTCACCGCGGCCGGTGAACCCCATCTTCTCGGTGGTAGTGGCTTTTACAGAGATAGCATCGGGAGAAATATTGATGACTGACGACATGGTTGTACGCATGGCAGTTATATAAGGCGCCAGTTTTGGCAACTCCAGGCAGACGGTGCTGTCTATGTTTACCACCCTGTAACCCCTTGCTGTCACCATCTCCACTGTGCGCTTCAGAAGAATCTTGCTGTCAATACCCCTGAACTCATCAGAGGTGTCAGGGAAGTGATAACCGATGTCATTTAATCCGGCTGCTCCCAGCAGGGCATCGCAGATGGCATGAATCAGTACATCTCCGTCAGAATGCGCCACGCATCCTTTGGGTGAGTTGATATGTACACCTCCGAGCCAGAGCTCCCGACCCTCCTCCAGACGGTGGAAGTCGATGCCCTGTCCTATCCTCTGGTGCAGTGTCATATTGAAAATTACTTCTGGCTCAGGTTGCGCAGTGAATCAAATTCAAACCCGAGTGAGAACCTGAGTGTACGGGCCAGCGGGTTGTTCTGGGTAAAGGGCATCAGGTATGAGAAATCAAGTGAGAAAACGCTCAGCCGGAATCCTGCTCCCACGGTGAAGTATTTCCTGTTTCCCTTGAGCTCAGCTTCGTTGTAATACCCTGCACGGATTGCAAACTGCTGGTTGTACCAGTATTCAAGTCCGATCGACTGTGTGAACTCCTGCATCTCCTCCCTGAATCCGCCGGGGGCATCGTAAAACGACTGGAATATGGCCACCGGAACTGAGACGTTCGGGTCCTTGCCGTCGATTATATTACGGTCCTCATCATATACCGGGGGCGTCGGTACCAGCAGCTTGTTGACGTCGATCGAGACAGCAAGCGCGTTGTACCTGTCGAGGTTAACCAGGAATGTTGTCCCGAGGCGCATGTTGATCGGAATGAAGTCGGGATCGAATTCGGTGGTGTAACTCATCTTCGAGCCGATATTCGAAAGGTTTATACCAAATGAGATGTTTCCATCCCTTGAACCAAGCGAAAGCTTGTTTGTATAGAAAGCTGAAGCATCCGCAGCGAAGGCGATGCCAGGCTTTGTGTCTTCGATTCCGCCGGTCAGGTTCGAATAGATGAACCGCAGGGCGACGCCTCCCGACCAGTGCTCAGAGAAGAGCCTGGAGTAGGCAGCATCCACGGAAAATTCGTTGGCATTGAACTCGCGGAGTATACTTCCGATGTCATCGGTGAACTCTATCTTACCGAGCGAAGAATACATAAGGCTTGCAGCGACAACCTGCTTGCTGTCGATCCTGTAGTAGCCGGTGAGATATGAAAGATTTATATCGGGAATAAGTGCTCTCAGCCATGGGGAATATGACATACCGAAGCCCCCGTTTCCGTCGATGAAGGCATATTTTGCCGGGTTCCAGTGCATGCTGAATATGTCCGGTGAGGTTGCCACACCGGCATCTCCCAGAGCCCCGGAACGGGAGTCAGGAGCGATGGAAAGGAACGGCACAACGGTTTGAATGGGGTTATACTTCAACTCCTCCTGCGCTGTTACAGGTAAAATAGTAAAAAGTGTCAGTAGTAAAGTGCTAACAATCAGCGCGTTGATTTTCATATGTATTTAGTTACAGATTTGTGCAAATATAAAACAAAAAAAAGGGTCAGTTATTGTGTTGTTTTACAAAATGATAAATCGGCCTGTTGCCGAAGCTTTTTCACCCCCTGATGTGACTGCCTCCGTTCTCCAGAGATAGAGTCCCCGTGCCACCCTGCCTCCGTTCATGTCACATCCGTCCCAGGGGATATCGGGCAGGGCATACCCGGCTGTAATTGTATTTTCCTTCAAAACTCTCACTGTACGGCCGTCTGAGCTGAAAATTGTAACTGTAATATCCATTTCTGTTCCGGGCCTGTTGTGGCCGGCTGTGAATTTCGTACCCTCGGTTGAGGGGTTCGGGAAAGCAATCAGGTTGTTCAGCCTGAAGCTGCCGTCGGCCTCCACGACAAACCTCAGGGTGGCAACCGATGGATTATTCAGGTTGTCCCAGGCTCTCAGCGAGACTGTATGTTTGCCTCTCCCGGCAACCGTCAGCGGGTATGCCAGGCTTCCCGAGCTGTGCTTGCCGATGTCAGACCTGAAGAGGCTGTTGAGTACTACTGCGGATGACATGTCATCGTCAAGCCAGGCGATTATGTCATGCCCTATACCCGTTCCGCTGGCATTTATCCCCGACCGGTCACTGAGAAGTGCAAGCAGTATCGGAGAGTTGTCAGTGACGCCTCCCTCGTTGAAGAGGGTGTCATTCATGAAGAGTCTTATCTCCGGTCCCTCCGTGTCATCCATTGCTGTCTCCGAGAAGCCCCCCACGGTAATTCCGGAAAAACTTCCGTTAAGGTCGGAGGTGCTGTCGAAGGCGTAGTATTTTATTGCTCCGTTGCCGTAACTGTAGTTTATGTCGAGGGGTACGACGAATGAAAAGCTGAATCTTCCCTCTGTGACCGTTGTCCTGCCGCTGAAGAGGATGTTTCCTGCAACCGGAAAAATCATTGGCGATCCGCCGTCATTGGCCAGTGTGCTCACATTACCCGGTTTGTCGGAAACAGTTGGTTCGAGGGTGCCGTTGAATCCTGACATCAGGTTGCCGTTTGTGTCCTCAAGATGGCCGCTGACGGTTATGAGCGAGAGCGCTTTCAGGGTATCCGATTGAAGGGAGACATGAACGCCGTTGATGCTGTCTGTTACCACCTCTCCCCGGACGGGCCATGCAAGTCGCAGTGCAGGATCGCCGAGCAGCAGGAAGTTGCGTTTGTTCATGCCGGTTCCGGAGCTGACCTTTGCCTGTCTGATTATGTCACCCAGTCTCATTGATCGTCCGTCTGCCGCCGTCCTGAAAGCATTGTCATAAATTGCCCTGTTGAGGGCATAGTTTGGAGCCGAATAGACGACCCTTGTGGTGCTCATCAGCGCAATCGCTCCGCCGACCGGATTGAGCAGCACCATCTCGCCGGCTGAGGTCTTCGCGGTGATGATACCCGTGGACCGGTTGATATCAGCATCATCGAACCTCGAGAACTCGCAGGTAGCTGTGATAAACAGAGGCAGCATGGTGCTGTTTTTCCATGAGTTGATGTTGTCAGTCCGGATCACTCTTTCATGTGCAAGTCCCGACTCGTTTCCGTGCCCGACATAGTTCATGATCAGGCATCCGGCAGCCATCCTGTCATCCACAGCCTTCGAAGCATCAGGGTAGGAGTCGCCCGTCACCGAGGTCACCTGCCTGTATGCGTCGAGGTAGATCTTTTCAACGGTCAGGGGAGGTGCTGCTGCGTATGCTGCATCTGCAAGACCTTCAGCATCAAACATATGAAGATTGGCATCCTCGTCGTCAGCCACCAGGCAGAGGATATTCCTCCATGATCCGCTGTTTGAGGCGTTGAGGTAGGATCCGATCTTGCGTACCATGATGCCGGCCGATGCCGTATCCGATGCCGGCAACCTTCCGATGCCAATATCCAGAAATCCCTCAGCTTCGCCCTCCCCCTCATCGAGGAGGCCGTAGAAGTCGTCCGAGGTGAAAGAGAGAACGCCCGTATTGGAGTTGACTGACTGCCAGGTGGGGATGAAAGAGCTGTTTCGCGGAGGCGGTGTCTTGTTCTCAAATGATCCGTCGCCGAACAAAAGCAGATATCTCACAGGGGAGCCGTTATCCCTGCCGCGCTCCCGCAGCATTTTAACGAAGTTTCTTATTGCGGCGGCATCGGGAATCCCGCCCGAGAATTCATTATAGATCTCTTCCGGTGTCACTATGACGGAGCTGGTGCCGTCGTCTTCAAGGTGGATGGCTGCAAGGCGCCCGGCATAATCGCGGAACAGTGGGTGTGTGACGATTATCATGTCGGCGGGAGCAGTTGCATGGAGGTTTTGCTGCTGCACCGGCACAATTCTTACCGGCTGTTTAATGTGGGTCGGGGAGAAGGCAACGAATTTTTTCAGACTGTCGGTTGCTGCAGTGAACAGGGTATTTCCTCCCTGGGTTGAAGTCTGTACTGCACGCGGGGAGAATGGATCCGTGACGTCCCATACCCTGATCGCGGCTGAGCTCTCCACCGTGAATCTTGTGACTTTTCCGGAACCAACGGAGCGGCTGTCGCTTATAATCAGCTGTCTGTCACGGTATACCATTCGCGCCCTTGCAAGGAAATCAACATAGTCGATGTACCCTGTTGCGGCCATATTGCCTCCCGATGAGAAGGCGAGGCTGAACGCCGGCGACTGAGAAGCGGGCATTACGGAGTCAGATACTGCTGTGATCTCTGCGAAGATGCCGTTCAGGTCTGTCATCGTAACCGGCGGCACGGTGACCGTCTTAACCGTTTCCGTTCCCTGTCTCAGGGTGAATGAGGTGCCGGTGTCAGACCGACCCAGAACCCTTAACCGGTATCTTATCCTTTCAGATGTGATCAGGTCCGTGAAGTCAGGACCGATGCCGGTCTGTACTCCCGAGGCCACCTGCTGGTACCATTCCCTGCCTGACCTGATAAGGCTGATCTCCTCGCGTTCGTGCCTGAAGGCAACGTCAGTTGACTGTGTGAGATCCGTGGGTGGTGTTGACGGAGGTGTCTCCGTTACAATTGCAAGCGGGCCTGACGGCTGCGAGGAGATGAAGTACCATGCCGTATCGGAGTAGTGATGCCGCAGGAAGCTGTTTCCGCCGGAGGATGGATCGTGCTGCCAACGGTGTGTCCCTTCTGCATAGAATAGCAGGTAGTCTCCGTCATTGAAAACGCCGTCACTTCCCTTCTCAACCGTTACGGCAATTTTTCTGAGGTCGTCAGGGGCAGAGCCGTCGTTCATGAATGACAGCTGCCCCCGGTTGTTTCCGTATAGTACTGCGTTTGCAGGATCGGTTATTCCCATCTCTCTGATGCGCGAATAATCGAGTCTGTAAATACCTTCCGAGGTGACGGCCATTTTTGCCCATTTGCCGCCGGCAAGCACGGATGATGCCGCGTATTCCTGCGCTGCCGCTTGAAGCAGAGGCAGAATACAGATCACACCGGTGGCCAGACTTTTCAGGTTCATCATGGCAAAGATAGTCAAGTAGCTTATCTTTGCCCCGTTTTGTGGCTGCCCTGGACAAAATATTGGAGCCACGGCAGCGTTGATAATTGTGAAGTGCGAATATGAAGTTCAGTTACAGGACTCTTTCTCCGTTATTGCTCCTCTGTACCCTGCCCCTCAGCAGCCAGGATACCTGGCACGGGACGATGTCAGGCATGCAGATGATGTATAATCCTGCCTTTGCGGGGGTGCGGGGAACGCCGTCAGTGAATCTGTCCGCCTTCACCTTCCTGCCGGGAAAGGGCTTCAGCCTCCGGTCAGTCTATGCATCATATGACGGGTATTATCCAGGCCTTCACGGAGGTGCCGGAGTGTGGCTTTCTGACGATATGTTCGGAGAGGTGATGAATGATCTCAGGGGAGGCCTCTCATACTCATACCATTTCAGGGCCGGACGGCAGACATTTGTTACGGCAGGGCTCTCAGCCTCGTTTATCTCAAGGGGCATACGAACAGGATCAGTAATACTCCCGGATGACATTGATCCGTTCAGGGGAATCACCGGAGGAGGAGCAGGGTATGCCAATCCGGGAGCCATCAATCGCTTTGATCTGGGGACGGGTTTCACTCTTGCCTCAGGGCCATGGTCCGGAGGTTTCTCCGTGATGCATCTTACACGTCCGTTGCTCAGTGATGAGGACAGTGATCACAACAGGCTTGACCGTCTCTGGTCACTGACGGCAGCAGTGGATCTGTCACCGCGTACAGGCGACCTTTCGCTGTTGCCTTCGGCTGCTTTTATTGTCCAGGGCAGTGAATTCAGGATTTATTTAGGAAGCGAAGCCTCCTGGAGGGGTTTGATGGCAGGTTTGGCCATATGGCACACAAAAGGGGGATTCACCTCGGCGCAATGCTCCCTTGGATATGATCTTTCTTTCGTAAAGATCATGATGTCATACAGTTATATCCTGTCAGGCGGAGCGGCCCCGATAAGTGGCACAGCGATAGTCAGGGCCGGTGCAGTGTTTGGTTTCGGAAATGTTGAAAAAAGTAGAGGAGCGCACATAATAAAGTTGCCCCTTTTGTAGTTATTTTGGTGCAGAGTTTTGTAAACGAACAGAATTTCAGGAATAAAAAGTAATCAAGTAAACCTTAAATGGCTATGTATAAATTCAGAGCTTTACCGGTTTTTGTAGTTGTTGCTCTCTTCCTTTTCTCCTGTAAGGGAGGGAACCAGGATAATGTATCTCCTACAACAGGCTGGAGCTACAGGGATCCCAAATCGAGTGATGTGAATGATCTTGGCTACCCGATAGGGGAGGCCTCGGAACAGATCACCGGCCCCAACCTTGTACTTATTGAAGGAGGTACCTTTACGATGGGGAGGGTTGAGCAGGATGTGATGTATGACTGGAACAACTCGCCCCGCAGGGTGACTGTTTCTTCATTTTATATGGATGAGACGGAGGTTACCAACCTCGACTACCGTGAATACCTGTACTGGCTCAGGAGGGTATACAGCGATTATCCGGAGGTTCACCGGCGTGCTCTTCCTGACACCCTTGTCTGGAGAAGTCCTCTGGGTCTGAACGAACCTTACGTGCAGTATTATTTCCGTCACCCCTCATTCAACAATTATCCGGTTGTAGGTGTAAGCTGGCTGCAGGCCAACGACTATTGCGTATGGCGTACTGACAGGGTCAACGAGCAGATCCTCCTTGACAGCAAGTGGCAGGATAACAATGTAGAGCAGTCCGGAGCCAACAACTTCAACACAGAATCATACCTGGCAGGACAGTATGAGGGTGTGCCGGGCCAGAGGGTGGATGAGCTTCATCCGCGTGTACGTCTCGAGGATGGCATCCTTCTTCCCCGTTACCGTCTGCCGACGGAAGCTGAGTGGGAATTTGCAGCCTACGGCCTCAGGGGCAACACCTTCGAGGAGAGAATATATGAAAGGGCTATATATCCGTGGGACGGCCACAACGTCCGCAACTCGGCTTCCAAATACAGGGGCGAATTCATGGCCAACTTCGTCCGCGGTCGCGGTGACATGATGGGCGTGGCAGGCAACCTGAACGATGCCGGTAGCATCACGGTTGACGTGAGGTCATACTGGCCCAATGATTATGGTCTCTACTGCATGGCCGGCAACGTGAACGAGTGGGTGATGGACATCTACCGTCCTCTCTCGTCCGAAGATGTTGACATGTTCAACCCGTTCAGGGGCAACGTGTTTACCGATCTCAAGCGTGATGCCAACGGCGATGTGATCCCGAAAGACAGACTGGGCAGGCTCCAGATTGATACTGTGAAGCCGGAGGATGTCGCAAACAGGTATAACTATCAGAAAGGTGATTACAGGAACTACCTTGACGGCGATGTAATCTCAAGCATCTCCTCGAGTCTTGAATGGTCAGGCAATGCTGATCTTCCGCAGACTGAAAGGATGTATTCGCAGAACGAAATAGACAATGACTATGTGACTCTCATCAATGACAGGGCAAGGGTCTTCAAGGGCGGATCATGGAAGGACAGGGCTTACTGGCTCAATCCCTCAACCCGTCGTTACCTTGACCAGGAGGCATCACGTGACGACCTTGGTTTCCGCTGCGCGATGATCAGGGTAGGAAGTCCTTCAGGATTGTAATATATAGTATAGGTATAGAATAAAGCCTCATTATCGAAAGTAATGGGGCTTCTTTTTAGATCGGGATGGAGATTGAAAGGTTATATGCACTGTTCCGCAACTCAGCGGGGGTAACAACAGATTCAAGATCGGTCAGGAAGGGTGAGATCTTTTTCGCCCTGAAAGGGCCAGCGCATGACGGTAACCGTCACGCCGTCGCGGCGCTCGGTGACGGGGCCCTGGCAGCGGTGGTGGATGATCCTTCGCTCTGCGGCGAAAGGATTATTGTTGTTAACGACGTGCTTGAGACGATGGCTGCGCTGGCGGCCTGTCACCGTCACAGGCTGCAGATGCCGGTCATTGGCATCACAGGCACTAACGGAAAGACCACAACCAAGGAACTGCTTACCGCAGTACTTTCGCGGAAGGGCAGGGTACACAGCACGGCCGGGAACTTCAACAATCATATCGGGGTGCCGCTGACGCTTCTCAGTGCGCCTGACGATGCAGCCTTCCTGGTGGTGGAGATGGGCGCCAATCATGTTGGCGAGATAGCCGCTCTCTGTGAAACGGCAAAGCCCACTCACGGTATCATTACCAATATAGGCACGGCACATATTGAAGGATTCGGATCCTTTGAGAATGTCAGGCAGGCAAAGTCCGAGTTATACCAGTCGCTGAGGCAGAACAACGGGACGGTTATCTTTAACGATGACAACCCCATACTGAGTGAGCTTGCGGCAGGAATTGCCAAACAGGTGGCCTATTCCGCACCCGGCAGTCATACTCTCAAGGCACGCGCAGCTGAGGGAGAGAGTATGATGCTGCGCGTTGAGGCGATTATTGACGGAACTGAATACAGGTTTGATACCGGGCTTTTCGGGTCATACAACCTTGACAATGTGAGGGCAGCGATGGCTGCCGGATTGCTCTTTGACGTTCCGGCAGGTGAGATCGTGGATGCTGTCTCAACATACAGGCCTGCGAACAACCGGTCACAGGTTACTGAGACGGGAAGGAACACTGTCATCCGCGATGCATACAATGCGAATCCCTCAAGCATGGAGAAGGCAATAGCCGCTTTTGCCGCGCTGAAGGCAGAGAAAAAGATGGTTATCCTGGGTGACATGCTTGAGCTTGGCAGTGAGAGCATTTCGGGCCATGCTGCCGTGATCAGTCAGCTGAGACAGATTGAAGGCATTATGTCGGTTCTTGTAGGGCCTCTGTTCCGTGAGGCGGCAGCTGACTTTCCTGCACTGCTGTTCGGGTCATCAGAGGCGGCTGCCGAATGGATTCGTTCGGAGATCCCGGAGGGTTATACAATTCTTGTCAAGGGCTCCAGGGGGATGGCACTTGAGAAGGTTTACCCCTTACTCTGACTTTCCCTTGAACTTTATCGAGAGGATTTCCGGCCTGGTGCCGATTCGCATCCGTGGTCCCCATAATCCAAATCCGGATGACACTATCACATGAGTCTTTCCGAAGACTTTATGTCCGTGGCTAAGCTCGAACATACGGTCCGTGATGAGGTTGAGAGGCCACATCTGCCCGTTGTGCGTATGTCCTGAGAGCTGCAGGTCAACGGAAGTACCTGCCAGTTGAGCAAGATCATAGGGCTGATGATCAAGCAGGATGACCGGGGCACCCTTCTCTGTTTCATCCAGAAGCGTTTCAAGGGAAACACGGCTGCTCCCTGGGGTGTGCATGGCCGTCCGGTCAATGCGGCCGATTATATAGACACCGTTATCCAGCCTTATCACTTCATCCTTGAGCACCCTGATACCCTTGCTTTCAATATATGGTATCGATTTGCGAAGATCGCTCATGAACTCATGGTTGCCCGTGATTGCCCAGGTGCCATAGGTAAGGTCAGGGAGTCTGAGGTGAGAGAGGAGGTCTCCACGGAGCACCGGTCCTATGCTTCCGTCTATCAGGTCACCAAGGAAGAGGACGATGTCAGGCTTCTCCTCTTCGATCATCTCCGACAGATGACGCATGCTGCGCTTGCGGATGATGCTTCCCAGGTGAACGTCAGACACTGCCACAATCTTCATTTCCCGGTTACCCCCGGAAAACCTGCCTTCAGTCTCCAGCTCATAGTGCCTTGTGACCGGGCTGATTGCATTGAAGAATCCGATAATAATCAGCAGCAGGGTGCCTGTGCTGATCCCGGCAAAGAGCCAAAGCCTGATTTTCGGAAGAAGTTCAGGAGAGACCAGGTGAAACGGCTTCTGAACAAGTATGAGTATGTCCGCTATTAACCATGCGAGGAAGCCGTAGAGCATGAAGCCCATCCAGAAGCCACCAATGACGTTGATAATATCCGTGAACACATTGGTAAAGGAGTGTTCGAGGAATTTGCCGATGACAAAAGTTGATGCCAGGGCTATGAAGGTCACTGTGTACCATGTTGTTCCGTATCCTTCTCCGGAGAGCGCCCTGCGGCCCTTGAACCACAGGTAGAAATTCGTAAGTATATAGACGGTCAGCACCACCGTCAGGAAAATTGCCATTTGTTGTCTTCTGGTCAGGTCCACTTCAGTTCGGAGAATTTTTTTCTTCCGCGTATATAATACTCATAAAGGAGATATTTGTTCATCACG